>NZ_JBEZGX010000031.1:0-101889 GCF_040650235.1 Kitasatospora sp. NPDC048722
ACCTGTCGGCGTACGCGGGCAAGAGCGTCACGCTGAAGTTCACCGGCACCGAGGACGCCTCGCTGCAGACGAGCTTCGTGATCGACGACACCTCCGTCCAGACGAGCTGACGGACCGCTGATCGGCGGTGGCTCCTGCCGCGCGGTCCGGCCGGCCCTGCTGGCTAGACTGCGCGGCATGCCTCCCGTCCTCCGCCTGAAAGGCCCCTTCGACCACCACTCCCGCGAGAGCCACGCGCAGGCCTGCACGGCCGCCGTCGCCGGCCTCGCGCTCGACGCCGGGGTGACCCGGCTGACGCTCGACAACCCCACGCTGACCGGGTTCTTCTCGTTCTCCCGGGACCGCGGGGGAGTCAACGGGAACGGGCTGCACGGCCTCTTCGACTACCGCCGCCGGGGCTACCACGACGGCGCCGAGGTGCCGCTGGCCACCGGGCTGGCGCTGGTGCGCGCGATGGTGCTGCGGCACGGGGCGTGGTGCCGCCTCGACGGCGACGACGGGTTCTTCGTCCATGTCGGCGACGACGGCGAGATCTACGTCGGTGGGGCCTTCTCGGGTGCCGCCGTGGGACGGGTACGGGCGCTGGGGCTTGACGTCGACGAGGTCGAACGGTCGCCGTATGCAAGTGAGTTGGACGAGACGGCCGATGCGCGCCCGGCCGACGACGCGTTCTGGGCGGAGGTCGGCACGCTGGCCGAGGCCCGGGGGGCGGCGTTGCTGGAGGAGCAGTACGTCCGCAACGGCCGCCGCTGGTACGAGATTTCCTCCGTCGCGGACCTTGACGGCGTGCGCGCGAAGCTGACGCCCCGCGCGCGGCTCGCCGTCTGGCCGGCGCTCTCGCCCGACACCGACGCCGTCCGTGCCGCGATCGAGCGGCGCGGGCCGGTCGCGCTGCTCGTCGAGGAACCACAGCTCGGCGACTCCTTCCCGGCGCGTGTCGCCGAGCTGCACACGTCCGTGCGCAACGGCCGGGCCGCGCTGATCCCCGTCGACCCGGCCGATCGCCATCCGCTGCTGTCCGCCGAACTCCCGGACCCGGACGGCGTGTTGCGCACCCGGTGGCGCCTCCAGCCGACCCGTGCCGAGCGGCTGCGGACCTACCTCGGGACGCTGTGGGCCGGTGACCGGGTGCGCGGGGTGGTGTCGACGGGCCTGCTCGACGTCGGCGTGCGCGTCCACCTGGAGGGCGACATCGGACGCCACGTCGGCTTCCTGCGCGTCCCCCAGATGTCCTGGAACCACTTCGACTCGGTGGACGACGTCGCGCCGGTGGGCCGGGAGTTCGAGGCGCTCGTGCTGAACGTCGAGTTCGAACGGGAAGAGGTCGCCCTGTCGATGAAGGCGCTCCTGCCCCACCCGTGGCAGCGGTTCGCCGACACCGATCCGGTCGGGCGGACGTTCACCGGAGTGGTCCGCAAGCTCCTCGTGCCGGGTGCGCTCGTCGACCTGCACAACGACGCCGGCCTGGAACTGGGCGGCCTGGTGCCCGCCGAGGACGTTCCGTCCTGGGTCGATGAGGGCGACGAAATCGCCGTCGTCCTGGAGGAATTGGACCTCGACCGGCGCCGCATCCTGCTCCGGCCTAAGCTGAGCGGATGATCAAGCCGATTGAGCTGGTGATATTCGACTGCGACGGCGTCCTCGTGGACAGCGAGGTCATCGCCGCCCGCGTCCAGATGAGGCTCGGCGCGGAGCTGGGCTGGCCGCTGACCCTGCCCGACGTGGTCGAGCACTTCATCGGTCGCTCCGAGGCCGCCAACCACGCGGTGGTCGCCGAGCGGCTCGGCACGGCGACCGCCGACCGCTGGCGCGAGCGCTTCGCCGAGCTCCACGCCGAGGCCGTGGACGCCGAGTTGGAACCGGTGGCCGGGATCCGCGAGGCGCTCGCCGCCATCACCCTGCCGACCTGCGTCGCGTCCAGCGGCTCGCACGACAAGATGCGCCACACCCTCGGCCGCACCGGCCTGTACGAGCACTTCGCCGGGCGGATCCTCAGCGCCACCGAGGTCGGGCGCGGCAAGCCCGCGCCCGACCTCTTCCTGCACGCCGCCCGCTCGATGGGCGTCGACCCGGCCGCGTGCGTCGTCGTCGAGGACAGCCTGCCCGGCGTCCGGGCCGCCCGAGCGGCCGGGATGCGCGCCCTCGGCTACGCAGGCGGGCTCACCCCGGCGGAGCGCCTGGCCGGGCCGGACACGGTCGTCTTCGACGACATGCGGAAGCTGCCCGAGCTGATCCGGCACTAGGCGGCTACCAGGGGAGGGTGGTGGTGCCGTACTCGCTCAGGAAGCGGCCGGTCGGGCCGTCGGCCGCCGCCGTCACCTGCGCGGCGATCCGCCGGCCGCCCTCCTCGGCGGTGAGCGAACCGGTGTGGTGGTTCAGGTCCGTCGCGCAGTGACCGGGTTCGACGGAGCTGAACTTCACCCCGGCGTCCCGCAGGGCGCGGGCGTAGACGAGCGTGACGGCGTTCAGGGCGGCCTTGGAGGTGTTGTACGCGAGCAGGGTCGCGTGCTCCCACACCGGGGAGTCCGGATCGGCGAGGAACGACGTGCTGGCGAGGCCGCTGGAGACGTTGCACACGCAGCCTGCGGACGACTTCCGCAGCAGCGGCAGCAGCGCGTTGGTGACGGCGACGACGCCGAACACGTTCGTCTCGTACACCTCGCGCAGCGCCGCTACGGGCAGTCGGTCGGGCGTGTGCTGCCAGTCGCGGGTGATGCCGGCGTTGTTGACGAGGGTGTCGAGCCGGCCGTACTCGGCCTCGACCTGCTCGGCGGCGGCGCCGATCGACGCCCCGTCGGTCACGTCGAGCCGCACGAAGTGGGCGTCGAGCCCCTCGGCGGCGAGTCCGGCGGTGGCCGCGGTGCCGCGCTCGTGGTCACGGGCGCCGATCAGCACGGTGTGGCCGGCCCGGCCCAGTTCGCGGGCGGCGGCGAATCCGACGCCCTTGTTGGCGCCGGTGATGAGGATGATGCGCTTGGTCATGGCATCGAGCCTGGCCCGCCGCGGACGGCGCCGGGAGAGCACTGCCGAGGGTGGTATCGGCAGTGCCATGGTCGCCGGGGAGCGGGCGGGCCACACTGGAGGCGTGGAACACGTCGACCGGGCGGAGCTCGCCGCCTTCCTGAGGCGCTGGCGGGCGCGCGTGCAGCCGTCGGACGTCGGCCTGCCGGCCGGCGGGCGCCGCCGCACCCCGGGCCTGCGCCGCCAGGAGGTCGCCCAGCTCGCGGGCATGTCGGTGGAGTACTACATCCGCCTCGAACAGGGCCGCGGTCCGCGGCCGTCGCGCCAGATGCTCGGGGCGATCGGCCGGGCGCTGCGCCTGTCCGACGACGAGCGCGCCCACCTCTTCCACCTCGTCGGCGAGCAGCCCGGCCCTCCGCCGGGCCTCGACCGGGAGGTCAGGGCGGGCGTCCTGCACCTGCTCGACCGGCTCGACGACACCCCGGCGGTGGTGTGCAGCGCGGTCCGCGACCTGCTCGCCTGGAACGCCATGGCCGCCGCGCTGCTCGGCGACTACTCCGCGCTGCCGCCCGGCGAGCGCAACCTCATCTGGCGCTTCTACACCGACCCGGCGACCCGAGCCCGCCACGACCCGGCCGGGCTCGAGCAGTTCAGCCGCGGCGCGGTCGCCGACCTGCGGGCGGCGAAGGCCCGCTACCCCGGCGACACCGGGGTCCGCGACCTGGTCGACCGCCTGCTGGCGGCCAGCGCCGAGTTCCGTGAGCTCTGGGCGCAGAAGGACGTCTCGGTCAGCCGCTCGAACCACAAACGCATCCTGCACCCGGTCGTGGGCCCGCTCGACCTCGACTGCGAGGCGCTGCACGACCCGAAGCGCGACCAGTGGATCATCCTGTACACCGCCGCGCCCGGCACACCCTCGCACGAGGCGCTGCGGCTGCTCAAGGTGGTCGGGAACCAGGACCTGGCGGTGCGGTAGTCGCTTGCGGGGCCTGGGGGACGCCGGCGGGTGGCGCACCGGTGAACCGGCCCACGGGGGCGCTCACGGAAGCGGATGACCGGACATGGTCCGGGCCTCAGTTGTCGCCGGCCGGCATGCGCCACTCGAAGGGGAGGAAGTCCCGCTTCCACTGCTCGGGCCGCGCCAGGGCGTCGGCGGCCGCCGGGGTGCGCAGGAAGGTGCGGTGGCGCAGCAGTTCGCGGCGCTCGGCGGGGGTGAGCAGGCGCTCGTCCTCGCCGAGGTTCTTCGGGTGGTCCGCGGGGAGGTCCGGGTGGCCGTCGATCGGCACGCACTCCGCGACGTTGAGGTGGTCGCCGTCGGCCGTCCGGTAGTCGAGGCGCAGCTCGGTGCGCCACTGGGAGTTGCTGCCCCAGCCCTGCGAGAGGTCGACGGTCGGGCGGTGGCGCCGGCGGAAGGTCCAGTAGATCGGCCAGGCGTCGGCGACCCCGCGCTCCGCGTGCGCCGCCCCGGCCCGGACCCGTACGCCGGCGCGGCTGAACAGCAGCTCGCCGAGCATCAGCCCGGGCCAGCGCAGGCCGAGCACCTCGATGGGCGCGTCGCGGTCCTCGGCCTGGTCGACCTCGACGATCTCGTGGTGGAAGGGGTCGAAGGCGCCGTCGTCCTCGATGGGGGTCATGCCGAGCGCGGCGAAGAAGCCGAGGTACTCCTGCCACGTCTGGGCGTCGTCCAGCAGGAGGTAGTCGCTCACGCGGCTCAACGCGTAGAGCTCCCAGTTGAGTTCGCTCCCGTCCGGATCCTCCCACCAGGGCTGGTGGCGGGCTGCGGTGGCGAGCTCCTCGCGGTAACCGGCCGGCAGGGCCCGGTCGAGCCAAGGGGTGACGACCTCCTTGTACTGGTTCGCGCCCTCGTAGTCCAGCAGTGCCTCGTAGAGCGCCCGCGCGCCGACCTCGTCCGTCATGCCGGGAGCCTACTCGCAGGTTTTACCGAACGGTCGACCAATTCCCGGCGCAGCTCGCGTAGCGTCCTGGACATCCACCGAACGCGACAGCGCGGACGCCTGCCTCCACGGCCGGGCGTGCCGCCGGGAGGCATGCCATGAACCTGGTCCACACCGCTTCGTCCTTGCCGAAGGCCTGGGAGTCGGCGGTCCTCGCCGAGATCGGGACGGCGGCGGTGAAGGTGCTGCGGATGGACGGCCGGTCACTGCCGCCCGAGGTCCACGCCACGGCGGAGGCGCTGGTCGTCGTGGAAGGGCGGCTGGAACTGCTGCTGGAAGAAACGGAGTTCACCGTTGCGGAGGGCGAGCTGTGCCGGGTGCCGGCCGGAGCGGTTCACGCGGTGCGCCGGGGCAGTCGCGGGACGCTTCTCATCATCGAGGTACCGGAGCGGCCCTCGTCTGGGACGATCGACTCATGATCTCGGACGGACGTTTGAACCAAGCCGCGCGGCTCTACGATCGTGCTGTCTTCGGCGGCGACACCGACGCCATCGCCTCCGCCGACGGCTGTCTCGACGCGGTGGAGGCGGACCTCGCGATGGCCCGCGGCCGGAACCTCCATGCGCGCTTCCTCGCGGAAGGGGCGGTGGAGGAAGAGGAGTTGGCGCTCTTCTCGCGCGCGGGCGAGCTCTACGAGGCGTTGGGGAACGTGCGCGGCCGCGCCGACGCCCAGTTCTGGATCGGCACGTACCAGCAGGTGGTGCGCGGGGACGCCGAGGCTGCGCGCCCGTTCTTCGAGCGGGCGCTGGAACTGGCGGAGGAAGCCGACGACGACCTCATCCGGTCCTACGCCCTGCGCCACCTGGGAATCCTGGCCCACATGGCCGGCCGACTGGCGGAAGCCCGCGCACACCTGGAGGAGTCCACCGCCCTGCGCCGCAAGCTGGACTTCCGCCAGGGCGTGGCGGCGAACCTGGTGGGCCTGGCCTACCTCGCCGCCCAGGAGGGCCGGGAGGGCGACGCCGCCGCGACGCTGGCCGAGGCGGAGCACCTGGCGACCGAGACCGAGTCGCGCGGCGTCCTGCGCTGGATTGCGGAAGCGAAGCTCAAGCTTCGCTCAACTTCCGTGTAGGACAAGGGAGTTTGGATAATCTCGGAGTCGGGGGGAGAGCCCCGGCAGGCCCAGCCTGCCGGGCGCTCCCGGCGGGTCAGAGCAGCCCGAAGTCGAACTCCCCAGCGGCGACAGCGTCGATGAAAGCGGAGTGCGCCTCCCGGCCGAAGACCAGCGCCAGTCCCGAGGGATCCTTCGAGTCTCGGATGAGGACGACCGGCCCGCCCGCAACACCCACCTCGACGCAGTTGTCGTCTCCTCCGCTGTAGCTGGATTTCCTGAAGGTCACCTCGGGACGGACACGAGTCACTTGATTTTGTCTCTCTGTGCGGTGATGAAATCGAGCGAGGAGTCGACGGACAACGCCTCCGCCGTGATCTCCTGGAACTTGGCCCGATAGAGCTCCACATCGGCGGGGTCTTCGACCCATAGGCTGCTGAGAAGACCTTCGGCCAGGACGACGTCCAGGTCGTGCCGCTGCGGGAACCCCATGAGCGCGAACGCCCCGCTCATTCCGGGGTGGACTGCTGCGCCGATCGGCATGACCTGGATGTTGACGTTGGACAGGCGACTGAAAGTCAACAGCCGCTCCAGCTGCGGCACCATGATGTCCGGGCGATTCGCGTTCGAGCAGAGCGCGGCCTCGTGGATGACGGCCCAGAGCTGCACCGGGTCCGGGCGCGTGAGGATGGATTGACGCGCCATCCGGACCTGGACGAGGTCCTCGACGGTCCCACCTGATCGGATCCGGAGCCGGTCGATGACGATCCGGGCGTATTCGGGCGTCTGGAGCAACCCGGGGATGAAGGCCGGCTCGTAGGTCTTGTAGGTGGACGCGTCGGCTTCCAGGAGGATCAGGTCGTTGGCGGTCGCATTGATGACATCGCGGTAGCTCAGCCACCAGCCACGCTTGCTCCCGTCCTTGGTGATGGCGATCAGGCCGGCGCGGAAGTCCTCGTCCTCGCACTCGTAGTAGTCGAGGAGCTTGATGACGTCCTCGATCTTGGCGGCGGTGTGGGCCGTCTCGATGCGAGTGAGCTTGGGTTGGCTCATGCCCGTGGCTTCGGCGACCGTCTCGGCGGTGAGCTTCCGCTCTTCGCGCAGTTTCCGCAGCACGCCGCCGAGTCGCCGTCGGCGAACGGTCGAGACCGCCATGTGGACCCCTCCTGAACTGTCGATTGACCAGTCTGCCCGCGAGACGGGTGGGCGCGCTACCAGCAACTGGCAGTCTAGGCAGCCGAATCCGGGTTCGAAATGCATAAATGCAAGATGCAGAGAATGACTTGCGCCAGGCGCCACATGGGAGCCATGCTGAGCGTAGCGGGTCGAATGCTCTGAGTAAGCAGTCGATTCCGTGATCTTGCCGTTGCCCAAAAGGCATGTGCGGGCATGCGGTTCGAGTGATCCATTTCGCCCCACGGAGGTCGCTTCGTGTTCCCCCTTGGACTCCCCCCAGACTGGACCGCCGCGCGTGAGGAGTTGCGCGAGGCGATGGTGCGCGCCGGGTGGAAGCCCGACAGCGTCGCGGACGCCGAACTGGCGCTCTACGAACTCTTCATCAACGCCTGGCGCCACGGCGGCAGCCCGGCGCCCGTCGTCGTGGTCGTCGTCCTCGACCGCCTCCTCCGCGTCTCCGTGAGCGACGGCAGCCCGCTGCCGCCCATCCCGCGCAACAGTGCCGACCCCTACGAGATGAGCGGCCGGGGCCTCCAGCTCGTCCGCCACCTCACCACCCGCTTCGGCACGGACGCCCGCTCGTCCGGCAAGTCCGTCTGGTTCGAACTGGACTCCGCCGCATGAACGACACCCCCGGCCGCCGGCACCCCATCGCGCCGGCCGACCCCCGCACCCGCGGCTACTCCGAACCCCAGGTCGCGGCGCTCCTGGCCGAAGTCTGCGAGCGGGGCCGCAAGTTCGGCCTCATCTGGCCCTCCGCCACGACCGACGGCGTGGTGGACGGCCGCGTCCTCGTCCGCTTCGGCAACGCCCCCACGAGCACGGTCCTCAACCTGCTCAGCCTCCTCCTCGACCACGAGAGGGCCGACGGCCCGTGGGAGCCCTGAACCACCCCGGCACCGCCCGAATTCTCCTGGGGTTCGCCCTGCTGCTCGCCATCTTCGTCGTCGCAATCGGGGCACTCGCCGTCCTGCGGATGCCCCACCACCCCGCCGACGAGCCCCCCGATCCCGCCCACCGCCACGCACCAACGCCCTGACCGTCCCGCCGGGCGGCACCGCCCGCACAGGAGGTCGGCCCAGCCGACTTCCGGTGCTGCCGCGCTGGGTGCCGTTGCTCGGCGGCAGGAACGTCCCGGCGCGGTTCGCGGTGGTGACGGCCGCGACGGGCGCGGCCCTGGTGATGGCGGCTTGCGTCTACTACCCCCTCAACGCCGTCGTTCCCCACCTCCGCTCCGGTCCGACCCTCGGCGGGCCGGACACCGTGCAGCTGCCGCACGGCATCGCCCTGGGAGCGCTCGTCGCCTGCTACGCGCCGCTCATCGCGTGGGGCCCACTGCTCGCCGCCGTCACCTGGGCCTACCGCCGCCGCCCGTCATGGCCGGCTGCGGGGCGGCGGGCTTGGTCCACGTGAGCGAGTACCGGCGCAATACGTGCCGCCGGTAGTGCACTCCGGGGAGCAGTCGCCGTGCCGCGGACCGTACCTGGGCGTAGCTCAAGGGCGGATCCGCCACCGGCATGCCCTCCGGGGCGCTCGCGCGGCGCAGGCGTTTCACTGCCCGGACCAGTGGCGCGGCCGCGATGAGCAGCGCCCAGTCCGCCACGCTCTCCTCCCTCGCCAGGCCGACGACCACCAGGACGCCGCCAGGGCGCAGTAGTTCGCGCATGCGCATGAGCGCTGCCTCGAAGTCCATGTGGTGGATCGTCGTCACCGAGCAGATGAAGTCGTACTCGGAGCAGGGGAGTTCGATGTCCAGGAAGTCCCCGGTGAGGAATTCGAGGCCCGCCCGCGCGCGGGCGGCGGCGATCATCTCGGGCGACTTGTCGACACCGACGACCCTGTGCGCCCGCTCGGCGAGCTTCACGGCCAGCAGCCCGTCCCCGCAGCCGACGTCCAGCGCCGTCCGGCACGGGATGGGAACGGCGCGGAGGATGCCCGGGTGGCGGGCCACGTTGGTGTTCCAGTACGACTTGGGAGAGGGGGCTTCCACCGTCCCCATTCTGGCGTTCCCGCTCGGTGCTCCGCGACCCGCTCGGCCAGGTCCGGATCTTCGTGACGCCCCTTGCCGCCCGACTCCAGGCCGCCGGCTCAACGGCTGAGGACGTCGATCGGCGACTCGCCGCGCTCGGCCCACCGTTCGAGCCGGTTCTTGTCGACCAGGCGTACGCGCATGGCCGGGGCCTCGTCCGCCGCGGCTTTGGTGAATCCACCATCGGTGATGGCGAGGGCGATATCGGCGTTGTGGAATTCGCGGAGTGTCGCGACCAGTTCGCGCAGGGGGCTGGGGCCGGTGTTGCGATTGGCCTTGGTGTGCTTCACCTGCACGGGCGAAGGCTGTCTTCGACATCTGACAGACCATCATTCCATCGGGTGGGGTGCCGAATTACGTCAGGGCCGCCGCGATCGCCGCTTCGGCGTGGAGGCGGGCGGTGGGGAAGACGGGGACGGGGCTGTCCTCGGCGTGGACGAGGAGTTCGATCTCGGTGCAGCCGAGGATGATGCCCTCGGCGCCCGCCGCGACCAGGTCGGAGATCACCCGGCGGTACGCGGCGCGCGACTCCTCGCGGACGACGCCGACGCACAACTCCTCGTAGATGACCCGGTGCACGAGGGCGCGGCCCTCCGGGGCCGGGACGAGGACGTCCAGGTCGCCGCTCGATGCGAGCCGGCCGCGGTAGAAGTCCTGTTCCATCGTGAACGCCGTGCCCAGCAGCCCGACCCGGCGCAGGCCGGCGGTGCGGACGGCGTTCGCGGTGGCGTCGGCGAGGTGGAGGAGGGGGATGTCGACGGCGGCCGCGACCTGGTCGGCGACCTTGTGCATGGTGTTGGTGCAGATCAGCAGGAGGTCGGCACCGGCCGCCTCCAGGGAGCGTGCGGCGTCGGCGAGGAGTTCGCCGGCCTCGGTCCAGCGGCCCTCGGCCTGGAGGCGTTCGACGGTGGCGAAGTCGACGGAGTAGAGCACGAGTCGCGCCGAGTGGAGGCCGCCGAGCCGCTGCCGGGTGAGTTCGTTGAGGAGGCGGTAGTACTCGGCGGTGGATTCCCAGCTCATGCCGCCGATCAGGCCGAGGGTCTTCATGGCGCCAAATATAAAGACAAGGGCTAAGTTGGCGCAAATGTATAAGGCTAGCTTTGAGGGGTCTCTCGCGGCACGCGGTGCTGCCACTCCCTCGTGAAGACGACCGAGCCGGCCTCCAGGGCGCGGAGCTGGACGATGCTGATGAAGTGGGTTGCATCGCAGCGGAGTTGGGCGCGGGTCTGGAGGGTGACGTCCCAGCCGAGGTCGGGGCGTTCCAGGCGGGTGGTGTGGTCGGTGCGGGCCTGGGCGCTGAGGGGGGCGTCGGTGAGGACGCGGTAGGCGGTCACCGTGTGCTCGTCGCGGACGAGGCCGTCGGGCTGGGTGCGGGTGCCGTCGGCGGCGGGGGAGAGTTCGGTGCGCCACTCGTGGCGGCCGAGGTCGTGGACGGTGACGCGTTCGGGGCGGGCGGTGAGCGGCTCGGTGAGGTGGACGGGGAGCGGGTCGGGCAGCACCGGGGACTCCAGGACGACGGGTGTCGCGCCCACGTCGGCGGCGAGGTGGCGGACGGGCAGGGTGAGGGTGCTGTGCGACGGGTCGACGGCGTACCCGGCGCCATCGGGGGCGGGCCACACCCACGGCCAGTACGCGGACGAGAGCGCGAGCCGCAGTCGGTGCCCGGCCGGGAGGGCGAACGCGCAGGCGGCCAGTTCGACGGTGACGTCGGCCGTGCCCGAGGTCACCAGTACGCCCCGGGTGATCAGCTCCGACGTGCCGTCCGGCCCGACCGCGCACAGCCGCGCGACGACCAGCGCCGGCCGCCCGTCCTCGCGCAGTCGCAGCCGGACGGACGGGATGCCGAGGATCTCGACGGGCTCGGGCTGTGGCCGGGAGTCGAAGCAGACCGAGCGCCCGTCCTCCTCGCGCTGGTCCGGTGCCCGGTCGGCGGGCCGGCCGAGCGGGACGTAGGCGCCCGCGTTGAGGCCGGTGTGCTGGGGCGAGTGGACGTGGACGTAGCGGTCGTCGGAGGTGGTGCCGGCGGTCTGGAGCTGACTGTCGAGGCCGTAGTGGATCTCGCGGACGTCGGGGGAGGGCCAGACCTCGTCGCCGACCCACCGGGTGCCGAGCAGGCTGCGCAGGGCGGGTTCCCTGCGGACGCCGGTGTCGATGTCGCGCAGCCAGTGGTCCCACCAGCGGAGGGTCTCGGGGAGGGTGTCCTCGGGCAGGCCGTGCGGCCAGGGGCCGACC
The DNA here is from genome assembly GCF_040650235.1 of Kitasatospora sp. NPDC048722. Classification (NCBI taxonomy): domain Bacteria; kingdom Bacillati; phylum Actinomycetota; class Actinomycetes; order Kitasatosporales; family Streptomycetaceae; genus Kitasatospora; species Kitasatospora sp. NPDC048722. The sequence goes on from NZ_JBEZGX010000031.1 coordinate 11,405, forward strand.
AGGGCGCGGGCCTCGGGGGAGGTGGCGAGCAGGCGCAGGACGAACGAGCAGGACGGGTCGCCCCAGCCGGCGATCGCGAGCGCGGGGGCGGAGACCGGGACGGACGTCTCCCCGGCGGCGAGCCAGCGTTCGGCGGGCGGTTCCAGGGATTCGAGCCGGGCCAGCCACTGCGGGCGCCAGGCGTCGCCGACGTGGCGGGGGTCCGGCGGCCGGGCGGCGGAGGCGACGAGGGCGGTGAGCCGGGCGTGGAGGTCGGCGGCGAGGACGGCGCCGCCGAGTCGGTGGCCGCCCTCGGGGCAGGCGGTGACGACGGCGCGGACGGTCCCGGGGGAGCGCGCGGCGAGCTGCAGGGCCGTGGTGCCCGCCGCGCCGACGCCGAGCAGCCCGACCCGGCCGCTGCACCAGTGGCGGGCGGCGAGCCAGGCGATCACGGCGGTGCCGTCGGCGAGGTCCCGGTCGTCGCCGGGGGTGACGGGCAGGCCGCCGGAGTTGCCGTGGCCGCGGGCGTCGACCCGCACGGCGGCGTAGCCGTGGCCGGCGTACCAGGGGTGGCGGCGGGCGTCGTCGGCGGCGGACCAGTCGGTGAGCCGTCCGGTGGAGTACTCCAGGAGGGCGGGGACGGGTTCGTCGCTGACCGGCCGCCACACGCGGGCGGACAGCTCGGTGCCGTCGGGCAGGGGGATGCGGACGTCCTCGCGGGTGGTGTGGAAGGGGTACGACGGCATTGCCGCTCCCATCGGGTCCCGGGCCGGTGAACGCCGACGGGGGTGTGCGTGCCGGCATTCCGACCCTAGGGGAGGAGTGGGCCGATTTCCTGATGAATCGGGCGCAGTGGTGAAGGCCCGGACTTGCACCACCTTCACCCGGCGTGTTCGGGGCCCACCGGCCCGTGTTTGTGTCCGCAGTGCTTCAGTACTTGCGAATGGGTTGCAACTGCCTCCCCGTCGAGGGAAGGATGTCCCCGCACTCCATTCCCCCGAAAGGATCACAGCAATGGCCAGCCCCGTCGCAGCCCCGTCCGTCAGATGGTGGCACCGGCTCACCCGTGAGGAGTGGATCCGCCTGGCCGGCATGGGCGGCTTCATCCTCGCGCTGCACGTGATCGGCTGGTTCACGCTGCTGGCGCTGGTCGCGCCCGAGCACTACGACGTCGGCGGCCAGGTCTTCGGGGCCGGCATGGGCCTCACCGCCTACACCCTCGGCATGCGGCACGCCTTCGACGCGGACCACATCGCGGCGATCGACAACACCACCCGCAAGCTCATGGGCCAGGGCAAGCGGCCGCTGTCGGTCGGCTTCTGGTTCTCGCTCGGCCACTCCTCGATCGTCTTCGGCCTCTGCGCCCTGCTGGCCTTCGGCATCCGCTCGCTCGCGGACCAGGTCGAGGCGGACGACTCGACGCTGCACAGGATGACGGGCCTGATCGGCACCACCGTCTCGGGGACCTTCCTGCTGCTGCTCGGCCTGATCAACCTGGGTGCCTTCAACGGCATCCTCAAGGTGTTCCGCAAGATGCGCGTCGGCGAGTACGACGAGGAGGAGCTGGAGCGCCAGCTGGAGAAGCGCGGGCTGATGAACCGCATCCTCGGCCGGGTCACCCGGGCGGTCACCAAGCCCTGGCACATGTACCCGGTGGGTCTGCTGTTCGGGCTCGGCTTCGACACCGCGACCGAGGTCTCGCTGCTGGTGCTGGCGGGCGGCGCGGCGGCCTTCTCGCTGCCCTGGTACGCGCTGCTGACGCTGCCGATCCTGTTCGCGGCCGGGATGAGCCTGCTGGACACGATCGACGGTTCGTTCATGAACTTCGCCTACGAGTGGGCGTTCTCCCGCCCGGTCCGCAAGATCTACTACAACCTGACCGTCACCGGCCTGTCGGTCCTGGTCGCGCTGGTGATCGGCCTGGTCGAGCTGATCGGCCTGCTCGGCGAGAAGCTGGACATCACCGGCGGCCCGATCGGCTGGATCGGCTCCCTGGACCTGAACTTCGTCGGCTACGCGATCGTCGGCCTGTTCGTGGTCACCTGGGCGGGGGCGATCCTGTTCTGGAAATTCGGCAAGGTCGAGGAGAAGTGGTCGGCGGGCCTGGTCTCGGCCGGCACCGAGGCGGAGTAGTCCCCGGAGCGCGACGAAGGGACGGCGGACCGGAGTGCGGTCCGCCGCCCCTTCGGCGTTCCGGGGTCAGCGCAGCGCGGCCAGCACCGCGTCGGCCATCGCCTTCTCGCCCGTCGCGTTCGGGTGGAACGGCACGGCGGGCGAGCCGGGCAGCGCGCCCTCGACCCAGCGGTCGTCCGAGCAGGCGTCGTGCCCGGCGGTCGGCGTCCGGGTGTCGACGTAGACCGCGCCGCTGGTCGCGGCGGTGGCCTTGAGCATGGCGTTGAGGCTGCTCAGCGTCCGGTACAGGTACGGGATGTCGCGCGGCGCGATGGGCTGGCGCAGCACGCAGGACGAGCCGTCGGCCGGCAGCACGGACGGGTAGCCGACCAGCAGGACCTTGGCCTTGGGGGCCTTGGCGTGGATCGCGGCGATCGCGTCGGCGAGCCGGGGCCGGGCCGCGTCGATGCGGTCGGCGAGGTCGTCCTCGCCGTACTGCCAGCTCCAGCTGCTCCAGTCCCAGTGCCCGTGGTTGTAGACGTCCTGGCAGGGCGTGCCGAGCGGGTTGACGACGGCGCCGGCGATGCAGGTGGCGATGACGTCGCCGATGCCGATGTCGCTGGTGCCGAGGTCGTTGCCGCCGATGCCGAGGGTGACGAGGTCGGCGTCGGGGGTCACGGCGTCCAGCTGCGGGTCGTTGACCTTCAGGAACAGGTCGTACTGGGACTCGGTGACGTTCTTGACCTTGGCGGCGGCGCAGGTGACGTCGGTGTAGGCGCCCGCGTGGAGGGCGGCGGCGACCAGGTGTCCGTAGTTGTGGTCGGAGCGCAGGCACAGGCCGGCGGACTGGCCGGGGACGCCCGCGCCGGCGGCGTAGGAGTCGCCGAGCGCCACGTAGTGCTTCGGGGCGGGGGTGGCCGCCTGGGCGGTCGTCGAGGTGAGCGCGAGCGCGGCGCCGAGGGCGACGGCGGCGAGCGCGGAATTGCGGACGCGGCGCACGCGCGGGCGGCGGGGCTGTTTCCGGGCAAGGCGGAGCACGGTTCCTCCTGGGGGAGAGAAACGACGAGGTGGGGGTCGTGCCAGCCGGGCGCCACAGCTACTCACAGGTAAGTTACTGCCAGGTTTCGTGCCCGTCCATCCTCGGCGGGGAATTTCTCGAAAATGCGTCAGATGGGGCGGCAGGTCATTTCGAATTACGCTCCGCTGTGTATCGAAGGTATTTCCGAAACGCTCCGGAGCGGAATTGGTGCGACTGTTTGTCACCTGCGGCCGCCGCCGGTTGACCGGACGTCACCGCAGGCCGCAGTATCGGGCGCACAGCGACGGCGCCCGTCCCCCCGCGTCGTCCGCACCCCCGCGACGGAGGACTGCGCAATGGCCCTGGACGCCGACGTCATCGTCATCGGAGCGGGACTCGCCGGTCTCACCGCCACCGCCGAACTCACCGACGCCGGACGGAAGGTGATCCTGCTCGACCAGGAGCCCGCGGCCTCCTTCGGCGGCCAGGCGCACTGGTCCTTCGGCGGCCTCTTCCTGGTCGACTCCCCCGAGCAGCGCCGGATGCGGATCCGCGACTCGCACGCCCTCGCGGTGCAGGACTGGTTCGGCACGGCGGGCTTCGACCGGCCCGAGGACGCCTGGCCGCGCCGCTGGGCCGAGGCCTACGTCGACTTCGCGGCCGGCGAGAAGCGGGCCTGGCTGCACGGGATGGGCGTGCGGTTCTTCCCCGTGGTGGGCTGGGCCGAGCGCGGCGGCTACCTCGCCGACGGGCCGGGCAACTCGGTGCCCCGCTTCCACATCACCTGGGGCACCGGGCCGGGGCTGCTCGAACCCTTCGTCCGCAGGGTGCGCGCCGCGGCCGCCCGCGGGCTCGTCGACCTGAGGTTCCGCCACCGCGTCACCGGGCTCGCGGCCACCGCCGGCGTCACCGACACCGTCACCGGGGAGGTGCTGGAGCCCAGCGCGGCCGCCCGCGGCGAGGCCAGCTCGCGGGACGTCGCCGGACGGTTCGAACTGCGCGCCCAGGCCGTGATCGTGACCTCCGGCGGCATCGGCGGCAACCACGAACTCGTCCGCAAGGCCTGGCCCGCCCGGCTCGGAACCCCGCCCGCGCGGCTGCTCTCCGGCGTGCCCGCGCACGTCGACGGCCTGATGCTCGGCATCGCCGGCGCCGCCGGGGCCAGCCTGATCAACGGCGACCGGATGTGGCACTACACCGAGGGCATCGAGAACTGGGACCCCATCTGGGCCCGGCACGGCATCCGCATCCTGCCCGGCCCGTCCTCGCTCTGGCTCGACGCGACCGGCCGCCGGCTGCCCGTGCCGCTGTTCCCCGGCTTCGACACCCTCGGGACGCTCGAACACATCATGACGACCGGGCACGAGCACACCTGGTTCGTCCTCAACCAGCGCATCATCGAGAAGGAGTTCACCCTCTCCGGCTCCGAACAGAACCCGGACCTGACCGGGCGGTCGGTGCGCGGCGTGCTCGGCCGCGCCCTGCCCGGCGCCCCCGGCCCGGTCAAGGGCCACCTGCGGCACGGGCCCGACTTCGTCGTCGCCGGCAACCTCCCCGACCTCGCCCGCGGCATGAACGCCAGGACCCGGCGGCCGCTGATCGACCCGGACGAGCTGCGCCGCACCGTCGAGGACCGCGACCGGCAGCTGGCCAACCCCTTCGCCAAGGACCTCCAGGTCACGGCGATCCACGGCGCCCGCCGCTACCTCGGCGACCGCCTGGTGCGCACCGCCGCCCCGCACCGCATCCTCGACCCGTCCGCGGCCCCGCTGATCGCCGTGCGCCTCACCGTCCTGACGCGCAAGTCCCTCGGCGGCCTGGAGACCGACCTCGCCGCACGCGTCCTGCGGCCGGACGGCGAGGTGCTCCCGGGCCTGTACGCGGCGGGCGAGGCGGCGGGCTTCGGCGGCGGGGGCGTGCACGGCTACCGCTCGCTGGAGGGGACGTTCCTCGGCGGCTGCCTGTTCTCGGGTCGCGCGGCAGGCCGCGCGGCGGCCGAGGCGACGGCGTAGGAGTGCTCCGGCGGTGGCGGCGGAGGCGACGGGGTGGAAGTGCTCCGGCAGTGGCGGCGCAGTCGCGTCAGACCCTGGCCGGCGCGGGCTTCCGTCGGGCGAGCTCGACGGCGGCGAGGACCGCGGCGGCCGCTCCGATGCCGATCCAGATCAATGCTCCCGTCAACTTGCCCGGCAGCGGCGGGGTTTCGGGGGCCTTTCCGGTGTGCCAGACCACCCGGTCGCCGAGCTGGGCCAGGTCCACGGTCGCGGTGCCCTGCCGGTCCTCGACGAGGGCCTTCCCGGAGGGGACGTCGACGTCGACCTCGCGCGAGCACGTGCCCGACACCGGGCGCCCGTTGAGCGTGACGTGCCCGGCCCGGCAGGTGATCCGGTCCCCGCCGAGGGCCATGACCCGTTCGAGCAGGACGTGGTCCGTCGCCGGCGGGGTGCCCAGGAGGTGGAGCTCGCCGCGCTGCACCTCCGAGGCCCGGACCCGGTCGGTGAGGAGGGTGTCGTCGTCGAGGGTGTTCAGCGAGTAACCGGTGAGGAGCACCGCCAGGCCGAGGGCCGCCGCCAGCAGCCCCGCCGCCCCGGCCGCGGTCCACACCCGGAGGCGCCGTTTCGCCGTCACCGGTCGGCGAGCCCCAGGCGCAGGTGGTCGACGTGGTAGACGGCCTGGTCCAGCAGCGCGGCCACGTGGTCGTCGTGCAGCGAGTAGACGACGGAGCGGCCGCGGCGCTCGCCGACGACCAGGCCGAGGTTGCGCAGCAGCCGCAGCTGGTGCGAGCACGCGGACTGTTCCAGGCCGACGGCCTCGGCGAGTTCGGTGGCGGCCATCGGGCCCTCGCGCAGCCGGCCGAGGATCAGCAGGCGGGACGGGGTGGCCAGGGCCTGGAGGGTGGTGGCCACCTTGGCCGCGTTGGACGCGTCCAGGCGCATCCGCGGTACGGCGCTGTCGGCGGTCGCATGTCCCATGGGGGGCATCCTACGGACCGCCCGACGGCGGACGGCACCCGCCGGTGGGCCGGAACCGTGCGGGTACGCTGCGGAGGCCGAACGGGCCGCCGACCAGAGGAGAAGCCGAACCCATGAGCCGCCGAGACCGCGACCGCCCGCGGGCCGCCGCCTCCCCGGTGACCGTCACGGTCTGCCGCGGGTGCTGCTGCGGCACCGAGCAGAAGCACCCGGGCGTGGACCACGCGGGGCAGTACGAGCGGCTGCGGGCGGCGGTCGGGTCGGCGGGCCGGGTGCGGGCGGTCAAGTGCCTGGACGCCTGCACGCATTCGAACGTGGTCGTGGTCGGCCCGTCCGGCGAGGGGCGCGCGGCCGGGGGCCGGCCGGTCTGGCTCGGCTGGGTGCTGGCCGACGACATGATCGACGAGATCGCCGCGTGGGTGCACGCGGGCGGCCCCGGCCTGGCCGATCCGCCCGGCCTGCTCGACCTGCAGGAGGTCGCGGTCTCGCGCCGGATCCGCGAGGGACTGCCGGAGTGACTCCCGCGTCGTGACGCAGCCGCCCCGGTCGTGCGCACTCAAGTCTCACATGGGGTCAACTGGCCCGACTAGCATGACCGGTGGCTCCGAGCGGATCCGCCCAGGGAGGAAGACGATGACCACGGTCTGCCGCATCTGCGCGGGCACCGGCCGCACCGCCGGTCTCAGCTGCCGCACCTGCCAGGGCACCGGGACGACGGAGGTCGGCGGCGGGGGCGGCAACTGCTTCCTGTGCGACGGCACCGGGGTGTACGTCCGCTACCGGGTGGACGCGACCGGTGCCAAGCACGCCTACCGCGACGAGGTCTGCCGCACCTGCGACGGCACGGGCAACCGCGCCGCCACGAGCTGGGACGAGCCGTCCGGCTGAGGCCGGACGCGGGGTCACGCCCCGTGCGGACGGCGGGTCGTGATCCGGCGCGAGCACGTCGCCTTTGCCTGGCCTTGACCTGCTGTTGGCGTCCGTGTGGTATCCGGTCGGTGGCCCGTTCACCGCGCGTCCGCGCGCGGGCAACCCGCCGCTGGAAGAGTCCGGCGCATGGATATCCCTCACATGGGCGTGCCGGCCGAGCTCGCCGAACGCATGAGCATGGCCGAGCAGCACGAGTACCTGCGGGCCCGATTCTCCCGTCGCCGGATGCTGCGCGCCGGTGCCGTCACGGTCGGCGCGGTCGCGGTGGGCGGTGCCCTGGGCGGCGGTACCGCGTTCGCGGCGCCGGCCACCCCGCAGCTGCTGACGGGCGGCACGACGGACGGGATCGACGGTGCGGTGGTCGCGCCGACCGGGCGTCACCTCCAGTTCGGCGCCGAGCCGGACACCCAGTTCCGCATCTCGTGGCAGGTGCCGGTGCCGGTCAAGAAGCCGTTCCTGCGCTTCGGCAAGCACCCGTGGGACCTCGGCCACAAGGTCCAGGCCGAGGTGCGGGCGCTGCACACCCCCGCCCTGATCCCCGGCAGTCAGGCGGTGGACCAGTACTACCTCCACGTGGCGCTGGAGGACCTGGAGCCGGACACCACGTACTACTACGGCGTGGGCCACCAGGGCTTCGACCCGGCCTCGCAGCAGCAGATCTCCACGCTGAACACCTTCCGCACCGCGCCCTCCCGCGACCATCGCTGGGGCAAGGTGTACGAGCCGTTCACCTTCACCGCGTTCGGCGACCAGGGCGTCAGCAAGCACGCCGAGGGCAACGACCACGTCATCCTGGCCCAGAACCCGGCCTTCCACCTGCACGCCGGCGACATCTGCTACGCGGACCCGAAGGGCTCCGGCCGGGACGCGGACAAGGACGCGTACGACGCGAAGACCTGGGACGCCTTCCTGGCCCAGACCGAGACCGTTGCCGCCAAGGTGCCGTGGATGGTGTCGTACGGCAACCACGACATGGAGGCCTGGTACTCGCCCAACGGCTACGGCGGCGACAACGCCCGCTTCTACCTGCCGGACAACGGGCCGGACCCGCGCGTCGTCCCGGGCGTCTACAGCTTCCGCTACAAGAACGTCGGCGTCATCTCGCTGGACGCCAACGACGTCTCCTACGAGATCCCGGTCAACCTGGGCATCTCGGCCGGCAGGCAGACCACGTGGCTGGCCCGCACCCTCAAGGACCTGCGCAGCGACGAGACCGTCGACTTCATCGTGGTCTTCTTCCACCACTGCGCCTTCTCCACCACCACCGCGCACGCCTCCGAGGGCGGCGTCCGCGAGGCCTGGGTGCCGCTGTTCGAGAAGTACCGGGTGGACCTGGTCATCAACGGTCACAACCACGTGTACGAGCGCACCGACGCGATCCTCGGCAACAAGGTCTCGAAGCAGGTGCCGAGCGGCGCCACCGTCGAGCCGGCCAAGGACGGCGTGGTGTACGTGACGGCGGGCGCGGCGGGCCGCAGCCTGTACAAGTTCGGCGTCCCGGACACCTACGAGGGGCACGAGAACCGCGTCGACGCCGTCCAGTCGTACTACTTCGCCAAGGGCGGCGCGAAGGTGACCGAGACCGTCGAGTGGTCCCGGGTCCGGTTCACCAACTACTCCTTCATCAAGGTCGACGTGACCCCGGCCCGGCTGGGCCACAAGTCGTCGATGAGGGTCACCGCGCTGTCCGAGACGGGCGCGCAGATCGACGACTTCACGATCCTGCGGGCCGTCGGCGAGGGCTGGGACTCCGGCGCGGACGACGACGGCGAGGGCGGCGGCTGGGGCTGGTAGGCCCCGGCGGCGGCACAGGGCCCCGGCGCCGAGGAGACGCTCCCCTCCGGGAGCGGTTCCTCAGCGCCGGGGCCCGTACATGATCACGCCGACCCCGGCCAGGCAGACCAGTGCGCCGATCACGTCGTGGCGGGTCGGCCGGAAGCCGTCCACGGCCACGCCCCACAGCAGGGAGCCGGCCACGAACACCCCGCCGTACGCGGCCAGGACGCGGCCGAAGGTGCCGTCCGGCTGGAGCGCGGCGACGAACCCGTACGCGCCGAGCGCCACGACGCCCACGCCCGCCAGCCACCACGGCCGTTGCTCGCGCACGCTCTGCCACACGAGCCAGCAGCCGCCGATCTCGGCGAGCGCGGCGAGGGCGAACAGGGCGACGGAGCGCAGGACGGTCATGCGTCGAGCCTAGGGGCTCAGACCTGCCGGTACGTCGCGAGGAAGCGCCCGATGCGGTTGATCGCCGTCTCCAGGTCGTCGGCCCGGGGGAGGGTGACGAAGCGGAAGTGGTCCGGGCGGGGCCAGTTGAAGCCGGTGCCCTGGACGACGTGGATCTTCTCGCGGAGCAGCAGGTCCAGCACGAACTGCTCGTCGTCGACGATCTTGTGCACCGCCGGGTCCAGCCGGGCGAACGCGTACAGCGCGCCCTTGGGCTTGACGCAGCTCACGCCCGGGATCTCGTTGAGCGCCTTGTACGCGACGTCCCGCTGTTCGGTGAGCCGGCCGCCGGGCAGCACGAGGTCGTTGATGGACTGGTGGCCGCCGAGCGCGGCCTGGACGGCGAACTGCGCGGGCACGTTGGGGCACAGCCGCATGCCGGAGAGCATCGTCAGGCCCTCCAGGTAGTCCGTGGCGTGCTGCTTGGGCCCGGAGACGACCAGCCAGCCGCTGCGGAAGCCGGCCACCCGGTAGGACTTGGACAGGCCGTTGAACGTGAGGGTGAGGACGTCGTCCGCGAGCGCGGCCAGGCAGTGGTGCTCGGTGTCGTCGTAGAGGATCTTGTCGTAGATCTCGTCGGCCAGGACCATCAGCTGGTGGCGCCGGGCGAGGTCGAGGATGCCCTCCAGGAGCTCCTTCGGGTACACCGCGCCGGTCGGGTTGTTGGGGTTGATGACCACGATCGCCTTGGTGCGGGCGGTGATCTTGGCGGCGATGTCCTCCAGGCTCGGGTACCAGTCGGCGCCCTCGTCGCACAGGTAGTGGACGGCCTTGCCGCCGGCCAGCCGCACGACGGCCGTCCACAGCGGGTAGTCCGGCATCGGGACGAGCACCTCGTCGCCGTCGTCGACGAGCGCCGTGACGGCCATCTGGATCAGCTCGGAGACGCCGTTGCCGAGGTAGACGTCGTTGACGTCGACCCCCTCCACCCCGCGCTGCTGGTAGTACTGCACGACCGCGCGGCGGGCCGGCAGGATGCCGCGCGAGTCGCTGTACCCGTGCGCCTTCGGGAGGTTGCGGATGATGTCCTGGACGATCTCCTCGGGCGCCTCGAAGCCGAACGGCGCCGGGTTGCCGGTGTTCAGCCGCAGGACGCTGTGCCCGGCCTCCTCCAGCGCGTTGGCCTGGTCGACCACCGGGCCGCGGATCTCGTAGCACACGTCATTCAGCTTGCTGGACTGCCGAAACTCCATCTGCGGCCTCCCGACCGTTACGGTCACACCCCGTTCGCGCTCTGCAGCTTTGTTCTACCAAGTAAGCACTTGGAAAGTCCAACCTTTTGGCTATGCTGATCCACATGTCACGCCGAAGCTACGACCAGTACTGCGCCGTCGCCCGCGCCCTGGACGCGGTGGGGGAGCGCTGGAGTCTCCTGATCGTCCGTGAACTCCTCCGCGGCCCGCGCCGCTACACCGACCTGCACGCCGACCTGCCCGGCGTCTCCACCGACATCCTCGCCGCGCGGCTCAAGCAGCTGGAGGGCGAGGGCCTCGTGCTGCGCCGCCGGCTCGAACCGCCCGCCAGTGCCACGGTCTACGAGCTCACCGGGCGCGGCCGTGAACTGCGGCGCGTCATCGAGGCGTTGGGCGAGTGGGGCCTGCCGGCCCTCGGCGAGCAGCGGCCGACGGACGCGGTGCGGGAGCACTGGGTCACGGGGGCGCCGAAGGCCCTGGTGGAGGCTGTCGTGGACGGCGCGGTCGTCGCGGACGGTGCGGTCGTCGCGGGCTGACGGGGGAACGGCGGTCGACACACCCGTGGCCGGCCGCCGCCCGTGCGCCCAGGATGAGGGGCGGCGACAAACGCCCGATCGGTGCGCGATGAGCGGGGCGGGGGCGGCGGATCACGCCGCTCCGGTCCGCGCGTACGATCGTCGGACCACGGAGCAGTCGGAGGAGAGCGGAGAGCGCCCGTGCCCACCACGTACCGCAGTTACGTCGCCATCGGGGACTCCTTCACCGAAGGCATGTGCGACGACCTCCTGCCCGACGGCCACTACCGCGGCTGGGCCGACCGGGTCGCCGCCGCGCTCGCGGACGAACTGGGCGAAGCGCCCGGCGCCGACGCCTTCCGCTACGCCAACCTCGCCGTCCGTGGCAAGCTCATCGGCCAGATCCACGACGAACAGCTCGCGGTCGCCGCCGGGATGGGCGCCGACCTCGTCACCCTCGCCGGCGGCTTCAACGACGTGCTGCGTCCCGGCTGCGACATCGCCGGGGTCGAGCGGCTGCTCGGCCGCTGCGCCACCGGACTGCGGGCCACGGGCGCCACCGTGGTCATGTTCACCAGTACCGACCCGAGCCGCAGGATGGCCGGCGGTGCCCGGCTGCTGCCCGCGATCCTGCGGATGAAGGCCTTCGTGCACGAGCTCGGCCAGGACGACGGCATCGCCGTGGTCGACCTCTTCTCCGCGCCCTGCTTCGACGACCGTCGGCTCTGGGCCGAGGACCGCCTGCACCTCTCGCCCGAGGGGCACCGCAGGGTCGCCGCTGCCGTCCTGGAGGCGCTCGGCCGCCCCGCCGGCTTCGACTGGCGCGCCCCGCTGCCGCCCGCCGCCCCGCGCGGCCGCGCCCAGAAGCTCGGCGCCGACGCCCGCTGGATCGGCTCCCACCTCGGCCCGTGGATCGGCCGCCGCCTCACCGGCCGCTCCTCCGGTGACGGCCGCCCGCCCAAGCGGCCGGAGCTGCTGCCCTACCGCTGACCGCCGCCCGCTCGCGCCTCCGGCTCCAGGACGAGGCTCGCCATCGGGGAGTGGACCGTCCAGCCGAGCGCCGAGTACAGCGCGCGGCCGTCGGTGGTGCCGACCAGGACGGCCTGTTCGGCGCCGGCCTCGCGGGCGGCGTGCTGGAGCGTGCCCATCACGACGCTGCCGAGGCCCCGGCGGCGGTGGTCGGGGGACGTGACGATCTGGTCCGGCACGGCGACCGGGCCCGCCAGCCCCGCCTGCCCCCGGGCGGCGAGGTGGCCGGCCGAGGTGCGGACCAGCGCGCGGACGACGCCGCCGCGGATCCACGTGGTGACGGTGTAGCCCGTCGGCGGCGCGGGGCGCCCGGCGTCGCCGAGCGGCAGGCTCATCAGGAAGCCGGGCACGTCCAGCCGCCACTCGGGCCCCAGCCAGGGGCGGACGGTGTCGTCCTCCGCGAACAGCTTGAGCCAGGTGCCCGGGGCCGTCGTGGCTCCGGCGATCTTGCGGACGTCGTCCTCGGCGGGGCGCGGCAGCACGTGTCGCGCGACCTCGCCGGTCGGGGCCCCGACGTCGATGCTCCAGCCCCACGGCTCGGCGGCGGGTTCGGCGGCGCCCCGGGAGACGACCCAGCCGGAGATCCAGCGGCGGACGAGTTCGGTGGTGTCCGGGTCCCGGTCCTGCATCGACCCACCTCCTCTTTGGTAATAGATGAAATGGTGCTGCATACCTTACATGCGGGGGAGGGGTGAGGCCAGGGGCGAAGTAGGCTTGGCGGGTTCGACACACCGGAACGATTCGGTGTCCCCAGGCCGGAAGGGCGACAAGACGTGAGTGAGCGCGGCGAGCGAACCGTTGAGCGCGACGAGGCGGGCGGCGGATCCCTCCCGGTCGAACTCCGGTCCGACTGCACCAGCTGCTTCGGGCTCTGCTGCGTCGCCCTCCCGTTCGCCGCGGGCGCCGACTTCGCGGTCGACAAGGCCGCCGGCACGCCGTGTCGCAATCTTCGGACCGACTTCACCTGCGGGATCCACGCGCGCCTGCGCGACACCGGCTTCCAGGGCTGCACCGTCTACGACTGCTTCGGCGCCGGCCAGCGCGTCTCGCAGGTCACGTACGGCGGGCGTAGCTGGCGGGAGGAGCCGGGAAGCGCGCGGGAGATGTTCGAGGTCTTTCCGGTCGTGCGGCAGTTGCACGAGCTCATGGCGTACCTCGGCGAGGCGCTCGGCTTCGACGCCGCCCGTGCCGTCCACGCCGAGTTGCGGGAGGCCCTGGAGGCCACCGACCGGCTCGCCGGCGGCACTCCGCGGGAGGTCCTCGCCGTCGACGTGAACGCGCACCGGCAGCGCGTCAGCGAACTGTTGCTGCGGGCGAGCGAGCACGTCCGCGCCGCCGTCCCGCGCCGCCGCGAGCACCGCGGCGCCGACCTCTTCGGTGCCCGGCTGCGCGGCGCCGACCTGCGCGGCGCGAACCTGCGCGGGGCGTTGCTGGTCGCCGCCGACCTGGGCGGGGCCGACCTGCGGCTCGCCGACCTGATCGGCGCCGACCTGCGCGATGCCAACCTGGCGGGCGCCGACCTCACCGAGGCCCTCTTCCTCACCCAGGCCCAGCTCAACGCCGCCCGCGGCGACGCGACCACCCGCCTCCCCGCCGGCCTGACCCGCCCGGTCCACTGGCCCGACACGGCCCCGGTCGCCCCGGCTTCCCGGCAGGCCGCCCCGCGCAAGCCCCGCGGTGGAAGCCGTGCCGGCGGCGGACGGCCGCGTCGCCGCTAGCGGCGACGCGGGGGCCGCTGGCGCCGCTCGACCGCCGGGCGCGGTGCGGCCGGCGGGCCCGGCGGTTCACGCCTCGACCGGGCGCTCCAGGTCCGGCCGGCCCTCGGCGTTGGAGTGCGACTCGTAGTCGTACCGGGTCGGGAGGTCCCACTCCTCGCCGGTGACGGCCTCGTGCGCCGCCCGCCCCGTCCCGCCCTGCGCCGCCGCGGCGGCGCGGGCGTAGAGGAAGTGGTCGTCGGGTGCCGGTCGTGCGGCGCGTCGGCGCCCGCGACCGGCAGCCTGCCGAACTCCGCGCGGTCCAGCCGGTACGGCGCCTCGGCCGGCCGCTCTCTCGTCCCGCATGCGATCCCACCTTGCCGTGCGCCCGTGACACTCAACCCTCGGGATGCAACCAGGGAACGATTCTTACCCAAGTAGATTCTTTACCGAGTTCAGCTATGCTGGTGGTCCAGTGTGCGGGAACGACGGTCGGGAGGTCGCGGCGTGGCGGCGGGGATCGACGGCGAGCTGGCGCGGGAGCGGGCCTACGTCGCCCGGTGCCGGGAGGCGCTCGCACGGCAGGTGGACGACGCCGGGTACCAGGTGCTCGCGGGCGAGGACGTGTCCGGCGACGGCGCCAGCGCCGAGGCGCTCGGCCGCTACCTGCGCACCCGGGCCCGGCGGATGGCCGACCTGCCGGACAGCCCGGCCTTCTTCGGCCGGCTCGACTTCGGCGACGCCCCCGAGGCCGGCGACCACCGGCGGCAGCGCTACTACGTGGGCCGCCGCCGGATCTCCGAGGATCCGACCGTGCCGCCGCTGGTGGTCGACTGGCGGGCCCCGGTCTCCCGGGTCTTCTACCAGGCCGGCCCGCACGACCCGCTCGGCCTGGCCGGGCGCCGCCGGTTCGGCTGGGCGCCGGCGAGCCCCGGGGCGCCGGAGGACCTGACCGGCCTGGAGGACGAGCGGCTCGGCGGGCCGCCCGCCGCTGCCCCCGGCGGCATCCTGGCCGCGGAGATCGAGCGCCCCCGGACCGGGCCGATGCGCGACATCGTCGCGACCATCCAGCCCGAGCAGGACGCGCTGGTGCGCGGCGGGCTGGCCGAGTCCGTGTGCGTACAGGGTGCGCCCGGCAGCGGCAAGACCGCCGTCGGCCTGCACCGCGCCGCGTACCTGCTCTACACCCACCCGCAGCGGATCCGGCGCTCGGGCCTGCTGGTGATCGGCCCGAACCGGGCGTTCCTGCGCTACATCGCCGAAGTCCTCCCCGCGCTCGGCGAGATCGACGTCGCCCAGTGCACCGCGGAGGACCTGGTCGCCATCCACCCGGTGCGCGGCGAGGACGACGCGCGCGCCGCGGCCGTCAAGCAGGACGCCCGGATGGCCGCCGTCCTGGAGCGCGCCCTGTACGCCAGGGTCCGGGCGGTGGGCGCCGAGCCGGTGGTCGTCACGGAGGGCTCGTACCGCTGGCGGGTCCCGAGGGAGGCACTGGAATCGATGGTCGCGGAGGTGCGCGGGCAGGGCGTGCCGTACGCGATCGGGCGCGAGCATCTGCGCACCCGGGTGGTGGCGGCGTTGCGGGACCGGGCCGAGCGGCGCACGGGCGTCCGCAGCGGGACGTGGGAGGCGCGGACCGGGCGCTGCCGACCGGTGAAGGAGTTCCTGGACGCCGCGTGGCCGGCCGTCCGCCCGGAGCTCGTGGTGGCCGAACTTCTCGGCGATCCAGAGGTGTTGGCGGCGGCCGCGGCCGGCCTGCTGGATGCGGACGAGCAGGCGGCGATCCGGTGGTCGCGCCCGCCGCGTTCGGAGCGGAGCGCGGCCTGGTCGGCGCACGACCTGTTCCTGCTGGACGAGGTCGCGGGCCTGATCGAGCGGCCGGACGGGTTCGGGCACGTCGTCGTCGACGAGGCGCAGGACCTCTCGCCGATGCAGTGCCGCGCGATCGCGCGCCGCAGCGGCTTCGGCTCGCTCACCGTCCTCGGCGACCTCGCGCAGTCCACCACGCCCGGGGCGGCGCGGAGTTGGCCCGAGCAGTTGGCCCACCTCGGCACGCCGCGGGCGGCGGTGGTGCCGCTGACGACGGGCTTCCGCGTCCCGGCGGCGGTGATGGAGCTCGCCAACCGGGTGCTGGGTGCGCTCGGCGTGGACGTGCCGCCGGCGGTTTCGCTGCGGGCGGGTGGAGAGGTGGCGGTCAGTCAAGTGGCGTCCGTGGAGGAGGAGGTGGCCGGCATCGTCCGCGAGGCGCTCGGCCGCGAGGGCTCGGTGGCCGTGATCGCGGCGGACTCCGCGGCGGCACGGACGGCGGAGGTGCTGGCGGCGGCCGGGCTGCCGGCGGCGACCGCGGACGGGGTCGGCGGGGCGGCCCGGCTCACCGTGCTGCCGGCCTCGCTGGCCAAGGGACTTGAGTACGACCACGTGATCGTCCTGGAGCCCGCCGCGATCGTCGAGGCCGAACCGCGCGGCCTGCACCGTCTCTACGTGGCGCTCACCCGGGCCGTCTCCCGCCTCGACGTGCTGCACGCCCGCCCGCTGCCGGAGGCCATGCGGGCGGGGGCGGCAGCAGGCGCGGGGGCGGCGGGCTAGCGGGTCGGGCGCCCGGGGCCGGCGGCCCGGGCCCAGCCGTGCTCCAGGAGTTCGAAGGCGCGGTCGGCGTCGCCGACGGCCTCGAAGTGGAGCTCGTCGGCGCTCTGGCCGTCCTCGGCGATGCGGTGGTGGTTGTGCTCGGCGAGGACACGCTGGGTCGCGGTGAGCTGGGCGGCCAGGAGCCGCGCCGAGAGCACGCGGGGCGGGGTGACGTCCGGGTCCTCGCGCAGGGCCTCGGCCAGGGACTCCTCGGCCCGCGTGAGGTACTGCGCGCCGCGGGCCACCAGGCCCGGGGTGGAGCGGACGAGCCGGTTGAACGCCAGTACGGCGGGGTGGTCGTTGAGCCCGGTGACCGGGTCGCGCCGGTCCAGCCCGGCCACGAAGTCCCGGTGCAGCGCGCCGATCGCCGTCTCGCCCGGAGCCCGGCCGCGGACCACGTCGGCGGCCTGGTCCTGGTGGTCGGCGAAGCGGTGGACGACCAGGTCCTCCTTGGACGGGAAGTAGCTGAACAGCGTCGGCTTCGACACCTCGGCCGCCGCGGCCACGTCGGCCACCGACACCCGGTCGAACCCGTGCTCAAGGAACAGCGCGATCGCCGCCTCCGAGATCGCCCGCCGCGTCCGTTCCTTCTTCAGCTCCCGCAGACCGCTCACGCGCCCACCTCGCTGCGCTCGGCGGTCGCTTCGCGAAACGCGCACCTCTTGACTGTTCGCTCGCTGCTCTCGCTCACGCGCCCACCTCGTTGCTCTCGCTCATGCCACCCAGGCTAGCAGCGGACTTGACCGAGGAAGGTTTCTGACCCGGTCTGAACGGCTGCCGGGAAAGGGTGCCGGATCAGGCGGTGCGGTCGGCGAGGACCTCGCGGACGACGTGGCGGGCGGCCGCGGTCAGGGTGGGGTTGGTGTGCCGGTAGTACGGGATCGCGATGAGGGCGATGGACAGGGCCCAGGCGCGGGCGCGGGCCCACATGGCGTCGTCGGCGCCGAGGGCGGTGCGGAAGGCGGTGCGGGCCTGGGCGGGCAGGACGGTCCACGCGGCGATGACGTCGACGGTCGGGTCGCCGACGCCCATCAGGCCGAAGTCGATGACCGCACCGAGCCGTCCGGTGGGGGCGAGGAGGAGGTTGCCGGGGGAGAGGTCGCCGTGCATCCAGGTGGCCGGCCCGGTGTAGTCGGGCAGGCGCAGGGCCTCGTCCCACAGGGCCGTCGCGGTCGCGGTGTCGATCGTTCCCGTGAGCCGGGCGAGCGCCGCGCGGGTCGCGCCGTCACGGGCGGCGAGCGGGACGCCGCGGGCCGCGGGCGGGCCGCCGGCCGGGTCGGCGGATCTCAGGCCGGTGATGAACGCGGCCAGGTCGCGGGCGAGTCGGAGTGGCGCGGCGAGCGCACCGACGGCCGGGTTCACGCCGTCGAGCCAGCGGACCACCGACCACTCCCACGGGTAGCCGACGGCGGGCCGGCCGAGGGCTACCGGCGAGGGGATCGGCTGTGGCAGGTGCGGGGCGAGCCGCGGCAGCCAGTACTGTTCGCGGCCGACGCCGTCCGCGGCCCAGCCGACTCGCGGGAGGCGGACGGCGAGGTCCGGGCCGAGCCGGAACATGGCGTTGTCCGTCCCGGCGGAGGCGACCGGGCGGATCGGCAGGCCGACCCACTGCGGGAACTGGGCGGAGAGCAGCCGCCGCACCAGGGCCGCGTCGATGTCCGGTTCGTCGAGGTGCATCCTGGCGGCAGCGCACATGCCCGGCAGCGTACAGCGCGGTTCGCACGGCCAGCAGCCGGATCATCGAACTCCCGTGACAAATTCGGATCATCAGATCACTACGCTGGCGCGATGATCACCACACGGCCGGCGGACGGACAGCCTGGCAGACGGACGGACGCATCGGCGGGCAGGCGCACGATCGAGTGGACGCGCCCCGAGCGCTGGGCGTTCCGGGCCGCGTTCGCCGTCCTGGCCGTCCTGCTGCTCCTGGTCGTGATCGGCCACTACAACAGCCGCTCGGGCGGATACCTCGTCCTGCGGCAGTGGTTCGACCACCCGCTGCTGCTCTGGACCCTGGCGATCCCGGCGCTGTTCGTCGCGGTGCTCAACGTCCCCTGGTGGATGTGGCTCCGGATCCTCTTCGCCACCGTTGTCACGCTGCTGGCGGCCGGGACGATGATGCTCTGGCTCTTCCTCGCGACCTCCACGGTCGTGAAGGGCACCCAGGAGGCGCCGGGCCGCACCGACCGGAAGATCGTGCAGGAGGAGACGGGCTGGGCGCTCGACTCCACCACGGCGTACTACGTCGACGAGGGCACCGGGCTGACCACCCGCCGCTGGCTGATCGCCGACGAGGGCCCGTACGACGATCCGACCGGCACCATCGTCCGCTGGTCCGGCCCGGACCGGATCGAGCTCACCACCGACGGCGGGACCGTCACGATCGGCCTCGCCGCCGACGGCCGGCCGAACCGGGAGCTCCACCTCGGCGGCTGACGTCGAACGGCTCAGCCGAGGGTCACCCGCACCCCGACCGTGCCGCCCCGGCCGAACCGCACCACGTTGGCCGCCAGCGCGACCGCGCACAGCGGGCCGTACTTGCGGCGCAGCAGTCGGCGGTACGCGGGCGCCCGGCTGGCGTCGAGCACGGCGGTGGCCGGGACCTGCTCGCCGAGCAGGGTGCCGCGGATGTCGCACGGCCCGACCAGGACGTCGGTGCGCCGGCGCAGCCGCTTGACCTTGCCGGTGCGGGTGACGGTGGTGAAGACGAGTGCGTCGCCGTCCCGGGCGACCCACACCGGCGTCGGCACGCCGGTGCCGTCCCGCCGGAAGGTCGTGAACAGCAGGTACTTGGCGGAGGCGAGACGGTCGAGCCGCGCGGCACGCCCCGCCTCCAGGGAAGGGGAGGTGTCCATGCCCGCCACCGTAGGGAGGCGCAACGGAGCACCGCTCAAGCCCGGTTGGAGCCGCGGCGGCGAACCCGCCACGCCCGGCCGCCCCGGGTGCGGCCGGGAGCCGTCCGCGGCACCTGCCAGAATGCAGGGCGTACGGCGAACGCACTGAAGGAGAAGGTGACCGGCTTCGTGACCACGCCAGTCGATGAGCAGTCCCGGCGGGCCCAGCGGGCGATCGAGCGGAAGATCGCCGAGGAACTGGGCGTCCGCGACGGGCAGGTGACGGCCGCCGTCGACCTGCTCGACGGCGGCGCGACCGTCCCGTTCGTCGCCCGATACCGCAAGGAGGCCACCGGCTCCCTCGACGACGCGCAACTGCGCACGCTGGAGGAGCGGCTGCGCTACCTGCGCGAACTGGAGGAGCGCCGCACCGCCGTCCTGGAGTCGATCGAGGCCCAGGGCAAGTTGGACGACGCGCTGCGCGCGCGGGTCCTCGCGGCCGACTCCAAGGCCCGCCTGGAGGACATCTACCTGCCGTTCAAGCCGAAGCGGCGCACCAAGGCGCAGATCGCCCGCGAGGCCGGCCTGGAGCCGCTCGCCGACACCCTGCTCGCCGATCCCTCCCAGGACCCGGCCGCGCTGGCCGCCGGGTACCTCAACGAGGCCGTGACGGACGGGAACGCGGCCCTGGAGGGCGCCCGCGCGATCCTGGTCGAGCGCTTCGGCGAGGACGCCGACCTGGTCGGCTCGCTGCGCGAGCGGATGTGGACCCGCGGCCGGCTGGTCGCCCGGGTGCGGGACGGCAAGGAGCAGGACGGCGCCAAGTTCGCCGACTACTTCGACTTCGCCGAGCCCTACACCAAGCTCCCCTCGCACCGCATCCTCGCGATGCTGCGCGGCGAGAAGGAGGAGGTGCTCGACCTCGAACTGTCCCCGCTGGACGGCGACGAGGACACCGACCTGCCCGGCGCGACCGACTACGAGCAGCGCATCGCCGCCCGCTTCGGCATCGCCGACCGCGGCCGCCCGGCGGACAAGTGGCTCGTCGACACCGTCCGCTGGGCCTGGCGCACCCGCATCCTGGTGCGGCTCGGCATCGACCTGCGGGCCCGGCTGCGCGCCGAGGCCGAGACCGAGGCGGTGCGCGTGTTCGCGGCGAACCTCCGCGACCTCCTGCTCGCCGCCCCGGCCGGCACCCGCGCCACCATGGGCCTGGACCCGGGCTTCCGCACCGGCGTGAAGGTCGCCGTCGTGGACGCCACCGGCAAGGTCGTGGCGCACGACACGATCTACCCGCACCAGCCCGCCAACAAGTGGGACGCCTCGCTGGCCACCCTGGCGGCGCTGGCGAAGAAGCACGGCGTCGACCTGATCGCGATCGGCAACGGCACCGCTTCCCGCGAGACCGACAAGCTCGCCGAGGACCTGCTCAAGCGCCACCCCGAACTGGGGCTCACCAAGGCGATGGTGAGCGAGGCCGGCGCCTCCGTGTACTCGGCCTCCGCGTTCGCCTCGCAGGAGCTGCCCGAGCTGGACGTGTCCATCCGCGGTGCGGTCTCCATCGCCCGCCGCCTTCAGGACCCGCTCGCCGAACTCGTCAAGATCGACCCCAAGTCGATCGGCGTCGGCCAGTACCAGCACGACCTGAGCGAGGTGTCGCTCTCGCGCTCGCTGGACGCCGTCGTCGAGGACTGCGTGAACGCCGTCGGCGTGGACGTCAACACCGCCTCGGCGCCGCTGCTGACCCGCGTCTCCGGCATCACCGGCACGCTCGCCGACAACATCGTGGCCCACCGAGACGCCAACGGCCCGTTCCGCACCCGCAAGCAGCTCAAGGACGTCGCCCGGCTCGGTCCGAAGGCGTTCGAGCAGTGTGCGGGCTTCCTGCGCATCCCCGGCGGCGACGACCCGCTGGACGCCTCCAGCGTGCACCCCGAGGCCTACCCGGTGGTGCGCCGCATCCTCGCCGCGACCGGCGGCGAGCTGCGCGAGCTGATCGGCAACGGCGAGCGGCTGCGTGCGCTGCGCCCGGCGGACTTCGCCGACGACACCTTCGGCATCCCGACCGTCACCGACATCCTCGGCGAGCTGGACAAACCGGGCCGCGACCCGCGCCCGGCGTTCCGCACCGCCGTCTTCAAGGAGGGCGTCGACAAGATCGGCGACCTGGAGGTCGGCATGGTGCTGGAGGGCGTGGTCACCAACGTCGCCGCGTTCGGCGCCTTCGTCGACGTGGGCGTCCACCAGGACGGCCTGGTGCACGTCTCCGCGCTGTCGAGGAACTTCGTCAAGGACCCGCGCGAGGTGGTCAAGCCGGGCGACATCGTGAAGGTCCGGGTCACCTCGGTGGACGTGCCGCGCAAGCGGATCGGGCTGACGCTGCGCCTGGACGACGAGCCCGGCCGCGGCGGGGACCGCGGCGGCGAGCGGGGCCGCAGTGGCGGCGACCGGCAGGCCCGCCCGCCGCGCCAGGACCGGCGCGGCCAGGGCGGCCAGGGCGG
Source organism: Kitasatospora sp. NPDC048722 (assembly GCF_040650235.1). Classification (NCBI taxonomy): domain Bacteria; kingdom Bacillati; phylum Actinomycetota; class Actinomycetes; order Kitasatosporales; family Streptomycetaceae; genus Kitasatospora; species Kitasatospora sp. NPDC048722. The sequence goes on from NZ_JBEZGX010000031.1 coordinate 33,030, forward strand.
CCAGGGCGGCTCCGGCGGTGGCACCCCGCCGGCGAACAGCGCCATGGCGGACGCGCTGCGCCGGGCAGGCCTGACCGGGGGTTCGGGCGGTCAGGGCGGGCGCGACGGCCGCCGCTCCGGGCGGCGCTGAGCGGAACCCGGAACCCGGAACCCGGAACCCGGAAAGCAGAACGCAGAACCCGGAACGGCCGGGGCCGGCAGGCACAGCGCCCGCCGGCCCCGGCCGTTCCGCCGTTTCCGCTCACCCCGGGAGCCCGTCCTCGGCCCGCTGGTACTCCTCGGCGGAGACGAGGCCCTCGTCCTTCGGGTCCGCCAGTGTCGCCAGGTCGTCGACGTGGCCGCGCCCGCCGCCGTCCGCCGCCGTCCGCCGGGCCCCGGAGGTCCCGGCCGCGTCCCGGACGTACGCCTGGACGACTGCCTCGGCCTGCTGTGCCCGGGGGAGGTCCCGCTTCCCCATGCCCTCACCGCGTGCGATCGGGCAGGCGAGTACGCCGATCAGCGGCAGGACGATCACCAGGACCGGCCAGCCGGCCTTGCGCCGGTCGCTCACGTCAGGGCTGCGGAAGACGTCCGTGATGATCTTGGACAGCAGGAAGGACCGGCGCACCCGGAGGAACGGCTCCAGCATCGTCCGGAAGATGTCGAGCGCCGGCTGGTCCACGGCCGGCGAGGCGGCCAACGAAGAGGTGTCCACGGCCGAGTCATCTCATCGGAAGACGGACGGTGCGCACTGCTGCTTGGCCGTTCCGCCGATCTTCGCCCGGCGTGGGAACGCCGCTGCGGGACGCGGTCTCAGCCGAGCCCCGCCCGTCGCCGCAGCTCCACCGCGAGCCCGACCAGCTCGCCCCACCAGGCCTCGTGCGAGTCCACCAGGAGCCGCTGAGCCGCGGCCGCCGGCAGTGCGCGGACCTCGACGACCTGCTCGCCGTCCGAGGGGTTGGTCGGCGCGGAGTCCAGCGCGACCTCCGCCCAGCCCCACAGCCACGCCTTCTCCGGGTGCGGCTGCCAGGGCCGGTAGGGCGTCGGGTCGTCCGTGCGGCAGCGGTGCGCGCCGAGCCAGGCGGGCTCGCCGAGCAGCCGGGCGCCCGCCTCCTCCGTGAGCTCGCGCCGCAGGCAGTCGGCGACGGTCTCGTCCCGTTCGCGCGTGCCGCCGGGCAGGAACCAGTGGTCCCGGTCGTCCCGGCAGAGCACCACGCCGCCGTCCGCGAAGCCCACCAGGTGGATGTTGGTCACCAGCCCGTCCGGCGGCAGCTCGGTCGAGAACCGCGCGTCGTACCTGCCCCAGGCCCAGTACTGGGGCGCGTGCAACGCGGGGAAGAGCGCGGCGAGTTCGGCGGCTCTGGCGGAGGGGTCGGTGGCGGTCCGGTCCGTGGTATCGGTCATTCGGTGATCGTAGTGCCGGCCGGGAAACGGCGGGGGACACCGGGATGGACGCGAGAGAGGTCGGCGGTGGCGATGGCGCGCGGCCGCCGGGGTTGGGCCACGCCGCGCGGCGCGGACACCCAACTCCCCAGCGAGATCTCTGCGGTGATGCCGGGTCCGAAGCCGGCGATCAGCCCGTGGGTGCCGTCGGCCGCGCCGCCGTCGGCGAACAGCCGGGCCAGTGCGTCGAAGACGACGGCACTCGCGATGTTGCCGCGCTCGCTCAGCGTGGCGCGGCTGTAACGGAACATCGCCGGATCGAGGTTGAGGAAGTGGCACAGGTCGTCGAGGATGCGCGGGCCCCCGGCGTGGACGATGTAGAAGTCGAGCCCCGACACGTCCCAGCCGTGCTCGCCGGCCAGGCCGCGCAGGGCGGGTGCGAGCATCTCCATCGTGCCGGGCACCCGCCGGTCGAGCTGGAAGTGGAAGCCGGTGTCCCTGACCCCGTAGGAGATCCAGTTCTCGGTGTCCGGGACGAGGTGCGAGCCGTTGCGCTCGACCGACACCCCGGTGCCGCCGTGCCCGCGCATCACCACGGCGGCGACGGCGTCCCCGAACAGGCCGTTGGAGAGCAGCGAGCCGACGCCGAGGTCGGTCGGCTGGTAGCACAGCGAGCAGAACTCGCAGGCCACGATCAGCACGTTGGCGCCCGGGTAGGCGCGGCAGAAGTCGTGCGCGCGGTTGACGGCGGCGCCGCCGGCCGCGCAGCCGAGCTGGGCGATCGGCATCTGGCGGGTGTCCGGGCGCAGGCCCATGGTGTTGATGAGCCAGGCGGTCATCGACGGCATCATGAAGCCGGTGCACGACACGTAGATCAGGAGGTCGACGTCCTGGGCGCCCAACTGGGCGTTGCGCAGGGCCGCTTCGACCACCTCGGGGACGCGGCGCTTGGCCTCCCGCTCGTAGACGGCGTTGCGGGCGGTGAAGCCGGGGTGCCGCAGGGTCTGCTCGATGGGCTGGACCAGGTGCCGGGTCCGCACGCCGGTGTTCTCGATCAGCCGTAGCGCGAGACCGAGTTGGGGGTGGCCGGCGTGCATCGCGCGGGCCAGGTCGAGGGTCTCGTCGAGGGTGATGACGTGCTCGGGCACGGCGATGGCGGGGCGGCAGAGTGTTGCCATGGGTACGCGATCTCCCCTGGGTGGCCCGCGGGCGGGCCGACGGGCGGCCGGGCCCGGCGCGCGGGGCGGGCCGGTGCCTGGTGGTGGTGGCGGTGGACGGGCGGGCACGCGCGACGGCGCGGCGGGTCACCAGGCGAGCGGCAGGACCCGCGGGTAGCGCCAGATGGAGCCCGTCCGCCAGTCGAGCTCGGCCGGCGGCACGGCCAGGCGCAGCCCGGGGAACCGCCGCAGCAGCGTGCCGATGGCGACCTGGAGCTCCATCCGGGCCAGGTGGGCGCCGAGGCAGTGGTGCTGGCCGTACCCGAAGGTCATGTGGGTGGGCGCGCCGCGGTCGAGGTCGAGCTCGTCGGGCCGCTCGTAGACCGCCGGGTCGCGGTTGGCGGCCAGGTAGGAGACGTGCACCGGCTCTCCGGCCCGGACGAGCACCCCGCTCAGCTCGACGTCCTCGGTGGCGACCCGGGCGATGCCGACGCCCTGGCGGAACGGGATGAAGCGCAGGAGCTCCTCCAGGGCGCGGGGCAACAGGTCCGGCTGGGCGCGGAGCTTGGCGAGCTGCTCGGGGTGGGTGAGCAGGGTGTAGGTGATGTTGCTGAGCTGGTAGGTGCTGGTGTCGTGGCCGGTGACCAGGAGCACCATCGCCATGACGGCCAGCTCGTCGTCGTCCAGCAGCTCGTCGCCGTCGCGGGCGGTGGCGAGGGCGCTGACCAGGTCCTCGCCGGGGGTGCGGCGGCGGGCGGCGGTCAGCTCGGCGAAGTAGGCGCGCAGCGCGGCCTTGGCGCGCTCCTGGCCCTCGCGCCCGTCCGGGCTCATGGCCATCATCGCGACGGCGTGGCCGCGCAGTTCGGCGCGGTCCTGCTCGGGGATGTCGAGCATCTCGCAGATGGTGGTGAGCGGGAGCCGGGAGGAGAGGAAGTGCACGAGGTCGGCGGGGGCGCCGTGTTCGGCCATCTCGTCGAGGTACCCGTCGACGATCCGCTGGGTGCGCGCCCGCATCCGCTCGACCTGGCGGTTGGTGAAGCCCTGGGCGACGAGGCGGCGCAGCCGGTTGTGGGCGGGCGGGTCCATCAGGTTGATCGCCTCGGCCTGGGCGATCGGGGCGGGCGTCATGCGGGGGAGGTCCCGCCCGATGCCGGCGGCGCGGCTGAAGCGGCGGTCGGTGGTGACGGTCCGGACGTCCTCGTAGCGGGTGGCCAGCCAGGCCTCGCCCTCGCCGTGCGGCAGCCGGATCCGGGCGACCGGGGCCTCGGTGAGCAGCCGCTTGAGGAGGGGGTCGAACTCCAGGCCTTCGGTGTGGTTGAAGGGGCAGTCCCACACGGGGGCGGAGGTAGTCACGGGCCGATCCAAAGGCTGAAGGTGATGCCGCCCGGAGGGGATGACCCGTCCGGGCGCGGACACGCAGATGTTCCCCCATGGGCTGGCAAAAATGTGGGTGAGAAGGCCAGTTACCTCGAACGAGTTAGATGGATGATTTTCGTGTGAATCAGGGGAGTTGAGCGGGGCGGTGCGCGACCGGCGCGCTCAGCGCCCCTTCGGGGCGACCAGGCCGGTCTCGTACGCGAGGACCACGGCCTGGGCCCGGTCGCGCAGGTCGAGTTTGGCGAAGATCCGGGCCACGTGCGTCTTCACCGTCGATTCGCTGAGCGTCAGTTCGCGCGCCAACTCGCCGTTGGACAGTCCGCGGCCCATCAGGGTGAGCACCTCCACCTCGCGGGGCGTGAGCGGCGCGAGGTCCCGGTGCACGGTGGCGGCGCCCGCGGCGGCGGGGGCCGTGCCGGAGGCGAAGCGCTCGACGAGGCGGCGGGTGATGGAGGGCGCGAGGAGGGCGTCGCCGGTGTCCACGAGGCGGACGGCGGCGGCGAGGTGGGCGGAGGTGACGTCCTTGAGGAGGAAGCCGCTCGCCCCGGCGGCCAGGGCGGCGTACACGTAGTGGTCGAGGTCGAAGGTGGTCAGCATGACGACCCGGCACCCGGGTACCAGCGCGAGGATCCGGCGGGCCGCCTCCAGACCGTCCGTGCCGGGCATCCTGATGTCGAGGAGCGCGACGTCCGGCCGGTGCGCGACGGCGGCGGCCACCGCCCCGGCACCGTCCGCGGCCTCGGCGACCACGTCGATGCCGCGCGCGGTGAGGATCATCCGGAAGCCGGTGCGGACGAGCTCCTGGTCGTCGGCGATCACGACGCGCGGGCGGCGCTCCGCCGCCGCCCCGGCCGTCGGCCCCGAGGACGTCTCCTCCGGGGCGCTCACGGCCGGTCCAGCGGGATGCGCGCGCGGACCCGGAAGCCGCCGCCCAGCCGGCGCCGGGCGTCGAAGTCCCCGCCGTACACGGCGACGCGTTCGCGCAGGCCGAGCAGCCCGCGCCCGGCGCCGTCGGCCTCCCTGGCGGGTGCCGTGCCGCCGGAGAGCACGCTGGGCCCGCAGTTGAGCACCTCGACCCGCAGGTAGTGGTCCGCGTAGCGCACGGTCACGTCCGCCGTCACCCCGTCCCCGTGCTTGAGCGCGTTGGTGAGCGCCTCCTGGATGATCCGGTACGCCGTCACGTCGATGCCCCCGGGCAGCGGGCGCGGCTCGCCGGAGACACGGACCTCCACCGGCAGGCCGGCGAAGGCGAAGCGGTCGATGAGCGGGCTGAGCCGGGCGAGGCTCGGCTGCGGTGCGAAGCCGTCCGGTTCCTCCTCCTCGGAGCCGTCCGCCGCCGGGGCGAGCAGGCCGAGCAGGTGCCGCAGTTCGGTCATGGTGTCGCGGCCGGCGGCCTCCACGGCGGCCATCGCGGCGGCGGCCTCCTCCGGCATGGTGGCGAGGACCTCGCGCGCGGCGCCGGCCTGCACCACCATCACGCTCACGTTGTGGCTGACGATGTCGTGCAACTCGGCGGCGATGCGCGCCCGTTCGGCGTCGACCGCGGTCCGCGCGGCGCTCTCCCGCTCGCGCTCCAGCAGCCAGCCGCGCTCCCCGGCCGCCGCCCGGTGCAGCCGCCGCGCCCGCGCGAGCGCCACGCCCAGCCAACCGGCCGCGCCGGCCGATCCGCCCGCCGCGGCGAGTGCCGCCCACTCCCACCCCGTTGCCCACACACCGCCAGTTTCCCAGCCCAGGCCGTGCTCCACGTCATCCGGGGGTGCCGGTCCCGTACATCCCCGGTACTACGGGCCCCGACGGTTACACCCCAGGTGGGACGCGGTGCCCGGGCCGCCCGCCTACCGTCGTCGTCCATGAGAAACGTTCACGACGGGACGTCCGGACCCGGCGGCGCGCAGGCCGTCGTCGAGCTGTCCGGGGTGCACAAGGAGTTCGGCGACGCGCGGGCCCTGGACGGGGTCGACCTGACGATCCGGCCGGGCGAGGCGGTGGCCGTGATGGGCCCTTCGGGCTGCGGCAAGTCCACCCTGCTGAACATGGTCGCCGGCCTGGACCGGCCGACCTCGGGCACCGTCCGGGTGCACGGCCAGGACCTCGGGCGGCTGGACGAGACCGGGCTCGCGCTCTTCCGGCGCCGCCACGTCGGCATGATCTTCCAGTTCTTCAACCTCATCGACGACCTGCCGGCCCTCGACAACGTGGCCCTCGCCGCCCAGCTGACCGGCACCACGGCCAAGCAGGCGCGCCGCCGGGCCCTGGAACTGCTCGACGAGCTCGGCGTCGCCCACCGCAAGGACACCTACCCGGCCACCCTCAGCGGCGGCGAGCGCCAGCGCGTCGCCGTCGCCCGGGCCCTGATGAACCGCCCGGCCCTGCTGCTCGCGGACGAGCCGACCGGCGCCCTGGACAGCCGCTCGGGCGAGCAGGTGATGGACCTGCTGATCGACCTCAACCAGATCGGGCAGACCCTGCTGATCGTCACCCACGACCCCAACCTGGCCACCCGCTGCGCCGGCAGGCTGGTGGAGATGGCGGACGGCCGGGTCGCGCGGGAGCGTGCCCTGGAGGCGTCGTCGTGAGCGAGCGATGGGGGTACCCGCCCCCAGCCCGGCGGCCGGGAGGTGCCGCCGGGCCGGAGGCTGGAGAAGCGCCGACCGCCGGAAGGCGCCCGCTGCGGGAAGCGCCCGCCGAGCGGATCGAGGTGGGGGCATGACCGGAGCCGTGTGGCGCGCTTCCCGGGCGGCGGTGAAGCGCCGCCGGGTGCAGACCGTCGTGATCGGCCTCGTCGTCTTCTGCTCCACCGCGACCGTGCTGCTCGCCCTCGCGGTGATCAGCGCCGCCCGGGCGCCGTTCGACACCGCCTTCGAGGCCGAGCGCGGCGCGCACGTCACCGCCCTCTTCGACCCGGCCGAGGCCTCACCGGAGCAACTGGCCGACACCGCCCACCGACCGGGCGTCGAGGCCGCCGCCGGGCCCTTCGACCAGGCCGTGGTGACCATCCCCGCCGAGTGGGTCGGCCACGCGGGGGGCCCGCTGACCCTGGTCGGCCGGGCCGACCCGGCCGGCCCGGTGGACCGGGTGCGACTGCTGGCCGGTCGCTGGGCCGCCGCACCCGGCGAGGTGGTCGTGAACAACCCGGCCGGGGGCGCCGCGGCGAAGTACGTCGGCACGCCGCTCACCACCAGCACCGGGCTGAGGCTCACCATCGTCGGCTTCGCGACCGACATGAGCCAGTCCGCCGGCGGCTGGGTCACCCCGGAACAGGCGGCCGCCCTGCACCCCACCGGGCGGCAGATGCTCTACCGCTTCACCGACGCGGCCACCGAGCGGCGGCTCGCCGCTTCGCTCGCCGACGCCACCGAGGGCCTGCCGACGAACGCGGTCGCCAGCGCGCAGTCCTACCTGGTGCTCAAGCAGGCCTTCTCGGCGGGCGCCGATGCCTACCTGCCGCTGATGACTGTCTTCGGTGTGCTCGGACTCGTCGTCGCCGCGCTGATCGTCGGCAACGTGGTGAGCGGCGCGGTGGTCTCCGGTTACCGGCACATCGGCGTGCTGAAGTCGATCGGCTTCACCCCGCGCCAGGTGGTGGTGGTCTACCTGACCATGGTCTCGGTGCCCGCGGTCGTCGGCACCGTCCTCGGCACGGCGGCCGGCTGGGCGGCGTCGTACCCGATCCTCCAAGCCGCCTTCTCCGGGATCTCGACCGGCACCGCCGTGATCGAGCCGGCCGGCTGGCTGCCCGCCGCCACGCTGATCGGCGTCCCGCTGCTGGTCGCCCTCGCCGCCCTCGTCCCCGCCTCGCGCGCCCACCGGCTCTCCGCCGCCCAGGCGATCTCGGCCGGCAGCGCGCCGCGCAACGGCCGCGGGCTCGGGATCCAGCGGTGGCTGAGCGGCACCCGGTTGCCGCGTGCCGTCAGCCTCGGCCTCGGCCAGCCCTTCGCCCGCCCGGCCCGCACCGCGCTGACCATGGCGGCGATCGTGCTCGGCGTGGTCACCGTGACCGTGACCACCGGAGTGAGCAGCACCCTGGCCAGGACCCTGCCCACGCCCGACCGCAGGACCCACATCGTCGTGGCGACCGCCGGCTTCTCCGGCAGCGGGACCGAGTCCCGCCTGACCCCGGAGCAGACCGAGGCGATGCTCCGCGCCGCTCCCGGCGCCGAGCGGGTCTCCGTCCGCGGGCTGGTCCGGGTCGGCATCGTCGGCCAGCCCCAGCTCGTCTTCGCCAACTTCTACGGCGGCGACGACGCGGTCGACCACCGGCGGCTCCAGGCGGTCGAGGGCCGTCCGGCGACCGGGCCGAACGAGATCGAGGCCGGTCCGGGCTTCCTCGACCAGCACGGGGTCAAGCTCGGCGACCGGATCACCCTGGTCCTGGACGGCCGGCGGACCACCGTCACGATCGTCGGCGAGGAGGACGAGGGCAACGCCAACTCGATCTCCTCCAACGACGCCACCAGGGCCCTGCTCACCCCCGACCCGCACGTGGTCGAGTACGACGTGAGGCTCGCCGACGGCACCGACGCCGAGGCGTACCGGAAGGCCGTCACGGCCGCCGACCCGAGCCTCTCGCCCTCGGTCTTCACGGCCGCCTCGGACGGGGGCGTCGTCGCGATCCGGACCTTCAGCACGACCTTCAGCGTCCTGCTGTCGGTGGTCGCCGCGCTCGGCGTCTTCAACACCCTGCTGCTCACCGTCCGCGAGCGCCGCCGCGACCTCGGGATGCTGAAGTCGATCGGCATGACGCCCCGCCAGGTCGTCGCGATGACGGTCACCTCGGTGGCCTGGCAGGGCGTGGTCAGCGGGATCATCGGCATCCCGTTCGGGATCCTGGTGCACCGGCTGATCGTCGAGAACGTCCGGATCATCGACTTCCCCGAGCGGACGATCGACGTCTGGGGCGCCCCGCTGCTGGCCGGCCTCGCCCTGGCGGGCGTCGCGATCGCCGTCCTCGGCGCGCTCGTCCCGGCCCGTTCGGCGGCCCGGCTGCCGATCGCCGAGGTGCTCCACAGCGAGTAGGGACGGGGACCGGGCGCCCGCGGGCTTCCTCCGGATTGCGGCACTTGAGACGCCGTCACGGAGGTCGCGCGCGGGCGCCTATCATCGCGCCATGGCCACCGCTGAGCTGATCCGCATCGTCTCCCGCTCCTCGCCCATGGCACTCGCCCAGGTCGAGCGCGTCCGCGCCGAACTCGCCGCCCTGCAGGCGGGGTTGCGCACCGAGGTGGTGCCGGTCACCACCTCCGGCGACCGGTGGACGGGCGACCTCGCCCGGCTCGGCGGCAAGGGCGCGTTCACCAAGGAGGTGGACGCCGCGCTGCTCGCCGGCGAGGCCGACGTCGCCGTGCACTGCCTCAAGGACGTGCCCGCCGACCGCCCGCTGCCCGCCGGCACCGTCTTCGCCGCCTACCTGCGCCGCGACGACATCCGCGACGCCCTCGTCCACCCCGGCGGCCTGACCCTCGACGAGCTCCCGCCCGGCACCCGGATCGGCACCTCCTCCGTCCGCCGGGTCGCCCAGCTCGCCGCCTCCCACCCGCACCTGGTGTGCGTGCCGATCCGCGGCAACGCCAACAGCCGGCTCGCCAAGCTCGCCGCGGGCGAGGCGGACGCGCTGCTGCTGGCCGTCTCCGGGCTGGAGCGGATCGGCGAGTCGGCGCGCGTCACCGAGGTCCTCGGCGTCGACGCGATGTGCCCGCCGATCGGCGCGGGCATCCTCGTCCTCCAGTGCCGCGAGGACGACGAGGCCACGATCGCCGCGGTCGCCGCGCTCGGTCACCACGACACCCGGCGCGAGGCCACCGCCGAGCGGATGTTCCTGCACGTCCTCCAGGGCCACTGCAACAGCCCGATCGCCGGCTACGCGCGCGCCGAGCCGGACGGCCGCCTGTCGATGCGCGGACGGGTCTTCAGCCCGGACGGCAAGCAGGTGCTGGACGCCCACGAGTGGGCCGGCGCGCTCACCCCCGAGGACCTCGGCACCTCGACCGCCCTGGCCCTCAAGCGGCAGGGCGCCCACGAGCTGATCGCGGCGATCCCGCACTGAGGCCCCGCGCCGCCGCCCGGCCGATCTTCTTCACGGAACGGTGACAGCTTTTCCATGCGAGTGACACCTGCCATGATGCGGGTGCACGGTGGGGGAGTTGACGATCGATCGGACGAGCGTGCGGACGCGCCGGGGGGTTGACGTGGAGGCCTTGAGGCCCACCGATCCGACGACGGTCGGCGGCCGGTACCGGCTGCTGGCCCGGCTCGGCAGTGGCGGGATGGGGGTCGTCTACCTGGGGCGGTCCCCGGGCGGGCGGCTGGTCGCGGTGAAGTGCGTCCACCGGGACCTGGCGACGGACCCGGAGTTCCGCCGCCGCTTCACCCGCGAACTGGAGGCCGTCCGGCGGGTCGGCGGCTTCCACACCGCGCAGGTCGTCGACGCCGACCCGGACGGCGACCCGCCGTGGCTGGTCACCGCGCACATCTCCGGGCCCTCCCTGGAGGCGGCCGTCGCCGCGCACGGACCGCTGCCGGAACCGGCCCTGCGGGTGCTCGGCGCCGGCCTGGCCGAGGCGCTGGAGGCGATCCACCGGGCCGGACTGGTGCACCGGGACCTCAAGCCCTCCAACGTCCTGCTGAGCGAGGACGGTCCGCGGGTCATCGACTTCGGCATCGCCCGGGCCCTGGACGGCGCCTCCATCACCCGCACCCGGGTCGTGCTCGGCACGCCCGGCTACATGGCCCCCGAGCAGATCGCGGGCGGTGTGGTCGGCCCCGCCGCCGACGTGTTCGCGCTCGGCCGGGTGCTCTGCCACGCGGCCGGCTGCTCGCCCTGGGGCAGCGGGGACCCGCAGGTCCTGCTCTACCGGATCATGCACAGCGAGCCCGACCTCTCCGGCGTGCCCCAGCAGCTGCGGCCCGTCGTCGCGTCCTGCCTGGCCCGCCACCCGGTCGGCCGGCCGACCCCCGCCCAGCTCGTCGCCCGGCTCGGGCCGCCCGAGTACGGCGGTGCGAGCGGCTCGTGGCTGCCGGAACCGCTGCGGGCGCGGCCCGCCGTCCCGGACACGCCGTGGGTGGAGGCGGCGGCCGCCCCGCCGGTGCCCGCCGCCCCACCGCTCGCCGCTCCCCCCGTCACCGCCCCGCCGGTGCCGCCGCCCGCGGGCGCCCGGACGCCCACCGTGTTCTCCAACGTGCCGCCGCCCGGCGGGGGCCGGCGCCGGGCCGGGCCGTGGCTGCTGCTCCCCGCGGTGCTCGCGCTCGTGGCCGCGGCCGTCGCCGTGCCGCTGTACCTCCAGCGCGACGCCCCCGACACGCACGACCTCGGCAACGGCTTCGTCGTCGCGACCGACGACGCCGGCCCGCCCGACTGCGTCAACGGCGGGGTCAACGGCAACGCGGGAGGCCCGGGCCCGGCCGAGACGACGGGCCCCCCGAGCCCGCCGGCCGACCTGCCGAGCATCCCGACCCTCGTCGGCCCGGCCGACAACGCCACCGTCGAACAGGGCACCCCGGTCACCCTCAGCTGGACCAAGACCGGCGCGGTGACCAGGGTCTTCACCAAGGTCGGCGACGGCGAGTGGCGCGCCTCCGGCTCGCTGACCTCCGCCAACTGCACCTTCACGCCGACCACGTCGGGCCTCTATCAGTGGGCCTTGGACAGCGCGACCAGCTCCTCCCAGAAGGTCGCCAGCGGCATGAGCGGCGTCCGCTACCTCTACGTCAAGCCCGCGGGCGGCGGCTCCGTGAACCAGCTGGCACACGTCCCCCCGGCCCCGATCCTGGTGCTCCCCGCCTCCCGGGCGGTGGTCCGCGTCGGACAGCCCGTCCAGCTGACCTGGGCGGCGTCCGGTACCAGCTCCCAGGTGGACCTGCTCCTCCCGAACGGGACGTGGCAGAAGCTCCCGTGGCAGGCCGCGACGTCGTACACCTGGACCCCGACGACCCCGGGCACCTACCTGTGGATCGCCTTCACCTCGAACGGCTCCAACTGCGGCGCGGTGGTGTGCGTCAGCGGATCGAGCGAGCAGCGGTACCTGATCGTGCAGTGAGCACCCGTCAGCCGGCCGTCCGGCCGTCCGGCCCGCTGTCGACCCCGGTCTCGGGCAGCAGAGGGAACAGCCGGACCACGGCGGCGACCGGTCGCGCACCGGCGGGCCGGGCGGCCGGGCCGTGCTCGCGGCCGCGGAACCGGGCCAGCACCTGCCGGACGGCCTCCCCGACGGCCGTCAGCTCGGCGGGCGTGAGGTGGACGACGGCGCTGAACGCGTCGTCGTGCTGCCACTCGGCCGGTGCCTCGGTGCGACGGGCGAGCCAGCGCCGGTAGCTCTCGTCCTCCAGCCCGCGTGCGAGCTCGCCGAACTCCTCCTCCGGGCCGGCGTGTCGGGGCGTCTCCCGGGGCAGGCGCCAGGGCCGTGCCCGCCCGTCGGCGGCCGGGGCCTCCTCGACGAGCCCGTGGCGGGCCAGCTGCCGCAGGTGGAACGAGCACAGCCCGGAGCTGTACCCGAGCAGCCCGGCCGCCTGGGTGGAGGTGACGGTGCCGCGCTCGGCCAGGAGCTCCAGCAGCGCCGTGCGCACGGCGTGTTCGGGGAGCGCGGCGGCGGCGGGGACGGTCAGGTCTTCCTCGGTCACTTTGCAAAGTCTGCTACTTTGCAAAGCCCATCGCAAACCCGGCACGCCTGCCCGGCGTTCGAGCCCGGACGCGAGCCGCCACGCCCGCCCACGAGGAGCGCCGATGCCCGACCCGCGTGAACGCCCCGCGATCCTGCGGATCACCGAGATCGGCGAGCCGGTCCTGCACCGCCCGTGCCGCCCGGCCGGCCCGGAGGACTTCGGCAGCCCCGCACTCGCCCGCCTGATCGACGCGATGTTCGCCACGATGTACGTCGCGGACGGCGCCGGGCTCGCGGCCAACCAGGTGGACGTCGACCTCCGCCTGTTCGTCTACGACTGCGCCGACGACGACGGCGTCCGGCACGTCGGCCACCTCCTCAACCCCGTCGTCGAAGCGCAGTCGCCCGGTCGCCCCCTGCTGGAGGACACCGAGGGCTGCCTGTCGGTGCCCGGCGCCCGTGCGACGCTGGCCCGGCCCGCCCGCGTGGTGGTCCGCGGCTACGACTGGCAGGGCGCCCCGCGCACGGTCGTCGGCACCGGGTACTTCGCCCGCTGCCTCCAGCACGAGAGCGACCACCTGGGCGGCGGTCTCTACGTCGACCGGCTCGGCAGGCGCGACCGCAAGGACGTCCTGCGTCGGACGGAGGACCTCCGGGCGGGCGTCCTCGCGGAGCGGGAGGCCGCTGCCGCCCGCTCGGACTGGACCGGTCCGGCCGTGGCTTGTGCTTCCTCCTGCCGCTGCCGCGCCGCAGAATCGGTCGCGTGACCGAACCCTCCCACCTCGCCGCCGTCCGCGCGTCCTACAACGCCGTCGCCACCGACTACGTCCGACTCGTCATCCCGCCCGAGGAGTTGGACCCGGTCTCGCGCGCGGTGCTGGCCGCCTTCGCCGAACTCGTCCGGTCCTCGGGTGGTGGGCCCGTTGCGGATCTCGGGTGCGGGCCCGGACGGCTGGCGGCGTACCTGGCCGGACTGGGACTCGACGTGTACGGGGTGGACGTGTCGGACGAGATGGTCCGGCTCGCCCGGCTCGCGTACCCCGAACTCCGGTTCGTGCGGGGCTCGATGGGAGCACTGGAAGCCGCGGACGGCAGTCTCGGCGGCGTCCTGGCCTGGTACTCCGTCCACCACACGCCGCCGGGGCAACTGCCCGCGCTGTTCGGCGAGTTCCGGCGCGTCCTCCGGCCCGGGGGGCGACTGCTGCTCGGCGGCCACGTGGGGGACGTCCACCTGCGGCCGGCCGAGGGGTACGGGCACCCGGTGTCGTACGAGTCCCATCTGGTGCCCGCCTCGCGCCTCGTCGAGCTGCTCGCGCTCGCCGGGTTCACCGTCACCACGCGCGTGGAGCAGCCGCATCCGTCGCGCGCGGATCGTTCGTACGTCTGTGTCCTGGCGGACGCCGGATAGCTCTCGCGGGGGAGGGGGTTCGCCCGGGTGGACGACGTCCTGGCCCAGGCGCGCGCCGAGAGTGGAGCCATGGCGATCACGATTCCCCTGGGCGACACCGAACGTCCCGTGCAGCGTTGGGCCTTGCGGCTGGCGAAGGCCCTGCCGTTCGTCGTGCTGCCGCACTGCCTGTGGCGGCTCCCGTTCGCGGCCGGCTTCGAGATGGGCACGATCGACCCGAACCGGCCGCCGATGCCCTGGTGGGCGCCGGGCTACGTGGTCGGGCTGAGCGTGCTCACCGAGGCGCTCTGCCTGCTGACCCTCGGTCTGGTCGCGGGGTGGGGTGAGGTCTTCCCGCGCTGGGTGCCGTTCCTCGCGGGCCGCCGGGTGCCGCCGCTCGCGGCCGCCGGGCCCGCGGCGGTGGGCGGGCTGGTCCTGGTGGGGCTGTTCGGTCTCCAGCCGCTCGCGTGGGTCGGCGTGGTCGACGAGGTCGGCTACCGGAACGGCTGGTGGCTGGCGCTGGCCCGGGTGTGCACCGGCCCGGCGGTGCTGTGGGGTCCGATCGTGCTAGCCCTGGCCTTCGCGTACTACCGCCGCCGGTCCGCCGCCGGCCGGTAGCCGTCGTGGCGCCGGCCGCCGGGGTGATGTGCGCGGGACGTCGGATCGGCCGGCTTCCCGCGCACGCGTCGTTCGTCGGGGCCGCTACTGCGCCCCGGCGACCAGGGACGCGGCGAGCCGGTCGGCTGCATCGGCGTCCAGGGGGGCGTGGCCGAGGAGGAAGCGGTACCAGAAGACGCCGTAGACCTGGTCGACGATCAGGTCGAGGTCGGCGTCCCCGGGGAGCTGGCCGCGCTCGCGCCCGCGGACGAGGAGCTCGCGCAGGGCCGTCCGGCGGGTCGCGGTGAAGGTCTGCATCAGGTCGGCCAGGTGGGGGTCGCGGGCGGCCTCGCGGACGAGGGCGCGCAGGGCGGAGGCGCTGGTGTCCTGCTGGGCGGCGTCGAAGGTGGTGGCGACGAAGGCGCGCAGGTCGGCGCGGAGGTCCCCGGAGTCGGGGCCCGCGACGTCCTGGTCGGCGCGGGCGGAGAGCGCGTCGAGGAGGACGGCGCCCTTGGAGGGCCACCAGCGGTAGACGGTCTGCTTGCCGACGCCCGCGGTGCGGGCGATGGCGTCGATGGTCACGGGCGTGCCGTCGGACTCGGCGAGGAGGCGCAGGGCCGCGTCGAGGATGGCCCGGTGGGCGGCCTCGTTGCGGCGGCGTCCGGTGTGCGGGCGGGCGGCGCCCGGCTGGGGGTCCGTCGCGTTCATCGGTCGTCCTCTCGTCCTCTCGTCCTGTCGTCCTGTCGTCCTGTCGCCCTGCGGTCGTCCGGCGCCGGCCGGCTGGGGTTGTCCGTCCCGGGGTTGTCCGTCCGGGATTGTCCGTCCGGGATTGTCCGTCCGGGGTTCTCCGTTGACAAGACTAACAGTCTCGGCAATCATCGTTGCCGGAACGAGCAGTCTCGACAAGTCGGAAGGAAGCACCACCATGAGCACCACGTCGGACCTCTTCGCCGGACAGCGCGTCGTCGTGATGGGCGGCAGCTCGGGCATCGGCGAGGCCGCGGCCACCGCGTTCGCCGCCGACGGCGCGGAGGTCGTGATCACCGGACGGGACCGCGGGCGCCTCGACGCGGCCGTCGCGCGGATCGGCGGCAGGACCACCGGCGCGCCGGTCGACGCGACGGACACCGAAGCCGTCGCGGCCTTCTTCGCCGGGGGCGGCACCGTCGACCACCTGGTCCTCGCCGTCAGCGGCGCGGCCGGCTCCGGACCGTTCGCCCGGCTGGACCTGGCCGACCTCGCGCACGGGTTCGACGCCAAGTTCTGGCCGCAGGTCCGGGTCCTCCAGGCGGCCCTGCCGCACCTGCGGGCGGACGGCTCCGTCACGCTGATCACCGCCGCCTCCGCCCGCGCCGCTATCCCGGGGACCGCCGGACTGGCCGCCATCAACGGCGCGCTGGAGGCGATGGTGCCGCCGCTGGCGGTCGAGCTCGCGCCGTTGCGGGTCAATGCGGTGTCGCCCGGCGTGGTCGACACCCCGTGGTGGGAGCGCGTGCCCGAGGAGCAGCGCAAGGCCCTGTTCGACGGCCTCGCCGCCACCACCCCGGTCGGCCGGGTCGGCCGCCCGGAGGACGTGGCCCGCGCGATCCACATGTTCGCGGCCAACACCTTCGTGACGGGCGTGGTCCTCGACTGCACCGGCGGCGCCAACCTGGCCACCGGCCGCTGAGGCGGTCGGCTCGCCGTGTCGCTCGGGTGCGTCGCTCAGGTGTGGCGCGAGGGTGTGCCGGTCGGGTGGGGCGACCGGGTGCGCCGGTCGGGTGTGCCGGTCAGGTGCGGCGGACGAACCCGGCCATGAGGCCCCGCAGTTCCCAGCCGAGCGAGGCGTACAGCGCCCGCCCCTCCTCCGTCGCGCCGAGGGCCGCCGTCTCCGCGCCCGCGTCGAGGGCGGCGTCGGTCAGCAGCCGCATCACCGCGCTGCCGAGCCCGCGGCGCCGGTGGGCCCCGTCGGTCTCGATGCGGTCGAACACGGCGAGCGCGCCGTGCACCCCGGTGTGGCCGCCGGCCGCGAACTCGCCGTCCGGGGTGAGGAGCCGGGCGTGTGCCACGCCGTCGCCGCGCTCGACCTCCGCGCTGTAGCCGGCGGGCAGGCGGACCTCCTCCCGGCGCAGCACGGTCGTCATCATCAGCTCGTCGGCGTTGCGCTCCCAGGCCGGGCCGAGCAGGCCGAGGGCCGCCTCCGGTTCGACGAACCCCTTGATCCGCGCGTACGGCCGGTCGGCGGCGGCCGCGGCGGCGCGGACGTTCCGTCCGTCGGTCCGCAGCAGGACGTGCCGCACGGACTCCCTGCCACGTCCGACGTCCACCCGCAGCCCCCAGGGCACCTCGACCGGCGTCGGGCACCGGCGGGCCGCGGCCAGCCCGTGCACCCAGGCGTGCGTCAGTTCGGTGTCCAGCGCCATGCGTTCCCCCCCGATGTGGCGATCCCGACCGCCGCAGCCTATCCCGGGGTCACCACGCGGCCTCCCGGTAGTCCTTGAGGAACACCCCCGACACCGGGGAGCCGGACTCGCCCCGGACGATCGGGTCGTAGACGCGGGCGGCGCCGTCGACGATGTCGAGGGGTGTGCGGAAGCCCCGGGCGGCGATCCGGGCCTTCTTCGGGGCCGGGTTCTCGTCGGTGATCCAGCCGGTGTCGACCGCGCACATGTGCACGCCCTGGCGGGCGAGTTCGGCGGCGCTCGTGCGGGTCAGCATGTTGAGGGCGGCCTTGGCCATGTTGGTGTGCGGGTGGCCGCCGGTCTTGTTGGCGACGGCGAAGCGTCCCTCGACGGCGGTCACGTTGACGACGTAGCGGCGCGGGTGCGGGGAGGCGAGCAGGAGGGGGAGCAGGCGGTCGCAGAGCAGGGCCGGGGCCAGCGCGTTGACCAGCTGCGTCTCCAGCACCTCCGCCGGGTCGAGCTCGCCGAGCCGGGCGGACCACGAGTTGCCGGGGGCGAGGTCGGGCAGCAGGCCGGCCTCGTCGGGCAGGGCCAGCAGCCCGTGCGCGGCGGCCGGGGCGGGGTCGAGCTCCGCGGCGGGCCAGGCGGCGGTGAGCGCGGGCATCGGCCGGAAGCCCGGGGCGTGCGCGACGGCGCGGCGGTCGGCGGCGGGCAGGGCGTCGTGCTCCCCGGCGGCGAGCAGCGCGTACGACTCGGGCGGGCGGCGCAGGGTCTGCGCGGCGTTGTTGATCAGGATGTCCAACGGCCTGCCGTCGGAGCGCAGTTGCTCGGTGAGCCCGAGGACCTGGCGCGGGTCGCGCAGGTCTATCCCGACGACGGTGAGCCGCTCCCACCACTGGGCGCTGCCTTCGGCGGCACGGAAGCGGCGGACGGTGTCGTGCGGGAAGCGGGTGGTGACCGTCAGCTCGGCGCCGTCGCGCAGCAGCATGAGCGCGAGCTGGAAGCCGATCTTGACCCGGCCGCCGGTGAGCAGCGCGCGCCGCCCGCGCAGGTCGGTGCCGAGGCCGCGCCGGGCGGTGTTGTCGGCGGCGCAGTCCGGGCAGAGCATGTGGTAGAAGCCGTCGACCTCGCGGTACTGCTGCTTGCAGACGTAGCACCGGCGCGGTGTTCGCAGCTGCCCGACGGGCCGGCCGGTCGGCTCCCCGCCGGTCGGGGCGAGCGGGGCGAGCGGGGCGTCCTCGCGCCGGTCGAGGGCGCCGGTCGCGGTGGCGGCGAGCAGGGCGGCGTCGGCGTCCCGGAGGGCCTGCTTGGCCTCCTGGCGGCGGCGCTTGCGGCTCTCCATCACGAAGGAGCTGAGCTGCCGCTCGGCGTGCAGGCGGGTGCGGTCGTGGGGCGGCAGGTCGCGCAGGCGGCGCAGGGTGCGGCCGAGCGCGGCGAGTTCCTCGGCGGTGACGGTCTCCGCGGCGCTGCCGGCACCGGCGCCCGCGGTGCCGCGGCCGGCGGCCAGGTCGTGCTGGTGGTCTTCCGTTGGAATCGTCCGGACCGTCATGTCCGCCCCCTTGAGGTCGTGCCGTGGGTCGGACTGTAACGGAGGGGCGCATGTGATGTGACCTCAATAAACCGGGGTGCGAGCCGGCCGGGTGCGAACGGCGGGGTGCCGGTGGCCGTTCGGCCCGCCGGCACCCCGCCGCAGGGAATCCCCGGGTCAGCCCGCGTACTTCGCGAAGATCTCGGCGAACTCGTACGGCTGCTGCGGGATGTTGGTGCACTTGGAGAGCGAGCCGCCGGTGCACGCGTTGGCGTCCCGGGTGGCGTCCCAGAAGGCCAGCAGGCCGAGGTGGTTCTGCTGGGCGAAGGTCACCAGCTGCCGTGCCGCCGCCTGGTCGTAGACCTGGTGGTCGTCGTTCTCGCCGATCATCGGGGTCACGCCGACCGCGGCCCACAGCTGCGCGTCGGTCTTCGCCGGGTACAGCGCCTTGAGCTGGCCGAACAGGGCCTGCGCGGCCTGGACGGCGGCGTTGCCGTAGTCGGTGCCGGAGCGGTAGTAGTCCATCGCCATGATGTTCACCAGGTCGACGCTCACGCCCGCGTCCCGGGCCGACTTGACGATGGCGACGCCGTCGGAGGTCAGGCCCTCCGGCAGGACGGGCAGGGTGAAGGACACCTTGAGGCCCGGGTTGGCCTGCTGGAGCTTGGCGAGCGCGGCCGAGCGGCGGTCGTTGGAGGCGGTGTCGGCGATCGCCGCGCCCTCGATGTCGAAGTCGACGTAGCGCAGGTTGTAGGCCTTCACCACGGCGTCGTACTCGGCGAACAGCGAGTCCACGGTGGTGCAGGCGGCGGCGAGTTCGGTGCCGCCGGCGCCGCCGAAGGAGAGCTTGACGTCGCCGCCGGCCGCGCGCAGCGCGTCCACCTGGTCCTTGGCCCAGCCGGTGCGCGGGTCGTAGGCGTTGAACCAGCTGGCCTTGCAGCCGACGCCGGTCACGAAGCCCATCGTGTAGCCCTTGAGGTTGCCGGCCTTGGCCATGTCGGGCATGGACGGCGTGGGCCAGGCGCCCATGTCGATGTAGGGGGCGACCGGGAGGGCGACGTTCGGCGGCGGGGTGCTCGGCCCGCCGGTCGGCCCGCCGGTCGGGGTGCCGGTCGGGGTGCCCGTCGGGGTGCCGGTGGGCGTCGCGGTCGGCGTGGCGGTCGGGCTGGGGCCCGCGCCGCCGGGCCCGGTGAGGGTGACGTCGTCGGCGAGGTAGGCGCCCTGCCCGTACCAGCCGTGCAGGTACACGGTGACGCTGGTGGTGCTCGGGCCGGTGGTGAACCTGGTCGACAGCTGCTGCCAGTCGGTGCCGCCGGGGGTCCAGGTGGCCGGGTCGGCGACGCCGTTGCCGGTGGCGCCGAGGTACACGTACCGGCCCTGCACCCAGGCGCTCAGCGAGTACGTCGTGTTGGGCTGCACGCCGACGGTCTGTCCGCACTGCGCGGTGTCGCTCGCGCTCGCCGCGCCCTTGAGCGCGTAGGTGCCTCCGTGGGCGCCGGAGTTGACGACGCTGCCGGTGCCGGCGGAACAGCTCCACGGGTTCAGCGAGCCGCTCTCGAAGCCGGCGTTGGCGAGCAGGTCGGTGTCGGCGGCGCCGGCGTTCCCGGCGAGGGCGGCGAGGCCGCCGGCCGCGAGCGCGGTGGCCGCCGCGAGGCTCAACAGCTTGGTGCGGCCCGGGGATCGGCGGTGCGCGGGGGCGTCGTGGGGCGCGGTGGGCATGGGGGTGCCTCTCGGGGACGGTGGGTCGTCCGCGCCGCGGACGTGGGAGGCGCGGGCGGCCGACTGGGGGCGTGGTCCGGTGCGGGGAGCTGCGTGGGGGTGCCGAGGATCAAACTGGACTAGACCAGCTGTGCACGTCAAGCACTTCCACGGTCCCGGAGGCCGCCGGGAGCCGGTCTTAGGACGGGGTTAAGGAGACGGCTCCGGACGGGCCGGGAACCGTGCGGTGCTTGACCTCGAGTGCACTCCAGGGTGGAGGCTGTTCCCCGTTGACCCACTGAGCCATCAGATCGGAGAACCGTCGTCATGCGCACCGCCCCGTTCGGACTCAACGGCCCGGAGATCGGCGTCCTCGGCCTCGGCTGCATGGGGATGACCCACGCCTACGACGTGCGGAACCGGGACGACGAGAAGTCCGTCCAGGTGATCCGCCAAGCGCTGGACCTCGGTGTCACGCTGATCGACACCGCCGACATGTACGGGCCCTACACCAACGAGGAGGTGGTCGGCGCAGCTCTCGCCGGTCCGTACCGCGAGCGCGCGTTCCTCGCCACCAAGGTCGGCATCGTCCCGGGCGGCAGCGGCCAGGGGGAGCGCAACGGGCGCCCCGAGCACGTGCGGCGCTCGATCGACGAGAGCCTGCGCCGCCTCGGCACCGACCACGTCGACCTCTACCAGCTGCACCGGGTCGACCCGGCCGTCCCGATCGAGGAGACCTGGGGCGCCTTCGCCGAGGTCGTCCAGGCCGGCAAGGCGCGGCGGATCGGCCTGTCCGAGGCGACCGTCGAGGAGATCGAGCGGGCGCAGTCGGTGCACCCGGTGGCCTCCGTGCAGTCCGAGCTCTCGCTGTGGACCCGGGACGCGCTGGCCGACGTCCTGCCGT
Source organism: Kitasatospora sp. NPDC048722 (assembly GCF_040650235.1). Classification (NCBI taxonomy): domain Bacteria; kingdom Bacillati; phylum Actinomycetota; class Actinomycetes; order Kitasatosporales; family Streptomycetaceae; genus Kitasatospora; species Kitasatospora sp. NPDC048722. The sequence goes on from NZ_JBEZGX010000031.1 coordinate 54,015, forward strand.
ACACCGAGGAGCAGGGCATCGCGTTCCTGCCGTTCTCGCCGCTCGGCCGCGGCTTCCTGACCGGCAGCATCTCCTCCTTCGACCAACTGCCCGCCGACGACTTCCGCCGCCGGCTGCCGCGCTTCCAGCAGGACGCGCTCAAGGCCAACCTGGCGCTGGTCGCCAAGGTCAGGGAGGTCGCCGAGCGGATCGGCGCGACGCCCGCGCAGGTCGCGCTGGCCTGGACGCTGGCGCAGGGCCGGTACGTCTTCCCGATCCCGGGCACCCGGACCCCGCGCTACCTGGTGGACAACGCCGGCGCGGCCGGCGTCGTGCTCTCCGCGGCGGACCTCGCCGAGCTGGACGCGATCCCGTCGGCGACCGGCGGGCGCTACTGAGCACCGCCGGTCCTACCGCTCCTTGACCCACACCTGCTGCCGTCCGGTCTCCGCCGGGGCCCGGACGGCGGCGTCGGCTGTCCGCTCCAGCCGGTATCCGAGCTTGCGCGGGACGGCCGCGCTGGCGCCGTTCGCCTGGTCGCAGCGGATCTCCACCCGCGCGATCCCGGGCAGCGCCAGCGCGGCCGAGGTCAGCGCCCCGGCCCCGGTGGTCGCGATGCCGCGGCCGACGTGCCGGGCGCTCACCCAGTAGCCGATCTCCAGCGCGCCGGGACCGATCCGGGCGTGCAGGCCGAACGCGCCGATCACGCTGCCGGGTTCGGCGTCCAGCCCGACCAGGTACATGAAGTCGGTGCCGGCGTCCCAGGCCGCCGTTCCGGCCCTGGTCAGCCGGGCCGTCCTGGCCCGGCTCGGCGCCTCGGCCGCCCACTCCAGCCAGGGCCGCAGGTGGTCCAGGTTGGCGCGGACGGCCCTGTGGAGCGCTGCGGTGTGCGCGCTCAGCCGCCGGTGCAGCGAGACGCCGCCGGCCAGCCGCAGCAGCTCCGGGGGCCGACCGGCGGTGGCCTCGCCCGGCGCCGCCGGGTGGTGGTCACAGGACCGTGGCTGTGCGTCGCCCATGACGGCGATTATGTCCTTGGCCGGGACCTGTCACCAGCGGTGTCGCCGTGGACCGGAAGCACGCGGGAGGCGGGCGTCCGGCGGCCCGGGGTCGCAGGAGCGCTCAGAGCCGCACGAGCACCTCGTCGAGCCCCTTGCGCCGCAGGTCCGGCACGCGCGCCCCCTCGGCGGGGTAGCCGACCGGGATCACGTACGCGGCGCGCTCCTCCGCCGGGCGCTCGCACACCTCGTTCAGGAACTTCATCGGGCTCGGCGTGTGCGTCAGCGTGGCCAGTCCGGCCTGGTGCAGCGTGGCCAGCAGCAGTCCGACCGCGATGCCCACCGACTCCTTCGTGTAGTACGGGCGCGGCGAGCTCGGCCCCTTGTGCACCTCGAACACGACGATCACCGCCGGCGCGTCCTCCAGGAACGGCTTTCGCCAGTCGGTGCCGATCGGCGCCAGCGCCTCCAGCCACTCCTCCGAGGCCCGGTGGGCGTAGAACTCGCGCTCCTCCGCCTCGGCGGCTTCGCGCAGCCGCCGCTTGCGCTCCGGGTCGGTGATCACCACGAACCGCCACGGCTGCACGTGCGCGCCGCTCGGCGCGGTGTTGGCGGTGCGCACCGCCCACTCGACCACGCCGTCCGGGATCGGGCGGGTGGAGTAGTCGCGGACGGTGCGGCGCTGCGCCATCACGTCGTGGAACGACCTGCTGCGGGCCTCGGCCTCGTGGGCCGGCACGGTCATCGGGGTGTGGGGGACGGTCGGGTGGGACGTCTCCGCCACTGCGCTCTCTGCACTCTCAACCATGGCGGACAGCACAGCACATGACGGTTCCGCCGGGAAGAGGTCGAGACCAATCCCGGCGAAACCCGGGGCAACCGGCGGCACCCCGGGGAACCGGCGGAACCCGGGGCAACCGGCGGCACCGTTCCGGGCCTACAGCTCGTGCACCCGTCCGTCCCGGACCTCCAGGCGCCGGTTGACGGTGACGGTGTCCAGCATCCGCCGGTCGTGCGTGACCAGCAGCAGCGTGCCGGTGTACGACGCGAGGGCGGACTCCAACTGCTCGATCGCGGGCAGGTCCAGGTGGTTGGTGGGCTCGTCCAGCACGAGCAGGTTGACCCCGCGCGCCTGGAGCAGCGCCAGTGCGGCGCGCGTGCGCTCGCCGGGGGAGAGGGTGGCGGCCGGGCGCAGCACGTGCACCGCCTTCAGGCCGAACTTGGCGAGCAGCGTGCGCACGTCCTCCGGCGACAGCTCCGGCACGGCGGCGGAGAACGCCTCCACCAGCGGCTCCCCGCCGAGGAACGACCCGCGCGCCTGGTCGACCTCGCCGACCACGACGCCCGAGCCCAGTACCGCGCTGCCGCCGTCGAGTTCGAGCCGGCCGAGGAGGGCGGCCAGCAGCGTGGACTTGCCCGCGCCGTTGGCGCCGGTGATCGCGACCCGGTCGGCCCAGTCGATCTGCAGGTCCACCGGGCCGAAGGCGAAGTCGCCGCGTCGGGCGACGGCCGCGCGCAGGGTGGCGACGACGGATCCGGAGCGCGGCGCGGCGGCGATCTCCATCCGCAGCTCCCACTCCTTGCGCGGCTCCTCGACCACGTCCAGCCGTTCGATCATCCGCTGGGTCTGCCGGGCCTTGGAGGCCTGCTTCTCGGTGGACTCGGCGCGCGTGGCGCGGGCCTTCTTGTCGTTGTCCCCGCCCTTGCGGCGCGCGTTGCGCACGCCGTGCTCCATCCAGTTGCGCTGCATCTGGGCGCGCGCCTCCAGCGAGGACCTGGTGTCGGCGTACTCCTCGAACTCCTCGCGGGCGTGCCGGCGGGCCACCGCCCGCTCCTCCAGGTACGCCTCGTAGCCGCCGCCGTACAGGTTGACCTGCTGCTGGTGCAGGTCCAGCTCCAGCACCTTGGTGACCGTCCGGGCCAGGAACTCGCGGTCGTGGCTGATCAGCACGGTGCCGGCGCGCAGGCCCTTGACGAAGGACTCCAGCCGCTCCAGGCCGTCCAGGTCGAGGTCGTTGGTGGGCTCGTCGAGCAGGAAGACGTCGTAGCGGGAGAGCAGCAGCGAGGCCAGGCCGGCCCGGGCGGCCTGGCCGCCGGACAGCGCCGTCATCGGCAGGTCGAGCGAGACCTTCAGGCCGAGCGAGTCGGCGACCTCCTCGGCGCGCTCCTCCAGGTCGGCGCCGCCGAGGTCGAGCCAGCGGTCCAGGCTGGTCGCGTACGCGTCGTCGGCGCCGGGGCGGCCCTCGACCAGGCCCTCGGTGGCCGCGTCCAGCTCGGCCTGCGCGGCCGCGACGCCGGTGCGCCGGGCCAGGAAGTCGCGCACCGACTCGCCCTCGCGCCGCTCGGGCTCCTGCGGGAGGTGGCCGACGTTGGCGCTCGCCGGGCTGAGCCGCAGCGAGCCCGCCTCGGGGGTGTCCAGCCCGGCCAGCAGCCGCAGCAGGGTCGACTTGCCGGCGCCGTTCACACCGACCAGGCCGATCACGTCGCCGGGGGCGACGACCAGGTCCAGGCCGGAGAAGAGGGTGCGTTCGCCGTGGCCGGCGCTGAGGTCCTTGACTACGAGTGTGGCGCTCATGATGGGGCCGATTCTACGGAGCCGTGGGCCCCCGGCGGAAAACACCGGGGCCGCGGCTGTTCCCAGCCACGGCCCCGGTGCTCACACGCTCACGCGCCTGGACGCTCACGCGCCTGGACGCTCACGCGTTCAGGCGCGTGGCGCGCTGCTTCGTGGTGCTACTTCGTCTTCTTCGAGATGTAGTCCAGCGCCTTGGCCGCGACGTCGTCCAGGTACGGCCCGGCCTCCCAGGTGTTGTCCTCGCCACCGATGGAGGTGTCCGAGACCAGCACCTGCTTGCCGTCCTTCACGGCGAACCAGCCGCCGCCGCTGTCACCGCCGGTGCCGTTGCAGCCGGAGGTCAGCATGGCCGGGCGGGACGGGTCGATGGTGCGGCGCACCGGCTTCGGGCCGTCGCAGTGGTCCAGCTCCATGCCGTCGAACGGCTTGGCGGCCGGGTAGCCGTAGCTGCTGACCGCGGTGATCTGGTCGCGCGGGGCGTTGAACCAGACCGGCACGGAGCCGCCGACCGTCTCCTCCAGCGACTTGCCGCTGCCGTCCGGGTTGGCGACCCGGATGATGCCGAAGTCGTACTGGCTCCACGGGCCGCCGCTCTCCGGGTCGGCCTCGCCGGCCCAGGTCGGCGACACGATGCCGGCGGTGGCGCCCCACTCGCCGAACGGCTCGGCCTGCGCCAGCGAGCCCTGCTTGCCGCCGCTGAGCGCGCCGTTGCTGTTGAAGGCCGGGGCGAAGACGATGTTGGTGTGCGACTTGCCGCCCTTGCCGCCGTGCAGGCAGTGGCTCGCGGTCCACACCAGGTTGCTCTTGCCCGGGTTGGCCGGGTCGGAGATCACGGTGCCGGAGCAGACGTACTCCTGGTTGCCGTCCATGAAGAACAGCTTCCCGTTGACGTTCAGGTTCTTCGCGAACGGGTGCGGGACCGGCTTCATCTGGACCAGGGCCGGCTTCGGGTCGTTGCCGCCGTCGGCCGGCGGCTGGACCGGGGCCTGCGAGGTCGGCTGGGCCGGCGCCGGGGCGGCGCTGGTCGGGGCCGGGGCGGTCGGCTGGCCGGTGGGCTGGTTGCCCAGGCCCGGCTTGACCGGCTTCGCCTTCAGGATCTTCTGCAGGTCCCAGTAGCCCTTGACGGCCGGGGTGATGACGTTGGCCTGGGCCCACTTCTCCCAGTCCTCCGGCTTCCACTTCTTGATCTCGTCGACCGTCGGGAGCTTGATCGGCGCGGCGCCCGGCTTGGCCGTGTCCCCCGCCGCGGCAGCGGTGGTGGGCGCCGCGGTCTGCGCCCCGTTCGAGCTGTCGCTGTTGTCCGGGCCGCACGCCGAGGCCAGCACCATCGTCAGCGCGACGACGGAGGCGCCCAGGGCGGCACGGGTGGTCCGGGATATAGGTGACATTGTGTTCGGTTCCCCCTGTGTATGGAACGCCATACGGCCCGATCCGCGGGTACGGCCGCGAGGGCCGCAGGTATGGCAGGTGAGGAGTCTGCCATGCCGCATATGGGCTCTCTCACCTCCACCCCCGACTGCGACGAGGCTGTCACGGGATCGGCACCGTATCGGCACCTCGGCTCTGCCGCCTTCGCCGCCTTTGCCGGCGCCGGCCCCGCCGGCTCCGACGCCGGTCCGCGGGGCGTACGGAAATTCGGTTGCGGAGCGGCGCGCGGGGTCCGTAGCGTCGTGTCCGTCAGTCACCCGAACAGGAGCAGGCCGTTGAACTACTGAGGTCCCAGGACACCGCCCCGCCGCGCAGGCCGCTTCGCCGCGCGGTGTGCGTCATGGTGTGCGACCTCGGTCACGGCCCCCATGGTTCCCCACGGCTCGTGCGGCGTTCCTCAGCTGTCCTCCGCCGCCATCCGCCGTTCTCCACCGAGCTCCGTCGCACCCTTCCGCACCCGCGGTGTCTCCCCGTGTTGCTCACCCCGTTCTTCACCAGCAACCAACCGGGAGGCCGACCATGGCACAACCCACCACCGCCGTCCTCTGCACCGACCTCGACTTCGAGTGGCCCGACGGCAGGTCCGTCCTCGAAGGCTTCCAGCTCGCCGTCGGCCCCGGCCGCACCGGCCTGATCGGGCTCAACGGCGCAGGCAAGTCCACGCTGCTGCGGCTGATCGCGGGGGACCTCACGCCCTCCGGCGGCACCGTCCGCGTCGCGGGCGAACTCGGCTACCTGCCCCAGGGGCTGACGCTCGACACCGCCCTGCGGGTGGACGAGGCGCTCGGCGTCCGGGCCGCCCGCGAGGCCCTGCACGCCATCGAGTCCGGCGACACCGCCCAGCACCACTTCGACGCCGTCGGCGACGACTGGGACGTCGAGGAGCGCGCCCGCGCCACCCTCGACAAGCTCGGCCTCCAGCGCCTGGACCTCGACCGCACCACCGGTGAACTCTCCGGCGGCGAGGCCGTGTTGCTGCGCCTGGCCGCCCTGCTGATGCGCCGCCCCGACGTCCTCCTGCTCGACGAGCCCACCAACAACCTCGACCGCGCCGCCCGCGAGCGGCTCTACGAGACGGTGGCCGGCTGGCGCGGCGTCATGCTGATCGTCAGCCACGACCGGGAGCTGCTCGAACACGTCGACCAGATCGCCGACCTGCGCGACGGCCGGATCACCTGGTACGGCGGCAACTTCACCGAGTACGAGCGCACGCTCGCCGCCCAGCAGGAGACGGCCGAGCGGCTCCTGCGCAGCGCCGAGGCCGACGTCCAGCGCCAGAAGCGGGACCTCGCCGACGCCCGCATCCGGCTCGAACGCAGCGCCAGTTACGGCAAGAAGCGTTCGGTCACCCGCAACGACCCGCACATCTTCGCCGGCATGCTCAAGCGCCAGGGCCAGGAGACGGCGGGCCGGCTCACCGGCATGCACACCGAGCGGCTGGAGGAGGCCAAGCAGCGGCTCACCGCCGCCGAGGAGGCGGTCCGCGACGACGCCGAGATCCGGATCGACCTCCCGCGCACCGCCGTCCCGGCCGGGCGCACCGTGCTCACCCTGCAGAAGGTCCGGCTGCCGAACGGCGCCACCGCCGACCTCGACCTGCGCGGCCCCGAGCGGATCGCGCTGATCGGGGGCAACGGCAGCGGCAAGACCACCCTGCTGCGCACCGTCGCGGGCGAACTCGCCCCGCTGGAGGGGGAGGTCACCACGCCGGTGCCGCTGCGCCACCTGCCCCAGCGGCTCGACCTGCTGGACGACGGGCTCACCGTCGCGCAGAACGTCAAGCGGTTCGCCCCCGCCGCCGGGGACAACGCGATCCGCGCCCGGCTCGCCCGCTTCCTGTTCCGCGGCGGGCGGGCCGACCAGCCGGCCGCCACGCTCTCCGGCGGCGAGCGGTTCCGGGCCACCCTGGCCGCCCTGCTGCTGGCCGACCCGCCGCCGCAGCTGCTGCTGCTCGACGAGCCGACCAACAACCTGGACCTCGCCAGCGTCCGCCAGCTCACCCAGGCGCTCGCCGCCTACCAGGGCGCGCTGATCGTGGCCAGCCACGACCTGCCGTTCCTGCGCGGTCTGGGCCTCACGCGGTGGCTGGAGCTGGACGGGGAGCTGAGGGCGGTGGACCCGATGTAGCCGTTGCCGCTCGCCGCCCCGTGGTGCTCCTCCTCTTCCGACAGCACCCGGCGGGCCGGGCTCAGGGTCGACTCCCTGAGCCCGGCAGGCTCGTCGGGCCCGCCACGGCCACTCCCGGCTCCGTCACCCCGGTCGTCATCCGACCGGTGCCGCGAGCGCCACCACCGTGCCCACCCCGCGCACCCCCCGGCCGCGGCCGAAGAGCGGGTTGCGTCCTTCCCTGACGCGGTGCGGTCCGGTGTTCAACTGCCTTGGGAGCCAGTAGCATCGGGGTCATGCCAGCGCTCAACATCGAGTACACCGAGCACGAGCTCGCCGCGATCCGGGCGGCGGCGGCCGCGGACGGGAAGAGTGTCAAGGCGTACGTGCACGACGTGAGCGTGCGGGAGCAGCAGCGGCGGGTCTTCGTCGATCACGCGGTGTCCTTCTGGAAGGAGCACCGCGCGGAGTTCGACGCGGCGTTCCCGGAGGACGCGCCGGCCGCGTGAGGGGTGCGGGCGTGACGGTGTTGCACGTCGATCTGCGCTGGCTCCTGGACGTCCAGGAGCACGCCTCGCCGGAGGACCTCAGCGTGCGGGACTACTCGGCGCTCCAGGCCGCCGTCGCCCGGCACCGGGTCGACACCGCGCAGCTCGGGCACGAGGCCGACGCCGCGTGGTGCGCGGCGACGCTGATGCACACCATCGTCCTGCTGCGACCGCTACCGGTGCGCAACAACCTGTACGCCTGCATGACCACGGCCGCGTACATGCACGCCGCCGGGGAGGGTGTCGACCCTCCGTACGGGGCGCTGGCGGAGCTGGCCCGGGACGTCGCCGAGGGCCGGGCGGACGTCTACGCGGCGGCCGACCGGATCCGCTCCTGGCGGATCTGACCGGTGATCGATCGGCCGCCGGGGTCCGGTGCTACGCCTCGGTGGCGGCGGGCCGCAGCTTGCCCGCGACCAGCGTGCCCAGCCGGTCCAGGCCGACCACGGCCGCGCCGAGTACGACGAACTCGACCGTCAGCATGCCGATCTGACCCCACACGTAGCCGTAGCCCTTGGTGGTCGGGTCGAAGAAGAAGTACGGGTACTTCAGCGGGAAGTCGGCGAACAGCGCGTTGCGGGTGAGCACGATCGCCGCGTAGCCGAGCGGGAAGGCCAGCCAGAGCGGGATGTCCCGCCAGGCGGAGGCGTTGCGGGGCTTGAGCAGCAGCCAGTCGGCGACCACCATCACCGGCGTCACGTAGTGCAGGAAGAACGACGACCAGTGCGCCAGCCTGTCCGGCCCGTCGACCAGCCCCGGCAGCGGGTTGGCGCCGTGCTGGAGCAGGACGTGCGACACCAGCCCGGTGATGACGATGTACAGCGTGGCGGCACCGCGCAGCCGGGGCGCGGGCGCGTCCACGGTGCCGCGCTCGAGCATCCAGTAGGCCGCGCCGATGAAGTAGCCGAGCACGATGACGTTGCTCTGCACGGTGAAGTACACCAGCGACGCGTTGCCGAGCGTCAGACCGAGGAATGCCGACAGCGCGATGCCCATGCGCCACCACAGCGCCGGGCGGGTCCGGACTGACATGCGGCCACCAGTTCGTTTCAGGCGATACGGGAGGTATCGGACGGGCAGGGGATCGAAGCACTCTACTCGCTGGTAGTGGCCGGACGAAAGAATCGTTTCTGTGTGGCGGTGTCGAGCGGCTCAGCCCGGGAGCACGAACCCCGACTCGTACGCCGCGATCACCGCCTGGGTGCGGTCCCGGGCGCCGAGCTTCGCGAGCACGCTGCCGACGTGGGTCTTCACCGTCTCCTGGCTGACGACCAGCTCCCGCGCGATCTCCCCGTTGTTCAGCCCGGTGGACATCAGCCGCAGCACCTGGGCCTCGCGCTCGGTCAGCCGCCCGAACGGCCCCCGGTCCGGGACGGCGGCGCCGCGGGCGGCTGCGGGTGCGTGCCGCAGGGCGAGCTCCCGGACGGCCGCCGGGAACAGCAGCGAGTCCCCGCGGGCGACCAGCCGCACCGCCTGCACCATCTCCTCGGCCCGCGCCCGCTTCAGCAGGAACCCGGCGGCGCCGGCCCGCAGTGCGTCGTACACGTGGTCGTCGTGCTCGAAGGTGGTCACGACGAGGATCCGCGGCGGTTCGGCCATCCCGCCGACCAGGTGCTCCGTCGCCCGGATCCCGTCGATGCCGGGCATCCGGACGTCCATCAGTACGACGTCCGGCCGCAGTTCGCGCACCAGCGGTACGACCTCGGCGCCGTCCGCCGCCTCGCCGACGACGTCGAGGTCCGGCTCGGCGTCGATCACCACCCGCAGGCCCATCCGGACCAGCCGTTCGTCGTCCGCGATCACCACGCGGATGTTCCCCGTCATCTCTTCTTCCCCGTCGGTTGGTTGGCGTCGGTCGGCGTCGGTCGGTGCCCGGTCGGTGCTCGGTCGGTTTCTGATCGGTGCGTGGTCGGAGTCCGGTCGCTACTCGTCGGCGTCCTTCCGGCGTTCCGTCCGTTCCTACCGGCCGGCGGGCAGCCAGACGGCCAGCCGCCACGCCGCCCCGTCCCCGGTGAGCCCTGCCTCGCTGCCACCGCGCAGCGCCGCCGCCCGTTCCCCGATGCCTTGCAGCCCGCGCCCGCCGCCGGGGCGGCTGGGGCGTGCGGAGCCCAGCGGGTTGGTCAGTTCGATGTCCACCCGGTCGTCCGCCAGGGCCACCCGCAGCGCGGCCGGCGCGGGCCCGGCGTGCCGCAGTACGTTGGTCAGGCCCTCCTGGACGATCCGGTACGCCTCGCGGGAGACTGCCGGCGGCAGCCGGTCCAGGCCGGGGGAGAGCTCGGCGTCGACCCGCACGCCGGTGCGGGCGAGCTGGCGCAGCAGGTCGTCCAGCCCGGCCAGGGTGGGGCCGGCGGGTCCGTCGCCGGTCTCCTCCTCGCGCAACAGCCCCAGCACCGTGTCGAGTTCGGCGACGGCGGCCCGCGCGGTCTCCTCGATCGCGGCCAGCGCCTCGGCGGCGAAGTCCGGGTCGCTGCGCAGCACCCTGGCCGCCGCCGAGGCCTGGATGCCGACGGCGCTCAGCGCGTGCCCGACCGAGTCGTGCAGCTCGCGGGCCAGCCGGTTGCGCTGGGCGAGCACGGCGGCCCGGCGTTCGGCCACGGCCAGCCGTTCCTCGGGGGTCGGGCCGAGCAGGACGGGCGCCCAGCGGGCGAGCAGCGCGCCGCACGCCGCGTTGGTGCCGACGATCAGGGCCAGCACGGCCGGACCGAGGGCGACGCCGGTGAGCATCCAGCCGGGGAAGTCCCGTTCCCAGTAGCGGGTGAGGTCGTTGGCCCCCGGGAAGTGGAAGATGAGCACGACCGCGAACGGTGCCCCGGTCAGCGTCATGCCGGCGACCACCCCGCCGAGGAAGAGGTGCAGCACGTACCAGCCGGCCGCGCGGCGCCGGGCCGCCCACGACCGCGCCGGGCCGGTGGCCAACGCCTCGGGCCGGTCGGGCGTGCACAGGGCCCGTGCCGCCGCGCTCTCCAGCGTGCGGACGGTCGGCAGCAGGGCGGTGACGGCGGCCATCGGCAGCGAGGTGCCCACCGAGAGGAGCTGGAGCAGGAGTTGGCGCAGGTGGGACTGGTTGTTGTTGAGCGCCCCGAGCAGCACCTGTGACAGCAGCCAGTACGGCATCAGCAGGGCGCCGCCGAGCACCAGGTGCACCCAGCGCAGCCGTGCCCGCCGCCCGAACAGCGTCTCCGTCGTCCGTCGGATCCGCCCCTGCCGCTGCGCGTGCGCGCGCGTGTTCACCTGCCCGCCCCCGTGGTCACGCGCGCGACTCTACGGCAGGCGACGGCCTCGCGGCGGCGGTCGCCGCCCGTTCGGTCAGCGCCATCGCGCCCGCCGCCAGGACCAGCAGCCCGGCCACGACCTGCCCGGCCTCCACCAGGACCAGCAGCCCGGGCACCGCGCGAGGCAGGTCCGGGACGGTCGTCGTGCTCCCGAACGCCACCAACTGCCAGGCGCCCCAGGCGAAGACCGACCCGGCCGCGGTCCACGTCACCGCGAACGGCGTCCGCAGCCGCCGCCCCGGTCCGACCCGGAACACCAGCACCAGCAGGGAGCCGGCGGCGGCCACCGCCATCAGCGCCGTCACCGCGTCCATCGTCGCGACCGACCTGCTGCGCTCCTCGACCCAGCGCAGCGGCAGCCCGAGCGTCCCGCCCGCCGCCCAGTACGCCCGGGCCACCGCGACGCCCAGTCCGAGGAGTGCGGCCACGCCCGCGAAGACGCGCTGCACGACGAGCGTGGGGGAGTCGGGGAGGTCACCGATCCGGTCGTGCAGCAGGCCCGCCCAGCGCCGGCGGGCGTACAGGACGAACGCGAGGATCAGCGCCACGCCCTGCACCGAGAACCCGCCGTACACCAGACCGAACACCCAGCCCGCGAGGCCGTCGTCGGCCTGCTGCGCCGCGTTCTGGTGCTCCGGGCCGAGCACCAGCCCGGCGAGCAGCGACACCGGCACGGCCACCAGGATCGTCCCGAGCAGCCCGGTCGCCACCCACATCGGGAAGGCCACCAGCCCGGCCCGCACCCGTCGGCCCCACGGCCGGACGAAGGTGAGCGCGAGCGCCAGGGCGATCACGTCCATCCCGAAGGTGATGAGGTTGAGCAACCAGAGCTTGTCCATGGAGCCCGGGTCGCGCACGCCGACCTCGGACCCGCTCAGCCACAGCAACTTGAGCGTCAGGTAGGGCACCGTCGAGGCCATCGCGACTCCGGCCGCGACGCCCCGCACCACATCTTCTCTGTTCCTCATGCCCCTACGGTCGCGCCGGGGGCGGGGACGGCACGTCGGCCCTGCAAACGATCCCCCTCCCCCTGGCGGGGGATCCGGCAACGGGATCCTGCGCCCCGGGGAGGGGCCGGGTCTCAGGGCATCCGGTGGATCAGCCGCTCCTCGTGGTCGACCCTGCCGTCCGGGTCAGGGACCAGCCCGAGCCGCTCGGCCAGCCGCCGCGACGGCAGGTTGTCGGCATGGATCAGCGCGGTCACCGGCAGGCCCGGGAACCGGGGCAAGGCCTCTGCGAGCGCGGCCCGGGCCGCCTCGGCCGCGTACCCGAGCCCCCAGGCGGTGGGCCGGAACCGGTAGTAGAGGTTGAACACCGGCTCGTCGTCCAGCGTGTGGAAGCACACCCCCGCGAATCCGATCACCGTCCCCGGCTCCTCGCGCGTCGCCACCGTGCAGTACCCGACCCCGTCCCGCGTCCACTGCGTCAGGAAGCCGTCCAGCATCGCCCGGCTCTCCGAGCGCTCCCGGTGCGGCCCGTGCGGGTTGTACCGGTTGGTCTCCGGATCCCCGTGGACGGCGAACACCGCCTCCACGTCGTCATCCTGCGGCCGCGTCAGCAGCAGGCGGCCGGTCTCGGCGACGATCGTGCGCCCGGCAACGGTCATGGCGGTTCCCCCGTGTCGTCCGTAATAGATAAAGTGCACCATAGACCATTACCCTCGGCGTCCGCCTCACGGACTCGGCATGCCGCCGATCGCCTTGCCCCCGGTCGTGAGGAGCTGCCGTCACGGGTCGTTCCCGTCCGGGAACGGGCGTTGCCCGTCGGTCGTCGTCTCGTAGCCGCTGTCGAGTGTCGAGTGTCGAGTGTCGAGTGTCGAGGAGGAAGGAGACGTCCTCGTCCTGGCGAGTGGTGGCGAGCCCCTGGGGCCGGACTCGCGGTCCGGAGCGCCCGCCGCAGGGGAGGGGTGGGGAGGGGTGATGCCCCTCGCGATGTGATGACGTCACCGGGCGGAATCGTCAGTGGGCGGAGGGACCCTCCGCGGCCGTTCCGGCACGGACGGTTGGGGTGTCGAGGTCTTGTTACCGGCGGGTCGCTTCTCTATCATCGCGAGTGTTACAGCTTTACTGTCAAACCCCGAAGGGTTCTGCAGCCAGTGCGTGACACCAGTGGTTCCCAGACCTCGGGCGCCGGTCCGTTGGCGGGTGTGCGGGTGGTCGAGCTCGCGGGGATCGGGCCCGGGCCGTTCGCCGGCATGTTGCTCGCGGACCTCGGCGCCGACGTGGTGCGGGTGGACCGGCCCGACCCCTCGCCGCTCGGCATCGACCCGGCGCGGGACGTCACCAACCGCAACAAGCGCTCGGTGCTGATCGACCTCAAGTCCCCCGACGGGCCTGCCCGGGTGCTCGACCTCGTCGAGCGGGCCGACCTGCTGATCGAGGGCTACCGGCCCGGGGTCGCCGAGCGGCTCGGCGTCGGCCCGGACGCCTGCCTCGCGCGCAACCCCGCGCTGGTGTACGGCCGGATGACCGGTTGGGGGCAGGAGGGGCCGCGCTCCGCGCAGGCCGGACACGACATCGGCTACGCGGCGGTCGCCGGCGTGCTCGGGCTGGTCGCCGCCCCCGGCGGGGCCGAGGAGGCGCCCGGGATTCCCGCGAACCTGCTCGGCGACTACGCGGGCGGCTCGCTCTACCTCGTCGTAGGCCTGCTCGCCGCCCTGCACCACGCCCGCGCCGCGGGCACCGGCCAGGTCGTCGACGCGGCGATCGTGGACGGCGCCGCGCACCTCGGCAGCATGCTGTGGGGCCTGCTCGCGGCCGGCCACTGGCAGGACCGCCGGGGCGTGAACCTGCTCGACGGCGGCGCCCCCTTCTACGCGGTCTACCGGGCGGCGGACGGCGGCCACCTCGCCGTCGGCGCGCTGGAGCCGCGCTTCTACGCCGAGTTCGCCCGCCTGCTCGGCCTCGGCCCGGACGCGCCCGGCCAGCACGACCTCGCCCGCTGGCCCGAGCTGCGTGCCCTGATCGCCGAACGCTTCGCCACCCGCACCCGCGCCGAGTGGGAGGCCGTCTTCGCCGGCTCCGACGCCTGCGTGGAACCCGTCCTGACGCTGCGCCAGGCTGTCGCCGACGCTCACCTGGCGGCGCGCGGCACCTACGTCGAAGCGGACGGGGTCACCCAACCCGCCCCCGCCCCGCGGTTCTCCGTCACCCCCGGTGCGCTGCGCCGGCCGCCGGCCAGGCCCGGCGCGCACACCGCCGAGGTGGCCCGCGACTGGGACGTGCCCCTCCTGGGCTCCGACCCGGGCAACTCCGCAGCAGACCAAGGAGCGTAGCGTTGCAGCGCGATATCTTCACCGAGCAGCACGACGACTTCCGGGACACCGTCCGGTCGTTCCTCGCCAAGGAGGTCCTGCCGCACTACGACCGCTGGGAGAAGGCCGGCATCGTCGACCGCTCCGCCTGGCTCGCTGCGGGGCGGCAGGGACTGCTCGGCATCGCCGTCCCGGAGGAGTTCGGCGGCGGTGGCGCTCCGGACTTCCGCTACGCCGCCGTTCTGGCCGAGGAGTTCGCGCGCGCGGGCGCCCCCGGACTGGCGATCGGGCTGCACAACGACATCATCGGCCCCTACCTCACCTCGCTCGCCACCGCGGAGCAGAAGCGCCGCTGGCTGCCCGGCTTCTGCAGCGGCGAGATCATCACCGCGATCGCGATGACCGAGCCCGGCACCGGCTCCGACCTCCAGGGCATCCGCACCCAGGCGGTCGACCAGGGCGACCACTACCTGCTCAACGGCGCCAAGACCTTCATCTCCAACGGCATCCTCGCCGACCTGGTGATCGTCGTCGCCCGCACCACCCCCGAGGGCGGCGCGCACGGCCTGAGCCTGCTCGTCGTCGAACGCGGCACGCCCGGCTTCGAGCGCGGCCGCAACCTCGACAAGATCGGCCAGAAGTCCCAGGACACCGCCGAGCTGTTCTTCGAGGACGTCCGGGTGCCGAAGGAGAACCTGCTCGGCGAGCTCAACGGCGGGTTCGTCCACCTGATGCAGAACCTCGCCCAGGAGCGGCTCGCGATCGCCGTCGCCGCGATCGCCGGGGCCGAGTACCTGGTCGAGATCACCACCGACTACGTCAAGCAGCGCGAGGCCTTCGGCCGTCCGCTCGCCAAGCTCCAGCACGTGCGCTTCGAGATCGCCGAGCTCGCCACCGAGTGCGCCGTGACCCGGGCGTTCGTCGACCGCTGCATCACCGAGCACAACCGCTACGCCCTCACCCCGGCGGACGCCTCGATGGCCAAGTGGTGGGCCACCGAACTGCAGAAGCGCACCGCCGACCGGTGCCTCCAACTGCACGGCGGGTACGGGTACATGAGCGAGTTCCCGGTCGCCCGGGCGTTCACCGACGGGCGCATCCAGACCATCTACGGCGGCACCACCGAGATCATGAAGGAGATCGTCGGCCGCTCCATCCTCGGCTGACGCCTTCCACCCGGGCCGCCCGGGCCGCCCGGCCCCCACCGTCCTCCGGCCCCTAAGTCCCGAAGCCCCGAAGCCCCGAAGTCCCCAAGCTCTGAACCTCAAGCTCTGAAGCCCCGAAGTCCTGAAGCCCCGAAAGGCGTTCCCACCGTGACCACCGAAGCGTACGTCTACGACGCGATCCGCACCCCGCGCGGCCGGGGCAAGGCCACCGGCTCGCTGCACGGCACCAAGCCGATCGACCTGGTCGTCGGTCTGATCCGCGAGCTGCGCGGCCGCTTCCCCGACCTGGACCCGGCCGCGATCGACGACATCGTGCTCGGCGTCGTCAGCCCGGTCGGCGACCAGGGCTCCGACATCGCCCGGATCGCCGCCATCGCGGCCGGCCTGCCCGACACCGTCGCCGGCGTTCAGGAGAACCGCTTCTGCGCCTCCGGCCTGGAGGCCGTCAACCTGGCCGCCGCCAAGGTCCGTTCCGGCTGGGAGGACCTGGTCCTGGCCGGCGGCGTGGAGTCCATGTCCCGGGTGAAGATGGCCTCCGACGGCGGTGCCTGGTTCGCCGACCCGATGACGGCCTACGAGACCAACTTCGCCCCGCAGGGCATCGGCGCCGACCTCATCGCCACCATCGAGGGCTTCTCGCGCACCGACGTCGACGCCTTCGCCGCCGAGTCCCAGGCCCGCGCCGCCAAGGCCCAGGCGGACGGCCTCTTCGACCGCTCGGTCGTCCCGGTGCGCGACCGCAACGGCCTGGTGGTCCTGGACCGCGACGAGTTCATCCGCCCCGGCACCACGGTCGAGACCCTGGCCGGCCTCAAGCCCTCCTTCGCCCAGATCGGCGACGCCGGCGGCTTCGACGCCGTCGCGCTGCAGAAGTACCACTGGGTCGAGGCCATCGACCACGTCCACCACGCCGGCAACTCCTCCGGAATCGTGGACGGCGCCGCGCTGGTCGCCATCGGCAACCGCGAGGTCGGCGAGCGGTACGGGCTGCGCCCGCGCGCCCGGATCGTCTCCGCCGCCGTCTCCGGCTCCGAGCCGACCATCATGCTCACCGGCCCCGCCCCGGCCACCCGCAAGGCCCTCGCCAAGGCCGGGCTCACCGCCGCCGACATCGACCTCGTCGAGATCAACGAGGCCTTCGCCGCCGTCGCACTGCGCTTCATCCGCGAACTCGGCTTCCGCCACGACCAGGTGAACGTCAACGGCGGCGCGATCGCGCTCGGCCACCCGCTCGGCGCCACCGGCGCGATGCTGATCGGCACCGTGATCGACGAACTGGAGCGGCGCGACCTGCGCTACGGCCTCGTCACCCTGTGCGTGGGCGGCGGCATGGGCATCGCCACCGTCGTCGAGCGCATCTGACCTCCCCGTTCCTCGGATCCCCGGAGACCCTGACCTCATGAGCGACACCACCACCATCCGCTGGGAGCAGGACCAGGACGGCGTGGTCACCCTCGTCCTCGACGACCCCACCCAGTCGGTCAACACCATGAACGACGCCTTCACCACCGACTTCGACACCGTCGTCGAGCGGCTGGCCGGCCTCGCCGCCTCGGACGAGCTGCGCGGCGTCGTCGTCACCTCGGGCAAGAAGACCTTCTTCGCCGGGGGAGACCTCCGGATGCTCTCCGCCGCCCGCCCCGAGGACGCCGCCGCCGTCTTCGAGAAGTCGATGCGGCTCAAGCGTGCGCTGCGCACCCTGGAGACCCTCGGCAAGCCGGTCGTCGCGGCCGTCAACGGCAGCGCCCTCGGTGGCGGGCTGGAGATCGCGCTGGCCTGCCACCACCGGATCGCCCTGGACACCCCCGCCAGCCGGATCGGCCTGCCCGAGGTGACCCTCGGCCTGCTGCCGGGCGGCGGCGGGGTGGTCCGCACGGTCCGGCTGTTCGGCATCGCCGACGCCCTGCTCAAGGTGCTGCTCCAGGGCCGCCAGTACCGCCCGGCGCAGGCACTGGAGCAGGGCATCGTCCACGAACTCGCCGCCACCCCGGAGGAGCTGACGGCGAAGGCGCGGGCCTGGATCGAGGCCAACCCGACCGCCGTCCAGCCCTGGGACGTCAAGGGCTACAAGATCCCCGGCGGCACCCCGTCGACCCCGGCGCTCGCCGCCAACCTGCCCGCCTTCCCGGCCAACCTGCGCAAGCAGCTGGCCGGCGCGCCCTACCCGGCCCCGCGCAACATCCTCGCCGCCGCCGTCGAAGGCTCCCAGGTGGACATCGACACGGCGATGGTGATCGAGGCCCGCTACTTCACCGAGCTGGCCTGCGGGCAGACCAGCAAGAACATGATCCAGGCCCTGTTCTTCGACATGCAGGCCGTCAACTCGGGCGCCGGCCGCCCGAAGGACGTCGAGAAGCGGACGGTCCGCAAGGTGGCCGTGCTCGGCGCGGGCATGATGGGCGCGGGCATCGCCTACGCGTGCGCCAAGGCCGGCATCGAGGTCGTGCTCAAGGACGTCAGCGTCGAGGCCGCCGAGCGCGGCAAGACCTACAGCGCGGGCCTGCTGGACAAGGCGGTCGCCCGGGGCCGCTCCACCGAGGCCAAGCGCGACGAGCTGCTCGCCCGGATCACCCCCACCGCCGACCCGGCCGACCTGGCCGGCTGCGACGCGGTGATCGAGGCCGTCTTCGAGAACACCGAGCTCAAGCACAAGGTGTTCCAGGAGATCGAGGGCGTCGTCGCCCCTGACGCGCTGCTCTGCTCCAACACCTCCACCCTGCCCATCGGCGTGCTCGCCGAAGGCGTGCAGCGCGTGGGCGACTTCATCGGCCTGCACTTTTTCTCGCCGGTCGACAAGATGCGGCTGGTCGAGATCATCCGCGGTCCGCAGACCGGCGACGAGGCCCTCGCCCGTGCCTTCGACCTCGTCCGGCAGATCGACAAGACCCCGATCGTCGTCAACGACTCGCGCGGCTTCTTCACCTCCCGGGTGATCGGCCAGTTCCTCAACGAGGGCGTCGCCATGGTCGGGGAGGGCATCGAGCCCGCCAGCATCGAGCAGGCCGCGGCCCAGGCCGGCTATCCGGCCAAGGTGCTCTCGCTGATGGACGAGCTCACCCTCACCCTGCCCCGCAAGATCCGCGACGAGTACCGCCGCGCCACCGAGGCGGCCGGCGGCACCTGGACGCCGCACCCGGCCGACGCGGTCGTCGACCGCATGGTCGACGAGTTCGCCCGCCCCGGCCGCAGCGGCGGCGCCGGCTTCTACGAGTACGGCGAGGACGGCCGGCGCGGGCGGCTCTGGCCGGGGCTTCGCGAGCACTTCACCCGCGCCGGCGCCGAGGTGCCCTTCGAGGACCTCAAGGAGCGCATGCTGTTCAGCGAGGCGCTCGACTCGGTGCGCTGCCTGGAGGAGGGCGTCCTGACCTCCGTCGCCGACGCCAACGTCGGCTCCATCCTCGGCATCGGCTTCCCGGCCTGGACCGGCGGCGTGTTCCAGTACATCAACGGCTACGAGGGCGGCCCGGCCGGCTTCGCGGCCCGGGCCCGCGAGCTCGCCGCCGCCTACGGCGAGCGGTTCGCGCCGCCCGCGCTGCTGGAGCGGATGGCGGCGGAGGGGCGGACGTTCTCCGACTGAGGACTGCGCCGGGGGCCTGCGGCTGAGGCGTGCCACCTGAGGCGGGGGGCCTCCGCCTCAGGTGCGCTGCCCGAGGTGCGCTCCCCGGGGGCGTCGGCGGATCCGTCAGTCCTGGGCGGGTGGGGCCGTGTCACGCACGGCCTCACCCAACTCCTCGCGCAGCGACCGCTGGAACGCCGTCACGAGCGCCTGTGCCACCATCGGCTGGATGTGGTCGGTCAGCGCCTTCATTCGCACCAGATCGTCCGGCGCGGGCTCGCTCTCCCGATAGGGCTTCCACACCGTCTCCCGGAAGAGCCGGTGCAACTCCCGCGCCGTGGCCCGGCTGTGCTCCAGCACCACGGCCCGGGCGGCCAGCAGGGTCTCCAGCGGGATCGGCACGTCCAGGATGCGCACCCCCAGCGGGAGCAGCCCCGGATCCACCCGGAACACCTCCGGGTCGGCCGTCCGCTCCAGCGCTCCCATCGCGAGGAGCCGGTCCACCTGCTCCTCGGACAGCTCGCGCCCGGCCCGGTGTTCCAGCTGTGCCCGCCCGACCTCCTCGGCCGCCTCCGGGGTCCAGGACGCCACCAGCGCGCGGTGGATGGCGAGGTCCAGCGGTGTGCTGTCCTCCGGCAGACGGGCGAGGTAGCGCTCGATCGCGGCCAGCGTCAGCCCCTGTCGCTGCAACTCCTCGATCAGCCCCAGCCGGTCCAGGTGCGTGGCGCCGTACAGCCCGACGCGGCGCGGCCCGAGCTCGGGCGGCGGCAGCAGCCCCTTCGTCCCGTAGAACCGGACGGTCCGCACCGTGACCCCCGCCCGCGCCGCCAGCTCGTCCACCGTCAGCCGGACCTCGCCCGCCACGCCCCCGTGCTCCCCCATCCGCCGCCTCCCGCCGCGCTGGCACACTCGTGCTGTAACAGCAGCAGTGTGACAGTGCCCGCCTCGCCGGTCCACCGCGTCCTTGAGCGCTGCTGCTCCGGGCACTGCTGCTCCGGGGCACTGCTGCTCCGGGGCGCTGATGCTCCGGGGCACTGCTGCGCTCGGGCACGCGACCGGCGGGACGGGGCGACGGCCGGTCAGCGGGAGGCGGTCTCCGCCAGACCGGGGTGGTGCCGGCGGGTGACCTCGGGATGGGCCCTTGTGTACCCCTTCCACTCGTTCTGCCCGAATTCGGCGAACAGCGGGTTGTCCGGGTCCTCGGTCGCGCCGGGGGCGTGGTGCGCGAGCGGGAAGTCGAGCGGCTCGATGTGGGCGTCGAGGCGGGGGTTGTAGAAGAACGGCACCGAGTAGCGCTCGCGCGCCCCGGGCGGGCTGACCACGCGGTGGCTGGTGGCCTTGAGGTAGCCGTCGGTGGCGACCTCCAGCAGCTCCCCGAGGTTGACGACGAAGGCGCCCTCCAGCGGGGGGACGTCGAGGAAGGTGCCGTCCGGGCGCTCGACCTGGAGCCCGCCGACGGTGTCCTGGAGCAGCAGCGTGATGAAGCCGTAGTCCTTGTGCGCGCCGACGCCCTGGCCGGCGCCGTCCGGGGCGGTGCCGGGGTAGCGGACGAGCTTGAGCCGAAGGTGGGGGTGGCCGGCGAAGGCGGCGTCGTAGAAGTCGGGGCGGGCCCCGATCGCGGCGAGGAGTTCGTGCAGCAGGCGGCGGGCGACGGAGCCGAGGCGGTCGATCCACGCGAGGGCCGCGGTGCGCAGCTCGGGGAGCGCCGGGGGCCACTGGTTCGGACCCTCCAGCCACCAGTACGGCGGCTCGCCCCGGCCGGGGACGTGCGGGGGCAGCTCGGCACCGATGTCCAGCTGGTCGCGCCAGTCCTGGCTGCCGCCGGTGCGCTCGTCGCCGGTGCGGGTGTAGCCGCGGTAGTGGGGGGAGTTCAGGTTGCTCACGGCGAGCCGGTCGGCCTCGGGGAGGGCGAAGAAGGCCCGCATCGCGTCGGTGAGAGCGGCCGTCTCGGCCGGGGTTATGCCGTGGCCGACGAGCTGGAAGAAACCGACGCCGGTGGCGGCGACGCGGAGCTCGTCGTGCAGGCGGCGGCGGGCCTCGGGGCCGCCGTCGGCGAGCGAGAGGTCGATCACCGGGAGTGACTGGAGGTGGGACAGGGCGTGCTGCTGCGTCATGGGTGACATCCGCTGGGTCTCGTCCCGGCCGGTCCCGGTGGTCGACCGGGGGAAGGCGGAGCGGTGGCCTGATGCGGCCCGTGCTCCGGGTGCCGGGTGGTGGTGGCGGCCCGGGTGGGGCCGCCCTGAGGGTGGTGGCGCGAGGTTCAGCCGGAGCGTCGACAGGACATGCTCGTCACGCGGAGCAGGTCCACGTGGCGACGACGAACAAGGATGAGCACGCCACCAGCCTAAATGACCCGTTCTCTGTCGGGCGAGCCCCCTGCGGCGAAGGGCCCGTCCCCACTTCTCTGTGCTCTTGTCAAGGAGCCTTCTCTCGGCCGGGCGGTCCTCAGGCGCCCGGTGTGTGGTCGGCGGCCGTCTGGTCGTCGGACCGCCGGCGGTCGGATTGCCGGCAGTCGGGTCCTCGGTGGTCCGTTTCCCGGTCGTTCAGTTCTTCTCCCCGTTGTTGAGGAAGGCGAGGACGGCCAGCACCCGCCGGTTGTCGTCGTCCGAGGGCTGGAGGTCGAGCCGGACGAAGATCGACGCCGTGTGCTTGGCGACCGCGCGCTCGGTGATCACCAGCTGCTGGGCGATCGCCGCGTTGGAGCGGCCCTCGGCCATCAGCGCGAGCACCTGCCGCTCGCGCGGGCTGAGGGTCGCGACCGGGCCGGCCGAGGAGTTGTGGGTGAGCAGTCGGGTGATCACCTCCGGATCCATTGCGGTGCCGCCCTGGGCGACCCGCCGGACCGCGTCGATGAACTGGGCGCCGTCCATCACGCGGTCCTTGAGCAAGTAGCCGATGCCCCCGGTGCTGCCGCCCGCCAGCAGCTCACGGGCGTACAGCTGCTCGACGAACTGGGAGAGCACCAGTACGGGTAGCCCCGGGTAAGCCTGACGGGCTGCCAAGGCGGCGCGCAGCCCCTCGTCGGTGAAACCGGGCGGGAGTCGTACGTCGACCACGGCGATGTCCGGCCGGTCGGCGGCGACCGCGGCGAGCAGCTCCTCACCCGTCTCCACGGCTGCCGTGACCTTCATGCCGTTGGCCTCCAGCAACCGGGTCAGCCCGTCCCGGAGGAGGAAGAGGTCTTCGGCGATGACAACGCGCACGGGATCTCCAGGTTCACGATGGTCGGACCGCCCGGCGGGCTGCTGATCGCGAGCACCCCGTCGAACGCGGCCAGTCGGCGTTCGGTACCGCTGAGGCCGGTGCCCCGGGACGGGTCGGCGCCGCCGCGCCCGTCGTCGGTCACCGATATCCGCAGCAACCCGTCACTGTGCCCTATCTCGATCCACACGTGTGAGGCGCCAGCGTGTTTCACCACGTTGGCCAGCAGCTCGCTGACCGCGAAGTAGGCGGCGGACTCGACCGGCGCCGGGGGACGGCCGGTCAGTTCGCCGGCGAAGCTGACCGGCAGGGGCAGGTCCAGTGCCGTGGCCAGGACGGCGTCGGCCAGGCCGCGGTCGGCGAGCACCGGCGGATGGATGCCGCGGACCAGGTCCCGTAGCTCGCCGAGCGCCTTGACCGAGGAGAGCCGGGCCTCGGCCAGCAGGGGGCGCAGTGCCACCGGGTCCTCCACCAGCTGGTCGGCGACGGTCAGCAGCATGCCGAGCGCCACCAGACGGGCCTGTGCCCCGTCGTGCAGGTCCCGCTCGATGCGGCGCAGCTCGGCGGCGCCGGCGTCGATGGTGTCCGCCCTCGTCCGGGTCAGATGGCCGACCTGGCGCGTCAGTTCGGCCCGCCGCGAGGGCCCGAGCAGGACGCGCGCGGCTCGCTCGTGCAGCCGCAGGACCGGAGGGGCGGCCCAGAGTGCGGCCACCGGAGCGACCCAGAGCCCCATCATGTAGACGACTCCCAGGTGGACCAGGGGGCCGTTGCGCCCGAGCACCTCCAGCGAGACCGGGGCGAGGATGACGAACGCGGCGGTGAGCAGGTAGGCGAGCCCGCTGAGGGCCGTCCAGGCGAGGTCCCGCCAGGTCGCCGGGTCGGTCAGCCAGCCGCCGGACAGCTGCCGCCGCCACGGTTCGGTGCCCGTGGCGCGGCGGTACGGCACCGGGACCGGGCGGCCGCTCCACTTCCCGACGACGCGCCTGGTCTCCGCCGCGCCCCAGCGCGCGCCGAGCAGTCCGAGCACGAGCATCGCCGGGGCCAGCCAGAGCGAGCCGGAGCGGCCGCCGGGCGCCGCGCCGCCGTACAGGTGGGTGGCCATCACCGCGAGCGCGCCGGGTGCCGCCAACGCGGCCCCGACCGCCCGGCCCCCGCCCCCGGTGGCCCAGCAGAGCGCCCAGAGGGCCACCGGTCCGAGCGGTACGAGCAGGATCAGCGGCCCGCCCGGCGAGCGCCCGCCGGAGTCGTCGGGGCCGAGCAGCGCGGCGGCCAGCAGGATCGGCCCGGCCGCCAGCGAGACCAGCCCGGTCACGCCCAGCGTGACCGTGTAGAGCGCCCGTACGCCGGCCACGACGGCGCCCTCTGCCCGCGCGGTGGCCCGCGTCACCACGTTCGTGCTCGCCCCGGCACCGGTCCTCATCCCGCGCCTCCTCTCCGTACGGCGGCCCGCAAGCCCCCCGGTTGATCGGTCGGCAGCCAGTCTGCAGCGCCGTCCACCTGCGGCGCTCTAGGTCTGAACCCCGAAAACCAGGTGTATCTGAATACACCTCAGAGACGCCGCCTAGCCAGCTGTCCGGACCCGGTCCCCGGTTCGTAGCGTCGTGTTCCGTCAGTCGGCACCGGCCCCTCCGGTGCCGGACCTTGAGCAGTGGAGGGCCCGTGAGTGCGCCGATCATCCAGATCCGCGGCGTCGGCAAGACGTACGACCGATCCGACGCCGCCCGTGCCGCGCTGGCCGGGCTCGACCTCGAGGTGCGGGCCGGCGAGGCGCTGGCCGTGCTCGGCCGCTCCGGCAGCGGCAAGTCGACGCTGCTCAACCTGATCGCCGGGCTCGACCGGCCCAGCGAGGGCGACGTGGTGGTGGACGGCGTCGCCGTGCACGAGCTCGGCGAGGCCGCGCTGGCCGAGTACCGACGGATGCGGATCGGCATGGTCTTCCAGTTCTTCAACCTCCTGGACGACCTGAACGTCGAGGACAACGTGCTGCTCCCGGCCCAACTGGCCGGGATGCGGCGGGAGAAGGCCCGCGTCCGGGCCGGTGACCTGCTGGAGCGGCTCGGGGTGGCCCGTCACGCCGCCGCCTTCCCGGGCCGGCTCTCCGGCGGCGAGCGCCAGCGCGTCGCGGTGGCCCGGGCGTTGATGAACCGTCCGCCGCTCCTGCTGGCCGACGAGCCGACGGGTGCGCTCGACTCGGCCTCGGCCGCCGATGTCCGGAGCCTGCTCACCGACCTCAACGCGGAGGGCCAGACGATCCTCTTGGTCACCCACGACACCGCACTCGCCGAGGCCTGCGCGAGCCGGACGATCGAACTGCTCGACGGCCGACTCGTCCGGGACACCGCGGCGGCGCCCGCCACCGGAGGCGTGCGGTGAGCCGACGGTGGGGTCCCCGCCGGCCGGGGGCCGGAGGAGAACGGGCAACGGGCCGGCACGGGTGGGCGATCGCCCCTGCCAACGGAAGGGAAGTGGGCGCATGAGCGCGCTGAGCAAGGTGGTGCGGGCCGGGGTCGGGCGCAAGCGGGTGCAGACGCTCGTCATGGTCCTCACCACGATGATGTCCGTGACGGCGTGCATCCTCGCGACAGGACTGCTGGTCGCCGCGCAGGGGCCCTACCAGCGCTCCTTCGCGGACCAGCGCGGCGCACATCTGAACGTGCTGTACGACCCTGCCAAGGCGAGTCCCGCGCAGCTCGCCGCGACGGAGCGCGTCCCCGGTGTGACGGCCTCGGCCGGCCCCTACCCGGCGGTCACCGTGCAGGCGCGCTCCGGGCCGGATACCCGGATCCCGCCGCCCGGCAGTCCGCTCCCGCCACTGACGCTGGTCGGCCGGGAGCAGGGCGGCCCGATGGACGACCTGCACATGGTGATGGGCCGGTGGGTCGCGGGCCCCGGTGAGGTGGTGTTCCTGGACGGCCACTCGCCGTTGACCGTCGGCGACAGCATGGCCTTCCCCGACCTGCCCGGCCGGCCGACCCTCAAGGTCGTCGGCATCGCCTCCTCCGTCTCCTGGAGCGCTGACGGCTGGGTCGTCCCCGAGCAGGTCCCCGCGCTGACCGCGCCCGGTACGGTGCCCGCCCAGCAGTACCTCTACCGCTTCGCCCACGCCGCCACCGACGCCGAGGTCGATGCGGACCACGCCGCGCTCGTCGCCGCGGCGCCGCCCGGCGCGCTCACCAGGGCCACCTCCTACCGCCCGGCCCAGGCGGAGGCCAACCGGACGGCGGCGACCTTCGTCCCGTTCGTGACGGCCTTCGGGATGCTCGGCCTGGCCATGTCGGTGCTGATCATCGGGGTGGTGGTCAGTGGTGCCGTCAGCGCGGCGACCCGGCGGATCGGCATCCTCAAGTCGCTCGGATTCACCCCGGGCCAAGTGGCCCGCGCCTACGTCGGCCAAGCGCTGATCCCCGCCGGGTTCGGCACCGCGCTCGGCGTGCTCGGAGGGAACGTGCTCTCCGTCCCCGTCCTCGGGCTGGCCCACAGGGCCCTGCACGGCGGTCTGCTCGGCATACCGCTCTGGGTGGACCTCGCGGTGCCGGCCGTCGCCCTGGCCGCCGTGGTGGCCACCGC
The DNA here is from genome assembly GCF_040650235.1 of Kitasatospora sp. NPDC048722. Classification (NCBI taxonomy): domain Bacteria; kingdom Bacillati; phylum Actinomycetota; class Actinomycetes; order Kitasatosporales; family Streptomycetaceae; genus Kitasatospora; species Kitasatospora sp. NPDC048722. Next base: position 79,661 of record NZ_JBEZGX010000031.1, read on the forward strand.
ACTGGTGCCGGCCCTGCGCGCGGGTCGGCTGCGCACGGTCGAGGCGCTCGCGGTCGGCCGCACGGCGCCGAGGGCCAGGCGGGCCGCGGCCCGCGGCGGCGGTGCGGCGGGTTCGGGCCCGGTGGCCGCGGTCCAGCGGCTGATCGGCCGACTGCCGGTACCGCGCGCCCTGAGCCTCGGGCTGGCGAGTCCGTTCAACCGACCGGGCCGCTCGGCGACCACCGCCGCCGCCGTGGTGCTCGGCACCGCCGGGGTCACGCTCTGCGTCGGCCTCACGCTCTCGCTCACCGGCTTCCAGGAAGGCCTGACGGCCGAGCACGCGGGCAAGGTCGTGGTGGAGGCCCCGATCGACGGCTCCGTGAAGGTCCCCGACCACGTGGACGAGGCGGCGGTGGCCGGGGCGATCGACACCCGCCCCGGCACCCGGGCCTGGTACAGCACCGTTCCGACCTCGGTCGCGGTGGCCGGGAACACCGCCCGCTCCGAAGTGGTGGCGTTCTCCGGCGACGCCTCCTGGAGCGGCTACCAGATGGTCTCGGGCCGCTGGTTCAGCGGCCCCGGCGAGGCGGTGGTCGGCTCCGGCTACCTCCGGGCCAACCAGGCGAAGGTGGGCGACACCGTCACCCTCACCGACCAGGGGCGCTCCACCCCGGTGCGGATCACCGGTGAGGTGCTGGCCACCAACGACCTGGTCTTCGTCGACCGGGCCGCGACGGCCACGCTCGGCTCGCCCGTCCACGCCGAAGCGGTCGCGTACCACATCGACCTCACCGCCGGCACCGACGCCGAGGCGTACGCGGACGGGCTCGACGCCGCCGTCCGGCCACTGGGCCTGGGCGCCGAGCCGGCTGGGACGCACCTCAACCTCGTCGTCCTCGCGATGAACACCCTGGCCGGGACACTGACCCTGTTGCTGATCGCGGTGGCCGGGCTCGGCGTCCTCAACACGGTGCTGCTGGACACCCGCGAGCGGGTGCACGACCTCGGGGTGTTCAAGGCGCTCGGGATGTCGCCCCGGCAGACGGTCGGCATGGTGCTCACCTCCGTCTGCGGGAGCGGGCTGGTGGCCGGGCTGATCGGAGTGCCGTTCGGGGTCCTGGTGCACCACTGGGTGATGCCGGCCACGGCGAGCGCCGCCGGGGTCGGGGTGCCCGAGGCGGACCTGGCCGTGTTCGCCCCCTCGGTGGTGGGGCCGCTGATACTCGGCGGCCTGGTGCTGGCGCTGATCGGCGCCCTCCTGCCCGCGACCTGGGCGGCCCGCACCCGGACGGTCACGGCGCTGCGCACCGAGTGAGGCCGCCGCCGGGCCGGGATGTCGCTGCTCGGGGCGGCCGGAGCAGAGGGCCGGCCCGAGCAGCTTCCGGCGGCCGTGACCTGTCATCGACCGACCGGCCCGGCCCGAGCAGCGTCCGGCGGCCGTGACCTGTCATCGACCGACCGGCCCGGCCCGAGCAGCGTCCGGCGGCCGTGACCTGTCATCGACCGACCGGCCCGGCCCGACCGGCCCGACTGCCCCGACCAGCCATCACCGACCGCCCTGCCCGCCCTGCCCGCCCTGCCCGCCCTGCCCGCCCTGCCCAGCCGTCGCCTGCCACCGACCGCCCCGCCCGGCTGTCACCCGCAGGGCCGGCTCAGGAGAGCCGCGCCGCCGCGTAGGCCTCCATGGCGGCCCGCTGGTAGGCGGCCAGGCCCGGGGCGACGGCCTCGTAGACGGCGTGCCACTGCTCGTGCTCCACGCAGGACCGGGCCATCGCGAGGTACTCCTCGACGGAGACCGGTCGGAACGCGATGAGGGCCCGGTACTCCGTGTCGATCTTGGCCTGCACGGGTTCGGCATCGGCCGGGAGGCCGTCCGTCATGAGCTCGGCGAGCCGGATCATCTGCGCGGTCCGTTCGCGCTGGCCGGCCTCGACCTCGGCCGGGGTCATCGTGGCGGTCGCCCGCAAGGCGGCTTCCGCGTGCTCGGGGAAGTCGCGGAGGCTCTCCGCGACATCCGTGGGCTGGATGCCCTCGAACAGGTTCTCCGGGCGGTTGATGCTGGTCATGGATGTGCCGTCCTTCCTGGATCGTTCCAGTTCGGCGATTGTGCGGGAGACGGTGGTGGCCAGGCGGTCCAGCCGGTCCCGCTCGGCGAGCAGCCGGTGGTGGTGGCCCCGCAGGGCCTCCAGCTCGTCCACCTGCTCGCCGAGGATCCGGGCGATCTCGGTCAGCCCGACGCCCAGCGCCCGCAGCACGAGGATCTGCTGCAGTTGCAGCAACTGCCGCTCCTCGTAGTAGCGGTGACCGTTGGAGCCGATCCACGCCGGGGCCAGCAGCCCGATCTCGTCGTAGTGCCGCAGGGTCCGGGCGGTGACACCCGACATCCGGGCGACCTCCGCGATCGGCCAGGCCATGGCCGCCTCCTCCAGGTTGTGTTCCCGCACGTTCGCCGTTCCCGGGGCCGGTTCCTCCGGCCCTGGTCACGACGGTAGGAGCTGCCGTTGCGGCAACTTCAAGTCGATGACGCCTCTCCGTGGCAGCGACGCCGTTTCAGGATCCTGGTTTCCGGTGATCGCCTGCCGGGCCGCACAACCGGCGCCCGCTCCCACGTGCTCGTGGGCGCGGCGGTTCCTGATTGCTGCTCCGATCGGCATGAGCCTGATGAAACGTCAAAAACCTGCACCGACAGGGCCGGAGGAGGAATCCGCCTGCGCCTACCAGCCCTGCCCGTGCCCCACCTGCCACTCCGCTCCAAGCAGCGGGTGCGGATGGCGGACCCGTGCCAGGGCGGTCAGCGCCCACACCGCCGTCGTCATCAGTGCGTAGAAGAGCAGCAGCGCCCAGAACGGTGTGGTGGACACGCTCCCGCCCTCGAACCGGCACCACGCGTCGGGCGGGAGCCACGAGGCGCCCGTCTCCAGCAGCTGTCCGCTGCCGGTCACCAGGCCCCGCTCGCAGCGCTCCGCGAAGTCCAGTGACCGTGCGTACAGCACCCCGTACACGACGCCCGCGCCGGCGAGCGACAGCGCCGCGCCGACGCCGAGCAGGACCGCCCGTCTTCGCGCGGTCGCCGTACGGATGTTCGTCACCGAGGCAGCGTACCGGCCTCCGAGCAGGTGCGACCGGCCCGCCACAGACCGCGCGGCGGAACGTGCGGCCGAGTGTCCGGCAGGACGTGCGGCAGCACGTGCCGCAGGGCGTGGGGCAGGGCGTGGGGCAGGACGTCGGGCAGGGTGGCCCACCCTTCGTGGTCGCACCGCCGCGGGACGGCTCCTGCGGGACGGCTCCGCAGGGCGGCCGCGAACCCCGCGACGTCGCCCCACAGGGGCCCCGGTTCACCCCAGCAGGCCGCCCATGTGCGCGTCCTCGGCGAGCAGCCGCCACGACCGCCCGGGCGCGAACGCCTCCGGGTCGAGGGCCTCGACCACGCCGTCGACGGCGGTGCTCAGGAGCGACTGCGGGTCGAACACCGCCCAGGTGTCGCGGCCCAGGCCGTAGTCCCAGCGCTCCCACTCGGCGCGCATGCGCTCGTACGTCCACAGCGAGTAGAGCAGGGCGGAGAGGTCGCGGTTGAGGTAGGCCTCGGGCTCGCCGTCGTCGTACCAGTCGGGCAGCTCCAACAGGCCGGTCGCGCCGTCCAGCGCGATCACGAGGTCCGTCGGCCAGTGCCCGAGGGCGACGAAGTCGCGCTGGTAGGGGCGCTCCTCCTCGCCGTCGAAGTACTCCGGGTACGCCTCGCCCATGGTGACCAGCGGTTCCTCGGACACCCCGAACATCGCCCCGCCCAGCGGCAGACCGATCCCGGTCAGCAGTCGGCGCGTCGGCTCGTGCACGAGGCCGGGCGGCAGCTCCTCGGGGCGGTAGCGGTGCACCAGGCCCTCGTCCGTCAGCGTCGCGATCTCCGCGACCAGGTCCGCGCCGATCTCGTACGCGGGCCCGTCCGGGCCGCCCGGCAGCGCGCCCCAGCCCAGGGCCCGCACCAGCAGCGTCGTGCCCCAGTGCGCGGGCGGGACGTCCGAGCGGCCGAACAGCCCGGGGTCGAGCTCCCGAAGCCGGCGGTCCGCCGCCGCCATCACCTCGGCCACGACGGCCGGGCCGCGCCGCCCGTCCAGGGCGTCGGGCCGGCGGGCGGCCTCCGCCACCGACTCGACCTCCCGCACCATCGCGGCCAGCGCGGGCAGGTCGGAGGCCAGGAGGTCGCGCTCCAGGTGCTCGCCCGACGGCTTCGCGAGGAAGACCTCGCCGGTGACGCCGTCCAGCAGCACCGTGTTCCCGGCGCGCGCGAAGGGGGCGCAGTACTCCGTCTCGCCCAGCACGAACAGCGGCCCGGTTGCCGGGGCTCCGGAGGCCTCCGCCAAGGCGGACGGTTCCGCCGGCGCCGACGGCTCCACCGACTCCAGCGGCCCGTCCCCGAACCGCCCGAAGTCCAGGAACGCCCCCGTCCGCGGCAGGCCCTCCCGCTCCAGGAACTCCCGGCTCCCCGCGTGCACCACTCCGGCCGGAAGCTCCCCGGCCATCACCAGCCCGTACCCCACGAGCCCACCACCCTCCCCGTACGACCCCTGACCACCCCGACCCTAACGGCCGTCGCCGACACCCCCGCACCGGGCCCGCGCCACACCCGTGATCCGTCGTCCACGTTCCACCGGGCCGGCAGGTCGCCGTCGCAGAACACGCACACGAAGCAGCCCTCGCGGACGACGTTGATGCCCCGACAGCCGGGGCAGCGCCGGAACACGACCCCGTACGTGAAGCCGCCCGGGCGGCGCACCCCGATCCGCTCCAGCGCCGCGGCGACGGCGGGCCAGGACACGACGTCCGGACAGTACCCGGTGGACTGGTTGCTGACCTCCTCGGCCGTCCAGCCGCCGAAGTCCGCACCGTCACCCGGTTCGAAGCGGACCTCCCCGGCGCTCAGCACCGACTCGCCGCCCGCGCAGACCACGTGCTCACTGCGGCGCGGGACGAGGCGCAGGAAGCCGGAGAGGTCGACGACGAAGGTGAACGGTTCCGCGAGCTCCGCGGCGGTCCGTTCGCCCACCCAGGCGGCGAATTCCCGCCCCGTCCGCACCGGTTGCCCACCCGGTCCGCCGCCACCCCACAACTCCGGCGGCCCCACGTACCGGTACGCCCGCCCCCGGCCGGTCGACACCTCGGCCGGAACACCGTGATCCCGCAGCAGCAGACCCAGGACGGTCATCTCGACCTCCGTCCCGACCAGGCCGAAATCGCGGAACTCGCCGAGCAGTTCACGCGCCCGACCGAGCGAGACGGCCGCGTCGCCCTCCTGGAGCACAGGGGAAGCCCGGAACGCCCGGAACGCCCGGAACGCCCGCAGCGCCGCCACCGCATCGACCGAAGCCCCGGCCGGCCTCAGCCGGAAGGGCCCGTGGGCGGTCGGCAGCACCTCCCGGACGGCCTCCGGCGTGGGCTCCGGCCCTGCGTGCTCGCAGCAGGCAGCGCCGCAGTGCCGACAGGACTCTTCGGAGTCCCACCACAGTTCCCAGCGCGGGCCCTGCCCCTGCCTCCGCCCCCGCTCCTGGACGAACTGTCGTACCCGCCGCGCAGCCGTGCCCCCGCACCCGTCGCAGCGGACGGCCAGTTCCACGCCCCGCATCGTCATACCGGGGAGCCTAGGTGTTCTGTCCCGTGAAGGTTGGGGATGCGGTCGGCGGGCGGCTTGCCCGCGAGTGCGGTGTATCCGCGGCGGGCGGTGGCGCGGTCGAGGTGCGGGAGGCGGGCGAGGCGGTAGCGGACCAGGGCCGGTGCACGATGGCCGATCACCACGCCGTGAACCCGCCGACCTCCGCGGTCAGTATCCCCAGGCTGGGGCGTCTGGTTGCATGTGCGGCATGAACGCCATGGTCACGAGCATCATCGCGGTGCTCGGTACGCTCCTGGGGTCGACGGTGACGCACGTCTTCCAGCGGCGTGCCACACTCCGCACCGAGCACAACGCCCGCCTGGAGCGCGGGCGGCAGGAGCGGCTGGAGGTCTTCGGCTCGTACGCCGGACTGCTCGTGGAGTTCCGGCAGGCCGCGCTGCACCACTGGTTCTGCGTGCACGAGGGGCGTGATGCCGAGGACGAGGTCGAATTGCGCAGGCGGTCGTTCGAGACGCGCTCCGGGGCGCAGCGGGCGCTGTTCCAGCTCCAGTTGCTCGTTGACGAGCCCGAGCTCCTGGCCGCCGCCGGGGAGGCCTTCGAGCGGATCGGCAGGATCGACCGGGCGGAGGACCGGCAGGACGTCACCGCTCGGCGGGACGACAGCCGGGAGTCGATCGACGCCTTCGTCGCGACGGCGCGCCGGTACGTGTAGTCGGCGCTTGGTGGGCGCAGGCCGTGGACCCTCAAATCCCTTTGCGGGCCGTCTCGTACGCGATCAGGGTGAAGGGCCGGCAGGAGCGCACCCCAACCCGCACCCCAACCCGCACCCACCGATGGAGCGTCACATGACCGCCGACCCGGACACCAGCACCAGCGCTGGCACAGGCGCCGACGACGGCACCGACGAGAACCATCTGGCCGTGTACAGCCTGCTCGGCAGCCGGCTGCTGCGGGTGACCACGGCCCGGCGTCACGCCGCCGACGCCGGTGTGCGGCCGCTGCTGAACCTCTGGCTCCACTTGGAGGGGCTGGGACGGGTCCGCTTCCACACGCCCGGGGCCGGCCTGTGGCCGAGTCGCGATGAGTCCCCCGGGCCGTATGACGTGCGGGAGCACGTCGCCGTCACCGACGATCCGCCGGACGTACCGCTGGCCGCCCACGTCGGTCAAGTCCTGTGCGGAGTGCGAGACATCGGCTACCGGGACGGTGGCACCGGGTACGCGGCAGGCCTCACGCTCGTCTTCCCGGGCGGGGCCGTCCGCCTGCTCGCGCCCGACGACGACCTCGTCGTCACCGATGGCCCCGATTGCCTCGATGCCGCCGGTGGCCCCGATGCCGACGCGGCCTTCGGCACTCACCCCGGCACTCACCCCGGCACTCACCCCGACGCGACCCTCGCCCGGGTGGTGCAGACCTGCAGCGCCTGCCCGTCGCAGTGGGACGCGTGGACGACGACCGGCCGCTACCTGTACCTGCGCTACCGGCACGGCAACGGCAGCGTCGAGCTGCAGCCCAGCGAGGACGTCGACACCTGGGACGGCGAGGGCTACGAGCTCCGGGCGGAGTGGGACGACGGGACCGGAGGCGGCAGCATCGACCTCGCGGGCTTCCTCGCCGCCGCCGGTCTCCGGCTCGCCGCGGACGCCGAGGTCAGCTGAGTCCGGCGGCGTCCCGCGCGGCGCGCTCCACGCGGGCGTGGTGGGCGGCCCACCAAGTGGCGTCGCCCGGAGCCGTGTTGGCGCCGTCGGGGCGCTGGCCGGTGGCGCCGTCGACGAGTTCGCGGACGAGGTCGGCGTGGCCGGCGTGCCGGTGGGTCTCGGAGACCATGTGGACCAGGACCCGGTGGAGCGTCTGCTTCGACCGCGCGCCGAACGGCACCTGGCCGACCGCGTCGAGGGGCAGCGCCTCGATCGTCTCGTCCGCGTGCGCGCAGGCCCGGCGGTAGCGCCCGACGACCTCCTCCGTGGTCTCGTCGGCCCGGGCCCAGAGGTCAGTGTTCGGTTCGGCGGCGCCGGTGATCCAGACCGGGGCGGGTTCGGGGAACGGGCGGCCGAAGGTGTCGCCGAAGTACAGCGCCTCGGCGCCGGTGAGGTGCTTGACGAGGCCGAGCAGGTTGGTGCCGGTCCGGGTGAGCGGGCGGCGGAGGTCGTATTCGGCGAGGCCGTCGAGCTTCCAGAGCAGGACGTCGCGGGCGTCCTGGAGGTAGACGCGGAGATCGGCCTTGGGGTCGGTGGCGGTCATGGAGCCAGTCTGTGGACGGTGCGGGGGCCGTCCACCGGTTTTCGCCGGGCGGACAGGGCGGTCCTCTTCCTCCGGTGGAATCCGGCGTAGCGTCACATCCGTCCTCTCCGATGCAGAAGCGGACCCTGGAAGGCGACGGCCATGACCGACGGCTGGACGTGGGACGAGACGCTGTTCGCGGGCGCGGCCGCGTACTACGAGCGCGGCAGGCTGCCCTACGCGCCCGGCCTGGCGGACGCGCTCGCCGGGGTGCTGCGGCTGGACGGCCGGGGGCGGCTGCTCGACGTGGGCTGCGGGCCGGGGACGTTGGCGCTGCTGCTGGCGCACCGGTTCGAGGAGGTCGTCGGGGTGGATCCGGACACCGGGATGATCGCCGCGGCCCGCCAGGCGGCGAAGGCGGCCGAAGTGGCCGACCACAGCACGTGGTTGCGGATCCGGGCGGAGCAACTTCCCGCCGGGCTGGGCACGTTCACGGTCGCGACGTTCGGCCAGTCGTTCCACTGGATGGACCGCGACCTGGTGGCGGTGACCGTCCGGGGCATGCTGCGTCCCGGCGGAGCTCTCGTGCACGTCTCGGACCTGAAGCCGGGCAGCAGGCCGAACCCGGAGGAATGCCCCCACCCCGCCGAAGGCCTCCCGCACCCGCCCGTCCCCGACGCGGCGATCGGCGAGCTCGTCCGCCGCTACCTGGGCCCGGTCCGGCGCGCGGGCCGGGGCCTCCTGGCCGGTGGTACTCCCGGCAACGAGCCCGCCGTCCTCGCCCGGGCGGGCTTCGCGGGCCCGGAGCGCGTCGTCGTCCCCGGTGGGCGGGTGCTGGAGCGGACGGTGGACGACGTGGTGGCCGGAGTGTTCTCGATGTCCTTCTCGGCGCCGCACCTGTTCGGCCCCGAGCGGGCGGCGTTCGAGGCCGACCTGCGCCGGCTCCTCGCCCGCGCCTCCGCGGCGGGCCGCTTCTCGGTCCGTCAGCCGGCCACCGAGGTGTTCGTCTGGCGGCCCGCCGACGTGTCCTGACCTCGCCGCATGGGGGTTGACATCAGGGTCCTGGCCGTCGACTGGGACCACCTCATGGGCATCGTGCCGGAGGACCGGGCCCTGCGGTCCGGGCCGCCGATCGCGTGGGGTCCGGGTGAAACGGCGCGCCTCGGCCGCCGCTGGAGGGAGATCGCCCCCGTCCTGCCGAGGGTGCGGGAGCCGTACGACCGCCTCGCGGCCTCTCTCGGCGGCAGGATCGAGGGCTTCGACGACTTCGCGGGGTTGCTGTCCGGGTGGGGGGAAGTGGTCGGCGAGGCCGAGCGGCGCGGGTGGGGGATCGTCGGGCTTCCGATCTGATGGCTGCAGGGCCCGAAGCCGTGCGCACGGCTCCCACCTCGCCTTTCGAGCATGCTTGTCATGCTCTCGGCAATACAGAGCGTGACGGACGGGGTGGGCTATTCGGACTTGAATCTTTGCGAACGAATGTTCGATCCTGGGGGTGTGCTCGTTATCGAACCCGTTTTCGAATCCACCGGAGGGCGGGCCGCGCTCCGACCGGTGGTGCCGACGGCTGCGCCGACGGAGGCCACGGCCGCCGAACGGGGGCTGCTGCCGGTGGTGCCCGCCCTGCGGGACCTGCTGCCGGAAGGCGGGCTGCGCCGGGGCACCGCCGTGTCCGTCGCGGGCGGGGACACCGGGCTGCTCCTGGCGCTCGCCGCCGGGGCGAAGGACATCGGAGGCGGCTGGGCGGCGGCCGTCGGCCTGCCCGACCTGGGGCTCGCCGCGGCCGAGGGGTACGGGCTGGACCTGCGGCGACTGCTGGTCGCGGACGACCCCGGGCCGCACTGGGCCGAGGTGGTGTCGGTGCTGGCCGGCGCCGTCGAACTGGTGATGCTCCGGCCGGACGGCCCCGTCCCGCCCCGCCTGGCCGCCCGTCTGGCGGCGGTACTGCGGCGCAGCGGCTGCGTGCTGCTGGTGGCCGGACCGTGGCCGGGGGCGGCCCTGCGGCTGGGTGTGCGCTCCGGGCGCTGGTTCGGGCTGGGGGACGGGTACGGGCAGCTCGCCGGGCGGCAGGTGGAGGTGGTGGCCGAGGGCCGCGGCTCGGCCACCCCCGGCCGCACCGCCCGCCTCTGGCTCCCGGACGAGCACGGCGCGGCCCGCCCGGTCGGCGAGCCGGCGGGGGCCGTGGGGGAGACGGACGCGTTCGAAAGCGGCGCGCCCGACGCCTCCGGTGAGGTGCACCCGCTGGGGGAGGCCGCCGGAACGGTCGTCGAGACGGAGACGTTCGGACGCGTGCGCCGCCTGCCTGGTGCGTCCGGCGCCGCCGGGGCGGTGCACCCGCTCGGGGAGGCACACCCTCTCGGAGCGGGCGTCGAGGCGGTCGCGGAGTTCGGCGCGCGCGTGCGCCGTCGTCCCGCCGAGCCCGTTGCTGCTCGTCAGGCCGTGCGGGCCGCGCAGGCCGCGCACTCGGCCGAGGTCGGCGAGGCCACCGAGCGCGTGGCGGTGGTGTGAGATGGCGGGCGGTGGCACGCCGCGCGTGCTGGTGGTGTGGTGCCCGGACTGGCCGGTGGTGGCCGTCACGGGCGACGACCCGGTGGCGGTGACCGAGGGCGGGCGGATCCTCGCGTGCTCGGCGGGCGCGCGGGCGGCCGGGGTGCGGCAGGGACAGCGGCTCAAGCTGGCGCAGCGGCTCTGCCCGGCGCTGGAGCTGCGCGACCGGGATCCGGAGGCGGAGACGCGGCGGTTCGAGCCGGTGGTCGCGGCGGTGGCGGGGTTCACGCCCCGGGTGGAGGTGATCCGTCCGGGCCTGTGCGCCATCCCGGTGAAGGGGCCGGGTCGCTACTTCGGCGGCGAGGAGGCGCTGGCGTCGAAGGTCCGGACGGCGGTCGCGGCGGCGCTGGCCGAGGAGCCGGTCCCGGATGCCGTCCCCGGCGGGGACGTGGAGCCCGTGCGCCCGGATGCCGTCCCCGGCGGGGACGCGGAGCCCGCGCGCCGGGACGCGGAGCCCGCGACGGCCATCGCCCCCCACGCCCAGGTCGGCGTGGCGGACGGCCTGTTCGCCGCCGTGCTGGCGGCCAGGGCCGGAGTGCTGGTGCCGGCCGGACGGACGGCGGAGTTCCTCGCGCCGTACCCGGTGAGCGCGCTCGGCGACGAGGACCTGGCGGAGCTGCTGGGGCGGCTCGGGCTGCCGACCGTCGGGGCGTTCGCCGCGCTGCCGCCGGAGGCCGTCGCGGACCGGTTCGGCCCCACCGGGACGGCCGCGCACCGGCTGGCCCGGGGCCTCCACCCGCGCCCGCTGGTACCGCGCGGAGAGGGTCCCGACCTGGCCGTCGAGCACCGCTTCGACCCGCCGGAGACACTGGCCGAACCGCTGGTGTTCGTCGCCCGCACGCTGGCCGAGCGACTGCACCGGCGGCTGGCCGCGGCGGGACTGACCTGCCAGCGGGTGGCCGTCGAGGTGGAGTGTGCGGACGGCCGGACGGCGTCGCGACTGTGGCGGCACGAGGGCCGGCTGTCGGCGACGGCACTGGCCGAGCGGGTCCGCTGGCAGCTCCAGGCCTGGCAGAGCAGCGGCGCCTTCACCCCCGCGCCCGGCCACGCCGCCGACCCCACCCGCCCCGACGGCACCTCCAGCGCCGCCACCCGACCCCCCGCCCCCGACGCGGGCTTCGTCCTCCTCCGCCTGGCCCCCGACGGCCTGGCGCCCGACGAGGGGCGGCAGTTGGCGCTGTGGGGCCAGGCGGTCGCGGACGACCGGGTGGAGCGGGCGGTGGCGCGGGTGCAGGCGGTGCTCGGGCATGCCGGGCTGCGGCGGATCGAGCCGGCGGGCGGGCGTGGTCCGGCGGAGCAGGCGGTCAGGGTGCCGTGGGGCGAGCCGTACGAGGCGGCGGCGCCGGCCGGTGCGCCGTGGCCCGGGCGGTTGCCGGACGTGTGGCCGGCCGTGGTGCTGCGGGAGCCGGTGCCGGTGCGGGTGCTGGACGAGGGCGGGCGGCCGGTGGCGGTGGACGGCAGGGCGGGGGTGTCGGGCCGGCCGGCCGTGGTCGTGGTGCGGGGGCGGGAGGAGCGGGTGGACGGCTGGACCGGGCCGTGGCCGGCGGTCGAGTACTGGTGGGACCAGTCGCTGGCCCGCCGCCGGGCACGGTTCCAGGTGGTGGTGGGTGGCCGGGCGCTGCTGCTGACCGTGGAGGGGGGTGGGTGGTACCTGGAGGCCGGCTACGACTAGCGGCCACCGAACCGACCCGAGGGGGGAGCGAGAGCACGAGAACGAAGGCGACCCCCGATGGGCTTCACCAGCCACCCCACCGTCCCCTGGAGCGAACTGCGCCGCCGCATGACCGGCGACGCGTCGGACAAGGTCGTCCCGCTGCGCCGCCCCACCCGGGACGGGGAGGCCCGAGGCGGAGGGGCCCGGAACGGAGAGGGGCACGACGGAGAGCCCTGGGCCGAGTTGCACGTGCACTCCGCCTTCAGCTTCCTCGACGGCGCGAGCGACCCGGAGGACCTGGTCGCCGAGGCACTGCGGCTGGGCGTGGAGACGCTGGCGCTCACCGACCACGACGGTCTGTACGGTGCCGTCCGGCTCGCCGAGGCCGCCCGGGGGACGGGCCTGGCCACCGCCTTCGGTGCCGAACTGACGGTCCGTCACGACGGGGGCCGCACGGAACACCTGCTCGTCCTCGCCCGCGACCCCGCGGGCTACCGCCGTCTCTCCGCCGCGATCGCCGCCGCGCAGATGGCCGGTGGCGCGAAGGGCCTGCCGGCGTACGACGTGGAGGCGCTGGCCGGGGCGCACGACGGCCACTGGGCGGTGCTCACCGGCTGCCGCCTCGGCCGGGTGCCCGCCGCCCTGTCCGCCGCTGCGCCCCCCGCTCCGCCCGCCACTTCGTCCACCGTCCCGATCACGGCTCCGCCCGCCACCCCGCCCACCTCTCAAAGTCCGGCACGCCAACTCCACACCCTCACCGAGCTGTTCGGCCGCGAGAACGTCCACGTCGAGCTGATCGACCAGCGCCTGCCCGGCGACGACCGGCGCAACGACGCCCTCGCCGCGCTCGCGGCCCGGCTGCGCCTGCCCGTCGTCGCGTCCACGAACGCGCACCACGCCGGCCCGGCCCAGGGCCGCCTCGCGCAGAGCCTGGCGGCGCTGCACGAGCGCCGCACGCTGCAGGACGCGGCCGGCTGGACGCAGGCGTCCGGCACCGCGCACCTGCGCTCGGGGCGGGAGATGGCGGCCCGGCTGGCGCGTTTCCCCGGCGTGCAGCGGGCGACCGCCGAACTCGGCCGGAACTGCGCCTTCGACTTCGCGAAGCTGGATCCGGAGCTGCCCGGCTACCCCGTCCCCGAGGGCGAGAGCGAGATCAGCCACCTGCGCGCCCTGGTCGCGGCCGGCGGCCCGGCCCGCTTCGGCCCCGGCAACGCCGCCGCCCGGCGCCAGCTCGCCAAGGAGCTGGACGTCATCGAGGACCTCGACCTGGCCGGCTACTTCCTGATCGTGCACGACATCGTGGACTTCTGCCGCCGCGAGGACATCTGGTGCCAGGGCCGGGGGTCGGCGGCCAACTCGGCGGTCTGCTTCGCCCTCGGGATCACCGCCGTCGACCCGATCCACTACAAGCTGCTGTTCGAGCGCTTCCTGTCCACTGCCCGGGACGGGCCGCCCGACATCGACCTGGACATCGAGAACCGCCGCCGCGAGGAGGTCATCCAGTACGTCTACCGCCGTTACGGGCGCGAGCACGCCGCCCAGGTGGCCAACGTGATCACCTACCGGCCCCGCCTGGCGATCCGCGACGCGGCCCGGGTGCTCGGCTACCCGCAGGGGCAGGTGGACGCGTTCAGCCGGCAGACCGACTTCCGCTCGGCGCCCGGCGCGGACGCCGTCATCCCGGCCGACGTGCTGTCGCTGGCTGAGCAACTCCACGGATTGCCGCGCCACTTGGGCATCCACTCGGGCGGCATGGTGCTCACCAAGGAGCCGATCGGCCAGATCTGCCCGACCGAGTGGGCCCGGATGCCCGGGCGTTCGGTCCTGCAGTGGGACAAGGAGTCGACGGCCGGGGCCGGACTGGTGAAGATCGACCTGCTCGGACTCGGCATGCTCGCCGCGCTGCACGACGCCTGCGACCTGATCGCCGAACACCACGGCCTGCGCTACGACTTGGCATCCATCCCGGACGACGACAAGGGCGTGTACGCGATGCTGCGGCGGGCCGACACCGTCGGGGTGTTCCAGGTCGAGTCGCGGGCGCAGATGGCGACGCTGCCCCGGCTCAAGCCGGACCACTTCTACGACCTGGTGGTCGAGGTGGCGCTGATCCGCCCCGGCCCGATCCAGGGCGGTTCCGTCCACCCGTACCTGCGCCGGCGGGCCGGGGCCGAACCGGCGGGCTGTCCGCACCCGTTGATGGAGAACGCGCTCGGCAAGACGCTCGGGGTGCCGCTGTTCCAGGAGCAGATGATGCAACTCGCCATCGACTGCGCCGGGTTCACGCCCGCGGAGGCGGACCTGCTGCGGCAGGCGATGGGGGCCAAGCGCTCGCACGAGCGGGTCGCCCGGCTGCGCGAGCGGCTGCTGACCGGCATGGCGGAGCGCGGCATCCCGCCCGAGGTCGCCGAGGACGTCTACGGCAAGATCGAGGCGTTCTCCAACTACGGCTTCCCGGAGAGCCACGCGATCAGCTTCGCCTACCTGGTGTACGCGAGCGCCTGGCTCAAGTACCACTTCCCGGCGGCCTTCGCCTGCGCCCTGCTGGCCAACCAGCCGATGGGCTTCTACTCGCCGCTCAGCCTGGTCTCGGACGCGCGGCGGCACGGGGTGCGGGTGCGCGGGGTGGACGTCAACGCGAGCGGCGCGCGGCCCGTCCTGGAGCCGTACCGGGGGCCGACGCCGACGCCGCCGCTGACGGCGGGCCGTCCGCAGCCGGCGATCCGGCTCGGCCTGGAGACCGTCCGCGGCATCGGTTCCCCGCAGGCCGAGGCGATCGTGGCCGGGCAGCCGTACGCCGGCCTGGAGGACTTCGCCCGCCGGACGGCCCTGCCCGCGTCCGTCCTGGAGGCGCTGGCGACGGCCGGCGCGTTCGACTGCTTCGGGCTGACGAGACGTCAGGCCCTTTGGTCGGCGGGCGCGTTCGCCGGGATCTCGGCCGACCTGCTGCCCGGCACCACCCCCGGGACCGGGGCGCCGGAGCTGCCCGGCATGAGCCCGGTCGAGGAGACCATCGCCGACCTGTGGGCCACCGGCACCTCCGCCACCAGCCACCCGCTCCAGCACCTGCGCGCCCACCTGCAGCGCGGCGGCGCGCTCTCCGCGGCCCAACTCCCGGACGTCCCACCGGGGACGGCCGTGGTGGTCGGCGGCCTGGTCACCCACCGTCAGCGGCCGCCGACGGCCGGCGGGGTGCTGTTCCTCAGCCTGGAGGACGAGACCGGCCTGATCAACGTGATCTGCAACCGCCCGGTCTGGGAGTCCCAGCGCCGCACCGCCCTCGACCGGGCCGGCCTCCTCGTCCACGGCCACATCGAACGCGACCGTGGCGCCACCAACCTGATCGCCACCCGGCTCACACCACTGCGGATCGGCCTCTGAGCCTGCGGCGCCCCTCAGTCGGGGCAGCGCACGAGGCCGCTCAGGTCCAGGTCGAAGCCGAAGGGATCGGGGATGCGCAGCCCGTCACCGAACTTCCGGTCGTGCCGCGCGTGGTAGCGGTCGTGGTTCGGTTCGGAGAACAGCGTGACCACCCCCTCCCGCGGATCGACGATCAGATAGAGCGGGATGCCCATCACCGCGTAGTCGCGGAGCTTGTCCACCCAGTCGTTCCCGGGGGTGGACGGCGAGACCACCTCGACCGCGACGAGGGCCTCTTCGGCGGGGGCGGTGTTCCCCTCCCGGGCCAGGGAGGCGATCGGAAGATAGGTCGGATCCGGTGTGCGCTCCTTCGTCGCGTCGGGGGTGGTCAGCGCACTGTTGCCACCGAACATGTTGTCGTCCGGGGCATGGCGCTCGAACTGCCGCTGGACGAGTCCGAGGTTCAGCTGGTGAACGCTGGAAGGGGCCGCCTGCATGACCAGCGTGTCGCCGGACCATTCGACCCGGACACCGTCAGGGGCGGTGCGCAGCACCTCCTCGACGAAGTCGCGGTGCCGCTCGTAGAAGCTCACGGTGCCTCCTCCGCTATGTGCATTCGGCCGTCTCGCAGTCCATGCACAGACCCGTTCCGGGCCGTTCAGGCGCCGGAGGCCGCTGTCCGCCCCTTGCCCGGGGGGCCGGCGAAGACCTGGGCGATGGGGAGCCAGGCGGTGGCGGTCGGTCCGGTGGCGGTGAGGGCGAGGTCGTCGCGGTGGCGGCGCTGGGTGACCAGGAGGCAGAAGTCCAGTGCCGGGCCGCGCACCACGTCGGTGGCGTCGGACGGGCCGAAGGACCACGACGTGCCGTCGGGGGCGGCCAGTTCGAGGCGGACCGGGCCCTGCGGGGCGGGGCGGCCGTGCAGGGTGAAGGCGAAGCCGAGCGTGCGCAGGCCCAGGTGGGCGATGTGCCGCAGGCGGGCCGAGGGTTCGCGGGTCACCCCGAGCGCGTCGGCGACGTCCTGGCCGTGCGCCCAGGTCTCCATCAGGCGGGCGGTGGCCATCGAGGCGGGCTTCATCGGCGGGCCGAACCAGGGCAGCTTGACGTCGGCCGGGGTGGCGGCGAGCGCGGTGCGCACCTCGTCGCGTCCGGTGCGCCAGCGGGCGAGCAGGGCGGCGGGCTCCTCGGCGGCGCCCGCGACCGCGCCCTCGTCGACCGGGTCGCGGCCGGCTGCGAGGAGGTCGCCGAAGGCGGCGCCGGCGGCCGCGGTGAAGGCCTCGCCGTCCCGGGCGGCGCGGACCGTCCAGTCGTCGGTCCAGGCGAGGTGGGCGATCTGGTGCGCGACCGTCCAGCCCTCGGCGGGTGTGGGACGGGCCCAGTCGGCCGCGGGGAGACCGGCCACCAGTGCGTCCAGGACGGCGCTCTCGGCGCTCAGATCGGCCAGCAGGCCGCGCAGGACGTCCTGCGGGGCGTCCTGCGCGTCCTGCGGGACGTTCGGGTCCGTCATGGGTTCCCCTTCTTCAGCTCCGGCGCATTACCCGCCGGTAATCCACGGCCGCACCCTACGCCGGGCGCGGCCACCGCGCTCGCCGTTCCGCCGAACGCACCGGCCGGAGCCGTCACGGGAACTCCTGCGCAACCCTCGCCAGGGCCCGTGCCGCGTGTGACAATCTCGCGATGCACGCGATGCGAAGGGCAGTCCCGCGATGACAAGGGCCGCGGAGACCCTCACCCCCGCGCCCCCGGCCGACCCCGGGCTCGGGGCGCGCGCCGCCGAGTTGGTCAGGGACGCCGTGCTCGGCGACCTCGCCCGCCGGGTGGTGGCGGAGTGCGGCGCCGACGTCGGCCTGGTGGGCGTGCCGGAGCCGCTGCCGGTGGCGCTGCCGGGGCACCGCGCGGGCGAGGACGGACTGGTGCTGCGGCACTGGGCCGGCACCCGCGCGGACCTGCTGCACGACCGTCCCGTCCCGACCGGCACCGGACTGGGCGGACGCGCGCTCGCTGAGCGGGCGCCCAGCTGGGTGCCCGACTACCGGGCCGCCACCACCATCTCGCACCACCACGACGCCGCCGTGGACGCCGAGGACCTGTACGCGATGCTCACGGTGCCACTGCTGCACGGCGGCACCGTGTACGGCGTGGTGTACGCCTCGCTGCGCGCCGTCGTGCCGTTCGGGGACGTCCGGATCGCGGCCGTCGGCGAGCTGGCGGCGACCGCCACCCGGGCGCTCGCCGGCGCCGCCGCCTGGGGCCGTGCGGAGCCCGGCCCGGCCCGGCCCGGCGGGACCGTCCCCGCACGGCCGTTGACCCCGCGCGAGCACGAGGTGCTGTGCTGGGCGGCGACCGGCCGGACGAACCCGGAGATCGCCGCCCGGCTGGGGCTGACCTGCAACACCGTGACGGGCTACCTGAAGTCCGCCATGCACAAGCTCGGCGTCCGCAACCGGACCGAACTCGCCGTGGCGGCCCGGGAGTCGGGACTGCTCGGCTGACCAGAGCCGCCCGCAGCCCCGCCGACTCAGTTGACCTGCCGCTCCTGCCCGCTCCAGTACGGCTCGCGCAGCCGGAACTTCTGCAGCTTCCCGGTGGCGGTGCGCGGCAGTTCGTCCCGGAACTCCACCGAGGTGGGCGACTTGTAGCCGGCCAGCCGCTGCTTGCAGTGCGCGATCAGCTCGGCCGCGGTGACGCCGTCGTGCCCCTCCCGGAGCACCACCAGCGCCTTGACGGTCTCGCCCCACTTCCCGTCCGGCACGCCGATCACCGCGGCCTCGGCCACCGCCGGGTGGGCGTAGAGGCAGTCCTCCACCTCGATCGAGGAGACGTTCTCCCCGCCGCTGATGATGACGTCCTTCTTCCGGTCGGAGATGGTGAGGTAGCCGTCGGTGAGGAAGCCGCCGTCGCCGGTGTGGAACCACTCGTCCCGCAGGGCCTCGGCGGTCGCCTCGGGCTGCTGCCAGTAGCCGTCCAGGACGGTGTTGGAGCGGACGAGCACCTCGCCGGACGGGTCGACGCGCAGCCGGGTGCCGAGGGAGGGGGCGCCGGCCTGCACGAGCTTCTCCGCGCGTTCGGCGGCGGGCAGGGCGTCCCATTCGGCGCGGGTGCGGTTGACGGTGACCACCGGGGAGGTCTCGGTCAGGCCGTAGAGCTGCATGAACTCCCAGCCCAGCTCGGCCTCGACGCGCTGGACGACGGAGGTCGGCGGCGGGGCGCCGGCCACGATCATCCGCACCCGGTCGCGTCCGGGCACCGGGCCGTCCCAGTCGGCCGCCGCGTCCAGCACCATCTGGACGACCGCGGGCGCGCCGCACAGGAAGGTCACGCCGTGCCGGTCGACGCGGCGCAGGATCTCGGCGCCGTCGACCTTGCGGAGCACGATGTGCCGCGCGCCCAGGCCGGTGAGCGCGAACGGCAGTCCCCAGCCGTTGGCGTGGAACATCGGCAGGGTGTGGAGGTAGACGTCCCGGTCGCTCGCGCCGTAGTGCAGGCCCATGGTCGTCGCGTTGAGCCAGATGTTGCGGTGGGTGAGCTGAACGCCCTTGGGGCGGGCGGTGGTTCCGCTGGTGTAGTTGATGGTGGCGGTGTCGTTCTCGGAGATCGTGTACCGGCGGGGGGAGGTGTCGAAGTCGTAGAGGACGGCGTCGCTGTCGGACCCGATCACGAACTTGTGCTTGGCCACCACCCCGTGCAGCGCGTCGGCGAGTTCGGGGTCGACGAGCAGGACGGAGGCGCCGCTCTGCTCGACGATGTACGACACCTCCTCGGCCTTGAGCCGGAAGTTCACCGGCACCAGCACCCGGCCGTACCCGCTCACCCCGAAGAAGGAGGTGAGCAGCCGGGCGGAGTTGTGCGACACGATCGCGACCCGCTCGCCCGGCCCGACGCCGAGCCGGTCCAGCCCGGCGGCCTGGGCCCGGGCCAGCTCGGCGATCCGGCGGTAGTCGAGCTCGCCCCAGGGGGCGGCCGGCTGCAGGGGTTCGTCGACGATCCCGACCCGGTCGCCGTAGACGAGCTCGGCCCGGTCGAGGAAGTCCATCACGGAGAGTGGAATCTGCATGCGCCCACTGTCCTCTCAGGGCCGCCCCCTGCACACCCCCGATCGGGGGTGTCACCCGTCCGAACGGCGGCCCGCGGCCGCGGTGCCGGCGGCCGCCAGCGCGGCGAGCAGCCGGTCCCTGGCCTCCGTCTGGGCGGCGATCCGCCGTTCCAGGACGGCCAGCCGGTCGCGGGCGATCCCGAGGACCCGCGCGGACGGCGGCTGCGCCATGACGTCGCCGTCCAGGCAGCCCAGGAGGGGCCGCAGGTCGTCCAGGGTGAGCCCGGCGCCGAGCAGCGCACGGATGTTGCGCACGCGGACGGCGTCGGTCTCCCCGTACTCGCGGTAGCCGTTCGGTGCGCGCCCGGCGGTGAGCAGGCCGGCCTGCTCGTAGTGCCGCAGCGCGCGGGCCATCGTGCCGGTCAGCTCGGCCAGTTCCCCGATCCGCACCACGCACCGCCCCCGATGGCTCCGCCCGTCGCGCGTCATCCCACGAGCGCGCCCCCGTCGACCGACAACACTACTCCGGTGACGAACGACGCCTGAGGCTCGGCCAGTTGGACGATCGCCCAGGCCACCTCCGCCGGCCGGCCGATCCGGCCGAGCGGGGTGTGCGCGATCTGCCACGCGCGGACGGCGGCGCGCTGCTCGGGGTCGAACGCCGCGTGCTCGCCGATCGGCGTGTCGATCGCCCCGGGCGCCACCGCCACGACCCGGATGCCGCGCGGCGCCAGTTCGACCGCCCAGCTTCGGGTCACCGTCTCCAGTGCCGCCTTGCTCGCCGCGTACACCGCGCTGGACGGCCACCCGCGCTGCCCGACGGCGGTGCTGACGTTGACCACGACGCCCCGGCTCGCCGCCAGCGCCGGCACCGCGGCCTGCCCGAGCAGGACGGGGGCGACGAGGTTGGTGGCGAGCAGCGCCTCGACGCCCGCCCTGTCGTAGCCGCCGACGGCCTGCCCGGCGCGCACGATCCCGGCGTTGTTGACCAGGACGTCGAGCCGCCCGTGGCGCTCCAGCGCCTCCGTGACGATCGCCTCCGGCGCGTCCGGGCCGGTGATGTCGGCGGCCAGTGGCCGGATCAGCCCGGGGTGGGTCGCGGCGGTCCCGGCGAGCGGCTCCGGGCGCCGTCCGACCGCCACCACCCGCGCGCCCCGGGCGGCGAACGCCCGCGCGGTCTCCCGTCCGATCCCCGTCCCGGCCCCGGTGACGATGACGACGCGCCGCTCCACTGCTTCCTCTTCGGTGTTCATGCGCCCACCCTCCGACCCTGACGGCAACGACAAGGTCAAGCGCGGAACGCGGAGAACCGCAGAGGAGTCCTGCCGGACCTGCTAGGAAGGTCCCGACGTACGGTCACCACCACAACGGGGAGAACCGATGAGCGACCAGCGGCCCGACAGCCTCTACGAGGCCGTCGGCGGCATCGAAGCGCTGCGCGGACTCAGCAACACCTTCTACGAGGGCGTCCTCGCCGACCCCCTCCTCGCACCCGTCTTCGAGCACTTCACCACCACGCACATCGAGCACGTCGCCGTGTGGCTGGCGGAGGTCTTCGGCGGCCCGGCCCGCTACACCGAGGAGCTCGGCGGCCACCGGTCACTGCTCCGCGCCCACCTCGGCCTCGCCATCACCGAGGAGCAGCGCCTGCGCTGGATGGAGCTGATGGCCGCAGCCGTCGGCAAGGAACTGCCGGACGACGAACTGCTGCGCCGGCGGGTGCTGGAGTACTTCGACTGGGGCACGAGGATCGCCGAGGACGTCTCGGCCTCCCCGGCCGGCACCGACCTCGGCGAGCCGGGCCCGACGCCCCGCTGGGGCTGGGAGGGCCTGCGGTGACCGTCGGGCCCACCGCCCTCCCGGCGGCGGGCGGCCTGCTGCTGCGCCCCTTCGAGGACGGGGACGCCGCCGCACTGGTCGAGGTCTACCGGGACGAGACGCTGCGCCGCTTCACCAGGGTCCCGGTGGACGACGCCGGCCAGGCCGCGCGCTGGCTGGACCTGCAGTACCGCGGCTGGTCGGAGGGCTCCCGCTACAGCTTCGCCGTCCTGGACGCGGACCTGGACGGACTGGTCGCCAACGTGGTGCTCAAGCGCGGCACCCCGGGCGGAGAGGGGGCGGAGGTCGGTTACTGGACGGCCGCCGCCGCCCGCGGCCGGGGTGTGGCGCCGCGCGCGGTGGAGGCGTTGACGGCCTGGGCGTTCGCCGCGTTCGCCGACGAGGGCCTGGCCCGGATCGACCTGCTGCACCAGGTGGACAACGCCGCCTCCTGCCGGGTGGCGGAGAAGAGCGGGTACGCGTTCCGGGAGGTGTTGACGGCGCTCCCGCCGGAGTTCCCGCTCGACGGCCACCGGCACTCCCGGAATCGGCTGGACGGCTTCGAACGGCCGGGGCCAGAGTAGGGCGCATGGCTTCTCTGGTGCGACACGTGACGATCGACTGTGCGGACCCGTACACCCTCGCGGTGTTCTGGGCGGAGGTGCTGGACGGCACCATCGGGAAGGACGACAACCCGGGGGACCCGGAGGCACTGGTGGAGTCCGCGGGGGCTTCACTGCTGTTCATCCGGGTGCCGGACGGCAAGTCGGTGAAGAACCGGATCCACCTGGACCTCCAGCCGCAGGACCGCTCCCGGGAGGAGGAGGTCGAACGCCTGCTGGCCCTGGGCGCGCGGATGTTCGACGACCGCCGCACGGCGGACGGCCGCGGCTGGGTCGTCCTGTCCGACCCGGAGGGCAACGAGTTCTGCGTCGAGCGCAGCCATGCCCAACGCGTCGCCACCGGCGACGCCTGACACCGGTCGGGGGTGGTTCCGCACCGTGCGCACGGTGCGGAAC
>NZ_JBEZGX010000032.1:0-100724 GCF_040650235.1 Kitasatospora sp. NPDC048722
AGGGTCCTCGACCCTTGAGCCACCGTCCGGTTCTTCCGGATCTCGAACATCGCACCCCTTGAAGTGGGGTGTTGCAACGATCCCTAGAACTCAAGGATCGCTCTCCGGGGCCTTCGCCGTTTGCACGCGCCGTCAGCAGGTGGACCGTGTGACGCGGACCATGATCCCCACCTCCCGACTCACCCCGTCCGCCACACCCGCCACCACAGCCCCGGGGGCGGGCCGAGCGCGCCCTTCGAGCCACAGGGGGCCAGAGGGGGCCGGAGGGGCCAGGCGGACGCCGGAGGGTCCGGAGGGACCGGAGGGACCGGGCGGAGCCTCCCGACCCCCGGAGCGCGCCGGCGGGATGCCCGGCCGGCCACTTCGAGCGCCAACGGCCGCCTTCGTCCGGCACCGGGATATGTGACCCCCGGACCGTGCGTGCAGCACCGTTTTCAAAGGACGGTTTATACGTCCGCATCGGTCGAATTATGCGGCCCTGATTCGAATTTTCCGCAGCGCCGCATAGATATGCAGACCCCGCGGATGGAATGTCATGTGCAGCCGCCCTGACGCCCGGTCACCCCTGTGACCTGGTGCGGTATAGTTCCGCTCGTCTGGGGGGATGCGCGCGGTTGTCAGTGGAACGGGCTATGGTTCCACTGAATTCGCAGCGTGGCCGACATCGGTGCGGGGATCTCCCAGAAAACCGTGGAACGGCTACGCCGAGGTCGCGATCCCTGTCGCATCGCGCCGCGACGGCGCAGCCATGAATGCAATTTCGGGGGAATGCATTGGCGCAATCAAGGACCTTTCTCGCCGACCGGGGCAACGAGTTCCGGGAACTGCTCGACGCGCTCTCCGAGGTCCGGTCCGGGCGCGCGGCCGTCACCGTGATCGACGGCCCCTCGGGTCTGGGGAAGACCGCTCTCCTCGACGCCCTGGGCCGGGAGGCGCGGGCCCAGGAGATGACGGTGCTGAGAGCCCGCTGCAGCATCGTCGAGCGCGACTTCCACTTCGGCGCCGTCCGCCAGCTCCTGGCTCCCGTGCTCGGCGCACCGGCCGCGCGGCGCCCGGCCGCCGCGCAGAAGGCGGAGGCGGTGCTGGACGGGATGCCCTACCGGGTGCCCGAGCCCGGTTCGCCGGCCGCCGACTTCGACCGGCTGGCGTCGCTGTGCGCACCCGTCCTGCAGCTGGCCGAGGAGCGGCCGGTGGTCCTGGCCGTGGACGACGTCTGCTGGGCCGACGAGTACTCGTCCCAGTGGCTGGCGTTCCTGGCGCGCCGGCTGGACGACGTCCCGGTGCAGATCGCCGTCGTGTCCCGGGGTTCGCTGCCCAACGCCGGCGGTGAGCTGGTCCACGAGCTGATGCGGCATCCGGCGTGCCGGGTGGTGCAGCCCGCGCTGCTGACCGTGGAGGGCGCCGGCCGGGTCGTCGCCGAGGGCGTCGGTCCCGGGTCCGCCGAGGTGTTCGGCCCGGAGCTCCACGCGATGACCGGGGGCAACCCCGCCCTGGTCACCGCCCTGGTCCGCGAGCTGGCCAGGACGGGAGCGCCGCCGGAGACCACCGGGCGGGTCCGCCCCGGCGCGGTCGGTGAGCGGGTGCTGCCGACCGCGTTGCGGGCCCTGCTCCGCCGGGAACCGCCCGTGGTGCTGCGGGTGGCCGGCCTGCTGGCCGAACTGGGCGTCGACACCGGGACCGACGTCCTGCGGACCGTCACCGGCCTGGAACAGCCGCTGCTCGACCATGCGGTGACCGCCCTGGAGGGCAGCGGGCTGCTCGCCGCCGGCCCGGCCGGGCGGTTCTGCCACCCACAGGTCTCGGAGTCGCTCGCCGGCCTGCTCGCGGCCACCGACCGGGCCATCGCCCACGCCGACACCGCGCGGGTGCTGTTCCGGACCCGGGCGGCCGCGGAACGGATCGCCGCCCACGTCGTGGCCGGCGCGAGCACCGGCGAGCCGTGGCGGGTGGAGGTGCTGCGCCGCGCCGCACGGTCCGCGGGCGAGCGGGGAGACACGGCCGCGGCCGTCCGCTTCCTCCGGCACGCGCTCACCGAGACCGCCTCGACGGAGGTCCGGCACCGGCTCCTCGTGGAGCTGGGCACCGCCGAGGCCCACAGCGACCTGAACGACTGCGTGCGGCACCTCGGCGAGGCCGAGACCCTGAGCACCGATCCCGAGCAGCGGGCGGAGTTCGTGCCGTTGCTCGCCCGCGCCCTGGTCCAGTCGGGGCTGCCCCGCCCGGCGATCGACCTGCTCGACCGCACGGCGGCGGAACTCTCCGACACGAACCGGCTGCTGCTGCCGATCCTGAGCCTGCGCGCCGTCATTCCCGACGGGGGACGGCCCGCCTGCTGGGGGTCCCTGACCACGCGCGGCCCGCGGGCGGAGCCCACCGGCCGGACGCCGGACGAGCGCGGGCTGCTGGCGGCGCTCGCGATGCGGTCCGTGATCGCCCTGGACGGCGCCGACCGCGCCGGGGAACTCGCCGGGAACGCCCTGCGCGGGTTCCACCCGGCGCAGGACCAGGCCCAGACCGCCGTGCTGGCCGTGACCGCCCTGCTCGACGCCGACCGGATCGAGACCGCCCGTCGCGGCGCCTCGGAGATCCGGGCGTCCGACCTCGCGCACTGGCCGCCGGCCACCCGGGCGGTGACGGCCGCGGTCCGGGCACGGCTGCGCTACCGGACCGGTGACCTGGCCGCGGCCCTGGCCGAGGCCGAGCACGCCCTGGCCCTGTCGGACGAGCCGCACCCGTACCTGCCGCACGTCGTCGCGGCCGCCGTGCAGGTCCTGCTGGAGACCGACCGGGTCGAGGCCGCGGCGGAGCTCGTCGAACGGGTCACCGGGACCGCCGGCCACGCCGGCTGGACGTGGCCGTACTTCCTGGAGGCCCGCGCGCGCCTGCGCATGGCCCAGGGGCAGGCCGCGGCGGCGCTGCGGGACCTCCTGGAGTGCGGACGGCTCATGGAAGAGCTCTGGGGGGACAATCCGGGCCGGATCGCCTGGCGCTCCCGGGCCGCGGTCATCGAGCACCGGCTGAACCGCCCGGAGGCGGCCCAGGAGTTCGCCGCCCAGGAGGTGGACCAGGCGCAGGCCTGGGGTGCCCCGGTGGTGCTGGCCCGGGCCCTGCGGGTGGCCGCGCTGGTCGGTCCCAGGACGCTGGCCCGGACGGGCCTGGAGGAGTCGGTGGCGCTGTTGGAGAACGCGTCCGATCCGCTGGAGCTCGCCCGTTCGGTGACGGCGCTCGGCACCCTGCTCGCCGCCACCGGGCACACGGACGCCGGACGGGCCCGGTTGCGCCAGGCCCTCGCGCTCACCCAGGCAGCCGGGGCCACCGCGCTGGCGGGCCGCGTGCACAACGAGCTGCTGGCCACCGGCGCCCGCCCGCGGCGGCTTCCGCAGGTCGGGCCGGAATCGCTGACCCCGAGCCAGCAGCGGATCGCCCGGCTGGCCGCCGAGGGGCTGAGCAACGAGGACATCGCGGCCCGGCTCTACGTCACCCGCCGCACGGTGGAGTTCCATCTGACGCACGTGTACCGGAAGTTGTGCATCGACGGACGGGTCGGCCTGCGCACCGCGCTGTTCGGGGAAGCAGCCTAGGCCGTGTCCCGGCGTGCCCTGGGCACGCCGGGACACGGCGTCAGATCAGCGGATGCGGTTCCCGGCGGCCCTCGGGCGCGAGGGGCGTGAGGCCGGTCCTGGCAGCTGCGGACGCGAGCCGGCCGCGGTGCCAGTTGAAGGCGCAGGACTCGTCCAGTCGCAGGGGTTGCAGGCCCTCGGGCACGATCTTGACCGCGTGCCAGCCCATGCGGACGAGCACCTCGGGCAGCCGGTGGGTGAGGTCGATCGCCACCGGCCGCACGCCCTGCTCCGCGAGTGCCCGGACCAGCCCGTCGACGGTGAGCCCGTCCGGTGCGGCACCCGGTGCCGCACCCGGTCCGGCGTCGACCGGCCGCCCGTCCTCCGGGACGAACCCGGCGGCCCAGGCCGCCACCGCCGCCGCGCCGTGCTCGGAGGCGAAGTACTGCGCGCGTTCGAGCTCGGTGCGCGGCTGCGCGGTCGGCGCGTCCGCGGGGTCGTGGCGGTTGACCAGGCGGAGCGCGGAACGGATCTGCATGGCTTCCTGCAGGGCCTTGCCCAGAGCGGTGCAGGGGTCCCCGGACGCGCAGGCACCGACCGCCGCGAGCGGCCCCGGGCCGTCCGTGTCGACGATCACGGCGGTCGCGCAGTGGACGCCGGGCAGGCCGGTGGGGATCCAGGCCAGCACCGGTCGCAGTCCGGCGGCGGACGCCGCCCGGTGGGCGAGCTGGAGCCGCTGCCGGCCGGGGGTCGCCGGGCTCTGCCGCAGGACGGCTTCCGGGTCGGCCACGGGCAGCGGTAGCCGGCAGTGCCAGGCGGTGATGAGCGCGTCCCGCTCGATCACTTCGAGCAGTGCCGACAGCAGGGCCTGCTCGCGGGTCGCTCCGGAGGCTGCTCCCGACGGGGACGGGTCGAAGCCCGCCGCGTCGTCCGGGTGGGCCGGGTAGTCGACCATGCCTGCCGGAACGTGCACCCGGTCGCCGTCGACGAGCGACCGGCCCTGGTACCAGCGCAGTTCCCGGCGGGCCGCGGCCGGGTCCGCCAGCTCGGCGCCCTCCCGGGTGAAGTCCAGGGCGGCTCCCGCCAGTTCGGCCGCCAGGGCGACCGTCGCCGGGTCGCCGGCCGGGTACAGGGCGAAGCGCTCCACCGCCTCGCCCGCGGCGCGCACCAGGGTGTCGCCGCGCGAACCGCCGTAGGCCCCGACCACCTCGCGGGCGAGCGCGCCGCCCTGGTGGGGGGCGGCCCCGGTGCGCGCCGGGTGCAGTTCCACCAGGCCTTGCCAGAGCGGCTCGTCCGGCTGCCGGGGCGGGCGGAGCGCGCTGGCCGCGGCAAGGCCGTTGTGCGGGTCGAGCGTGGCGATGAAGTCGATCACGGGGCTGCCTCGAGGACCTCGGCGTACAGTTCGGTGAGCTCGTGGACGGTGAAGCCGGCCAGCATGGGCAGGCCGCCGCCCCAGGCACGGGCGGCCGCCCTGGCCAGGTCGGCGGGCGCGGGCGCGGGGCCGGCGAACGCGTCGACGCCCCAGTCGGCCGCCAGCGTCCTGATGCCGTGGACGGGGTCGTCCGCCAGCTCGGGCGCTCCGGCCCTGATGGCGTCCCAGGCCTGCCGGAGCCGTTCCCGGTCGCCGAGCCTCTCGTCACCGGCCATGATCCGGCGCCACACCACGGGCAGGACGGCGGCGGTGGCGGCCATCTTGCGCACGCCCGCGCTCGCGGACAGCTCGTTGGCCAGGAACCAGGTCTTCGCGGCGAAGGGGTCGCGGCCGACCATGCTCAGCCCGAGGACGGTCCGCGCGCTCAGCACGGCGACCTCGGTCGCCGGCCGTCCGGTGCTCCCGGCCGCCGCGAGTTCCCGCAGCAGGTCGCGGGCCTCGGTCTCGGCCGCCGCCGGGCAGCGCCTTCCGGGGGGCATCAGGTAGGCGTTGGCCATGCGCATCATCGCCTCCAGCGTCCCCTCCCGCAGGAGGCGGCCCGGGAGGGAGGCGGTCGCGACCGGGTCCAGCACCGCCGTGTCGGCGGACAGCAGCGGATGCATGACGAGCTTGCGGCGGCCCTCGACCAGCACCGTGGCGGCGCAGCTCACCTCGGCGGCGGTGCCGACGGTGGTCGGGACCGCGACGAGCTCCGGGTACGGTCCGGCGATCGGTTCGGTCGGGCCGCCGTGCACCAGGCCGGGACGGGAGCCGCCGAGGCGGATCCGCGTCGGCGTGCCGGGGGCGGCGGCGAACAGTCGGGCCAGTGCGGCCTGGTCCAGCACCGCGCCGCCGCCGACCACGACCGCACGCTCGAACTCGCGCAGCTGCCCGGCGAGGGCGACGGCGCCGTCCAGGTCGCCGGCCGACGGGTCGACGCGGATCACCTCCCCGTCGTGGGGGAGCGGATCCACGAGACCGGGCTGGTTCGCGTCCACGACGAGGACCGTCCGGCGGGAGCGGACCCTCCGCCACACCTCGGTGAGCGCGCCCTCGCCGAAGTGGATCTGCGTGCGCTGGCGCCAGACCGCCGGAGGCCCGGGGCGGTCGGTCCGTCCGGTCACCGGTGCCCCGCCCGTCGGGAGGTCTCGGCGAGCCCCTCGGCCACCGCCTCGGCCAGGTCGGCGTGGTCCTGCTCCGTGCTGGTGAGGACCGGGATGAGCTGGACGGCACCGGGGCCGGGGTAGACCAGGGCGCCGTGCGAGCGGATCGCCGCGATCGCGCCCTGGACGGCCCGGCCGTCCAGCGGGTCGCCGTCGGCGTCGCGCAGGTGCAGGGCGCGGAAGCAGCCGGCGCCGGTGGTCCGGGCCACCAGCGGCAGCCGGTCGGTCAGTTCGCCGAGGAGCGTGTCCAGGGCGGCGGCGGTCCGCGCGCCGGCGGACAGGGCGTCGAGCTCGTCGAACTGCCGGAGCGTGGCCGAGACGGCGGCGCAGCTGGCGGGGCTGCCGGCCTGGGTCTCGGCGTGGACCAGGATCGCGTCGCGCCGCTCGAACCCCTCGGCGACGGCGTGGGAGACGAGCACGGCCGACGCGGCACAGCTGCCGTTGGTCAGGCCCTTGGAGGTGAGGAGCAGGTCCGGTGCCTCGGCCCAGCGCGAACTGGCGAACAGCGGGCCGGTCCGGCCGAAGCCGGTCGCCACCTCGTCAGCGACCAGCAGGAACCCGTGCTCGCGCCGCAGCCTGATCACGGCCTCGACGAAGGCGTCGGACAGCGGGTGTGCCCCGGATCCGAGGACCGGCTCGCACACCAGCGAGGCGACGCGGGAGCCGTGGCGGGCCATGAACCGTTCGAGTTCCTCCGGGTCCGCGGGGTCGACGTGCCGGACGTTGCGCAGGTCGACGCCGTAGAGCTGTTGGTCGAGCGCCTCCCCGGTGAGCGAGTGGGCCCCGTACGTCAGCCCGTGGTAGCTGCCGCGCAGGCCGACGACGAGCTTGCGCTCCGGCTGGCCCCGGAGCACGGCGTACTGCCGGGCGAGCTTCATCGCGAGGTCGTTCGCCGCCCCGCCGGAGGTGGAGAACACGGCGCGCCGGTAGGCCGTTCCGGCGGCGGCCACCAGGTCCTCGGCGGCCCTGACCGCGTAGTCGTGCGAGTAGCGGAACAGGCTGAGGTAGGAGGCGTCCCGGCCGGTGGCGGCGATCGCGTCGCCGATGGCGTCGTTGCCGTAACCGAGGTTGACGTTCCACAGGCCGCTGGTGGCGTCCAGCACCTCGGTGCCGTCGGCGAACCGCAGCCGGGTGCCGCGGGCGCCGGTGGCCCGGCGGTCGACCCGGCCGAACTCGCTGGGCGGGAGCAGGAACTCCCAGAGCGGATAGGTGTTCACGGTGGTCACGCGGGCCTCCTGGCGGTCAGCACGAACAGGGGCGAGCCCTCGGCCGTCCGGCGCACGGGGTCGACCGCGTCGACCGAGAACCCGGCGTCGGACAGCTCCTGCCGGAGCGTGTCCAGGTCGGGCGTGTGGACGGTGGAGGTCAGCAGCAGGGGCCTGCCCTCGCGCCCGAGGTGCAGGACGGCCACCCGGCGGCGCTGCAGGTGCGGTTCCTGGTACTCGACGAGGAAGTCCACGGCGTCGGCGGTGGTCATGGGGTGCACGGCCTCGGTGGCCGCGGCCGCCGGGGGGTGGAGGCTGAGGACGAACTCGCCCCCGGGCTCCAGGTGGTCGTGGACGCGGCGCAGGAACGCCGGTCGCACCTCGGGCGGCACCAGTCCGATGGTGGTGGTGCCGAGGACCGCGGCCCGGAAGGTCCGGCCCAGGTCCAGCTCGAACATGTCGGCCTCGACGGTCTCCAGCCGCTGCGCCAGGTGCCGGGCGGCGGGGTCGGCGAGGCGGCGGGTCAGCTCGGCGAGCAGGGAGCCGGACAGGTCCAGCGCGGTGACCCGGTGCCCTGCGGCGAGCATCGGGATGGTCAGCCGGCCCGAGCCGCAGGCGAGTTCGAGGACCGGGCCGCAGACACCGCGCAGCCGGGTGAGCAGATCGGGGATCTCACTGGTGTCGTGCACGGTGAGCTGGTGGTACACCGGCCCGCCCAGGGGTCCGTACATGTCGGTGACGGTGAGCGAGGTGCCGAGGGCGGCGGCGATCCGGCCGGCCAGGCCGGGCAGCGCCGCCGGTTCGATGATGCCGGTGCTCATCGGGCGCCCTCCTCACGGGCCGCCGGGCCGCTGCCGCCGAGGCGGGCGGCCAGGTCGGCGTGCAGCTCCGCCGCCCGGGACGGGGTCACGTGGAACAGCCGCGCGGCCTCCGCGGCGGCCCGCTCCGCCTCGTCCAGCACCGCGAAGACCTCCAGCAGCCGGGCGGAGTCCCGGCCGAGCCGGAACAGCCGGGAACCGTCGGCCGGCACGGCGTAGCAGGTGCCGTCGTGTTCGGCGATCAGCGGCGCGTCCACGGCCTCGACCGGCGCCGTCGGCAGCCCCGGGGTGAGGCGCACGCCGAAGCCGGACACCGTCGGCTCGCCGCCGAACCGGCCGGCCAGCCGCCGGCGGACGTCGAGCGCCCGGAGGTAGCGGCCGAGCCAGGGCCGGGAGGCCGCCCCGGCCAGCAGGACGGACCGCTCCAGCACGCCGTCGAGGGTGGGGTCGCCACCGTGCGCGGCCAGGGCCATGGCCACCGCCTCCGCGCCGTCCTCCACCCGGGCGAGGTCGCTCCCGCCGATCCCGGTGCGGACCGTTCCGTCCGTCGTGACGAACAGCCGCCCGGTTCCCGGGCGGCGCGCGGGCGCCGCCAGGGCGCCGATGTCGGCCAGGTGGACGGAGGAGTGGCCGAGCGCGGCGGCCCAGACGCCGCCGTGCGCCGCCCGGTCCGCGTCGGCGAGGAACGCCGCGTGGTCCGCCTCGCCGGTGATCCGCACGACCGTCGGGCCCGCGATCGACAGGTACGGCAGCGAGCAGTAGTCGAAGGTCTGCACGTAGACCTCGTCGGCCACCGACAGCTCGTCACCCGGGTGCGCCAGGCCGCCGCCGACGGAGATCCGGGGCACCCCGGAGCCACCGCCGCCGTCGGTGTCCTCCGCGAACAGCCAGGATCCGGGAGCGACCAGGCCGGCGGCGAGCACCGGGTCCACGTCGCCCCCCGGCTCGACCAGCACGTCCCCCGGATCCCGGCCCGGCGCCGTGTCACCGACGAACCATCCACAGAGCCGGTCCACGCCCTCGCGGAGCTTTTCCTCCACCGCTGTTCTCCCTCTCCGATTGCCGCCGGCGCCGCCTTTTCCCGGCGCGCCCGATCAGGACGAACGTACGGCCGGAAAGCCCGCCGGGAACACCGTTGAACGACCCCGGAGTCGACCACAGGTATTTGTCCGCTCCTCCGCAGCAAAGAGCCGTCGGACACGTAGCGATACCCGAAGCAAAAACCGCAAGTGGTTCCCACCGGCCGGACCAGGAGCCAGGATTGGGACCAACACCGCAACCGGACTGGAGGCACCGAATGTCTGCTGTTGACTTTGAGAACCTGCCGGAATTCGACGTCGAAGAGCTGGAGATGCTCGACGCGCCGGGTTTCCTCGGCTGGGACAAGGAGACCTGGGCCGGCTTCGCGGTCGGCGCCGGCATCAGCGCGGGAATCCTCGCGACCTGATAAGCGAAGCCGGATAGACGGCACCCGATAAACGACTGCCAATTGGAGAATCACATGCAGCAGAACCCGGAGCAGGACCTGGCCACCCGCCCCGACTTCGCGGTCGAGCCCCTCGAGGAGCTGGACGCCCCCGGCTTCATGGACGGCCTCGGGACCGGCATCACCATCGTCGGCGGCGGCGCCGCCATCCTCGAAGCGGCCGGCGTCATCGCGCTGACCTGACCGCGGTCGACACCCGAATTCCACCGAGCGACCGGTCAACCGGTCAAGGAGAACCAATGAACCAGGACATCACCGCCCAGCCGGAGCCCGCGGACTTCGCGGTCGAGGAGCTCGACACCCTCGCCGCCCCGGGATGGCTGGACACCGCCCATGACGTCACGCAGATCACCGCCCTCGGTGGCGCGGCCTTCGTCATCGGCCTGAGCATCACCTGATCCACCGTAGGCTGTGGGGGCGGGCGACGGGGGCGACCCTGCGCCCGCCGCCACAGCAGGTGCTGCGAGACGGATGCACCGCCACCTCAAGTCCGAAAGGAGCTGGGGGTGCTCCGGTTCCAACCATGGCGGCGCACCTCCGAACCGACCATGCGAAGCTTTTACGTAAGCCTGGGCATCGTCAGCCTGGCCATACTCCTCACCAGTCTTCTCGCCCGGCACACCGACGGCCCGCTTCAGATCGGCCTCTGGGTGCTCGTCGGCGTCGAGTGCGTGGCCGCGTTGGCCGTCATGGCCCGCAGGAACTGACCGCCCGGGCTCCATCTGGAGCCACATTGTGAAGTCTCTGATCGTCTGCACAGATCTGACCAAGGAATACGGCGGATTCCGCGCCGTGGACCGGGTCTCCTTCGAGGTCACCGCCGGCAGCGTCACCGCCCTCCTCGGGCGCAACGGGTGCGGCAAGTCCACCACGCTCCGGATGCTGCTCGGGCTGACCGCCCCCACCGCCGGCAGCGCGCTGATCGACGGGGTCCCGTACCGCGAACTCCCCTGTCCCGCACGGGTGGTGGGCGCGGCGATCACCGACGTCCCCGGGCATCCCGCGCTGACCGTGCGGGCCCAGCTGAGCCTGGTCGCCGAAGCCGTCGGCGCCCGGCCCGGGGCCGTCGACGAGGTCCTGCGGACGATCGACCTCGAGGAGGCCGAGTACCGCCGGATCGACGTGCTGTCCCTCGGCATGCGCCAGCGGCTCTCGCTCGGCTGCGCCCTGGTGGGCTCGCCCCGGATCCTGGTCCTGGACGAGCCCGCCAACGGCCTGGACCCGGACGGGATCCGCTGGCTGCGCCGCTTCCTCCGCTCCTTCGCCGACGGGGGCGGCGCCGTGCTCGTCTCCAGCCACAGCCTGGACGAGGTCCAGCGCACCGCTGACCACGTGGTCGTGCTCGACCGGACGGTCCGGTACGCGGGCCCGCTGGACGGCCTGCTCGACGACGCCCACGCCAGCCTGGACGACGCGTTCCACCACCTCCTGGACGGCGCCCACCACCACGAGGGGGCTGCCGCGTGAACGCCGAACTCACCTGCCCCGCCCGGTTCACCACCGTCCTGCGCACCGAGCTGCGCAAGCTGCGCGCCGGCCGCGGTCTGCTCTACACCGTCGGCACCGGCCTCGCCCTGATCGCCCTGGCCGCCGTCGGCTCGGCCCGGCACGCCACCGAGGCGGCCGTGCCGGCCGAGGAGGCGGCACTGGCCGTCATCCGCCAGGGCTTCGCCGGCCTGCTGTTCGCCACCATCACCGGCTCGCTCCTGGTCACCGGTGAGTACCGGCACCGCACGTGGACCCGCACCTACCTGGTCACGCCGGACCGGACACGGGTGCTTGCCGCCAAGGCGGCGGCCTCGGTGGCCATCGGCCTCCCGGTCGGCGTGCTGTCCGCCCTCGTGAGCACCGCCGTCGCGACGGGCTTCGGCCACGCCCCCGTCAACACCTGGGCGGTGTGGCGGCTGTTGCTGACGATCGTGCTGGTCAGCACCCTCGCCGGTCCCTGGGGGGTGGCCCTCGGCTACCTGATCCGCAACCAGGTCGCCACCGTGCTCGCCGTCGTCGCCTACACCAGCGGCATCGAGGCGGTCGTGATCGTCGCGCTCCCCGACTTCGGCCGCTTCCTGCCCGGCGGCACCCAGCTGTCCCTGCTGCACGACCCCGAGCTGACCGCGCCGCTGCCCGGCTGGGCCGCGCTGGCCCTGCTGCTCGCCTACATCGCGGCGGCCCTGCTCGGCGCGGTGTTCCGGGAGCGCACGGCGGAGCCGAACTGACATGGGGACCGCCACTGCCGCACCCGTCCGAGACGTCCCCACCAGGCCGCAGGTGCGGCCCGGGATCGAGCTCATCGCACCGGAGAACGGCGAGCGGGCCTGGACGGCCGCCGACCACGACTCGGGCCGGTTCACCCGCCTCGGCGCCGGCGCCGCCACCCTCCTCCAGGACCTCGACGGCACCCGTGACCTGGACCGGCTCCGGGCCGACCTGGCCCCGACCGTCCCGGCGGAGGTCCTCGACACCGCGCTCCGCCGGTTCACCGACCTCGGGCTGCTGACGGGCACCGCCCCCGAGAGCCAGGGGAACGGCCGCTTCCAGTACCGCCGCCCCGCCGCACTGCAGTTCACGGTGCTCCGGCGCCCGGGCTTCCTCGCTCCGGGCCGCCCGCTGCCCCGGCTGATGGCCAACCGGGTGAGCACCGCGGTGTGCGGTGCCGCCGTGTTCGCCGGGCTGGCGGTGGTCCTCTCCGGCGCCGTCCGGATCTCCGAGGCCGCCTGGCGGCCCCAGCCCTGGCAGTACTGGGCGATCGCCCTGGGCGTCGTGATCGCGGTCAACGGCCTGCACGAACTCGCCCACGGCGCCTGCCTCGCCCGGTACGGCGGGCACGCCCGCCGGATCGGCGTCATGCTGCTGTACCTGACGCCGGCGATGTTCTGCGACGTCACCGACGTGTGGCGGCTGCGCGACCGCCGCCAGCGGGTCATGGTCGCGCTGGCCGGGGTCACCTGTCAGCTCGGCTGCGCGGGCGTGCTCGCGCTGGGCTCGGCGGTCACCGCCGGCGCCGCCTCCGACCTGCTCGGCGTGTGCGCGACGATGACCACGTTCGCGGGGCTGTTCAACCTGCTGCCGTTCATCAAACTCGACGGCTACATCGCCCTCATGGCGTGGGTGGACATCCCGAACCTGCGGGAGAAGAGCATGGCCGACGTCCGTGCCCTCGCCGGCTGGGTGGCCTTCGGCGGCCCCCGGCCCGCCCGCACCCTGGCCGACGGCTGGGCCGTGTACGGGGCCGTGTGCCTGCTCTTCCCCTGGCTGCTGCTCGGCAACCTGCTGATCGCCGGGCGGGCGGCCCTGATCGGCTTCGGGCCGAT
Source organism: Kitasatospora sp. NPDC048722 (assembly GCF_040650235.1). NCBI lineage: Bacteria > Bacillati > Actinomycetota > Actinomycetes > Kitasatosporales > Streptomycetaceae > Kitasatospora > Kitasatospora sp. NPDC048722. Next base: position 12,955 of record NZ_JBEZGX010000032.1, read on the forward strand.
GGGGGCGCTGTCCTGGCTGTGCCTCCTCGCCGCGCTGGCCCTCCACGCCGCGGTCCGGGTGTTCCGCGCCTACCGCGCGAGCGGCGCCCGGACCCCCCTGCGCGGCCTCCTCGCCCTGGGCGCGTGCGCGGCGGCCCTCGCCGGCCTGGCGCACGCCCACCCGTACACCGAGACCGAGTTCGGCGCCTACACCGTCACCGGTGACGGCGTCCGTCTGCTGCTCCCGGACGCACCGGGGATCCGCGCCCCCCAGCCGGGTGGTGAGGTCTCCCTCACGCACCTGGGGATCCTCGGACGACAGCCCGTCGGCACCGCGCTCACCGGGACCCCCACGGGCACGGAGACCGTCCCGGTGGAGCCCTTCCTCCCGGTCACGGGGATCCCCGGTTCCCTGTCGGCGAAGGTGTACACGCTCTCCCGCCCCACCGGTGCCGAACCGGGGGACCAGGGCATGGCGGTCGTTGCGACCGGGCGCACGGACCTCCTGACCCACCTGGCCAGAGCGGCCGTGCTCGACCCGTGGCGACTCGTGGTCGACGGCTGACGTGGCCTCCGGGGCACCTGCCCCGTCGGCGGTTACCGCTGCGCCGTCAGGTGGCCCGTGAGCCAGTCGGCGGCGGTGGGGAGCCAGTCCGGGAGCGCGGTGCCCAGGAGGTGGTTGCCGTGGGGGACGAGAAGGAGCTCGGCGGCGGGGGCCTCGGCGGCGAGAGGGGTCGCGTTGGTGACGCCCGGGATCACGTCCTCGCCGCCCTCGACGACGAGGACGGGCACGGTGAGCGCGGGCACGAGGGCCGTCATGTCCAGCCGGGCGGCGAACGCCCGGGCGGCCTCGGAGCCGCCGCAGCGCTGGACGAGGGTCGCGCGGACGAACGGGGGGAGCTCGTCCCACGCCAGCCGGTAGGGGCCGCTGACCAGTGCGGCGGCCCGGACGCGCGGCTCGTGGGCGGCGGCCGTGGCCGCGTAGTAGCCGCCGAGGCTCAGGCCGACGACCGCGATCCGGTCGGGGTCCAGGCCGTCGCGGTCGGCGAGGGCGTCGATCGCACGGCCGACGACGCGGTGGTAGTCCGGTTCGGGGGCGCTGCCGGCGGTGAGGACGCCCTGGCCGGGGCCGTCGATCGCGAGGACGGCCGAGCCGCGGGCCAGCAAGGCCTCGACGACGGTGTGGAACTCCTCCTTGCCGGAGTCCATCCCCGGCACGACCAGCACGACCGGACGGGACGCCGCCGGGCCCCCGGACGGGCGGCGCAGCCAGCCAGCGAAGCCGTCGCCCTCGACGCGTTCCGCCGCCGGGTCGAGGTGGGCCAGCGCCCGCCGCATGGCCTCGTCCGCGTCGGCCGCGGTCCGGGCGGCGGCCTCGCGGTCGGGGTGCGGGAGCCACCCGGCGACGTGGTACCAGCGGGCGGCCGTCCGGTACGCCTCGCCGGCGGTGACGCCCCGGCCCTCGGCGGCGGCGCGCCCGGCGGCCTCCGCGTACCGCTGCCCGGCGGCGGCGCACGCGGCGGGCCAGTCGTGCGCGGAGGCGAGCGGGGCGGTCACCCGGTCGTAGTCGTACGGGTCGAGGCCGGCGCCGTGGGCGCGGGGGCGGCTGACCTCGACGAAGGCGGCGAGGAAACCGGGGTCGTCGAGGAAGGAGAGGAAGGAGGCGTCGGACATCGTCGTTTCCCTTTCGGCGCGGATCAGCTGATGGTGAGGACGGCCTTGCCGCGGATGCGGCGGTCGCGCAGGTCGGTGAGGGTGGCGGCGGTCTCGGTCCACGGCGCGACCCGGCCGAGCTCGGGGGTCAGTCGGCCCTCCGCGACCAGGCGGACCAGGGTGGCGAGGTCGCGGCCGTCGGGCACGTCGGAGTCGGCGTAGTGGAAGTGCCGCAGGGTCGCGGACTCCGGGCCGGTGAAGAAGTCGAAGAAGTCGAGGGTGGCGGGCCGCCGGGAGGCCTGGCCGAACCAGATCAGGGTGCCGCGCCGGGCCAGCCGGGCGAGGGCGAGCGGCAGGGCTTCGCCGCCGGTGGACTCCAGCACCAGGTCGTACGGGCCGCGCGCCGCGCCGACCTCGTGGACCACCTCGGCCGCGCCGAGCTCGGTGAGCCGCCGGCCGCGCTCGGGGGAGGCGGTGACGACGGTCAGTTCGGCCCCGGCGGCGGAGGCCAGCTCGGTGAAGTAGTGCCCGACGCCGCCGGAGGCACCGGTCAGCAGCACCCGGCGGCCGGCCAGCGCGCCCGCCGTGCGGAGCAGGCGCAGCGCGGTGAGGCCGGCCAGCGGGAGGGCGGCGGCGCGCACGGCGTCGATGGAGTCGGGGAGCTCGGCGAGCGAGCTCGTCGGGACGCGCACGTACTCGGCCCAGCCGCCCGCGGACGGGTGGCCGACCACGCGGCGGCACACGCCCGGTCCGGAGCCGTCGGCGGCGGCCTGGACGACCAGGCCCGCGACGTCCTTGCCCGGCCGCCAGCCGGGCTCGGGGGCCTCCAGCTTGAAGGTCTCGCCCCGGTTGACCGAGAACGCCTCGACCTTGACCAGGGCCTCCCCCGGTCCCGGCTCCGGCTGTGCGACCTCCGCGAACCCGACCGGTGCCTCCGCCCGGCCGGTCGGTACCAGCGCCTTCATCCCGTTCGCCCCTCTCGGCGTGCGTCCCGTTGACGGGCCCAGCCCACCGCGCCCGCCCGGCGCCGGTCCAACAACCGCCGGGCGCCGCCGACAGCGGTCGGTTGTCGTCCGAGGAGCGGTTGTCGTCCGAGGAGCGGTTGTCGTCCGACGCCCGGGGCCGCCCGGTGCCACGGCGGTAGGCTGACGCCCCATGGATCTTGATCTCGCGCAGGTGCGGGCGTTCGTGGCCGCCGCCGAGGAGGCGCACTTCGGGCGGGCGGCGGGGCGGCTCGGGGTCAGCCAGCAGGCGCTGTCGAAGCGGGTGGCCCGGTTGGAGGGCGCCCTCGGGGTGCGGCTGCTGGACCGGGACGCCCGGGGCGTGGGCCTCACCGAGGGGGGCCGGCGGTTCCTGGAGCCGGCCCGGCGGGTGCTCGACCAGGGGGACCGGGCGGTGGCGGCGGTGACGTGCGCCGCCCGGCCGCTGCGGATCGACGTCTGGGGGCACCTGTTCGCACCGATGCGGACGGTCGCGCAGGCGCTGGACGGCGCGCCGGGGCTGGAGGTGGATCCGGTGCCGGGCCGTGACCTGCCGTCGGTCGCGGCGGCGCTGCTGCGCGGGGAGTCGGACGCGGGTTTCGGCCGGGTGCACCCGCTGCCGGACGGCCGGGACGCGGGGCTGACGCACCGGCTGGTGCGGCTGGAGCCGGTGGACGTGCTGCTGTCGGCCGGCCACCCGCTGGCCGGCCGGGACGTGCTGCGCCCGGCCGACCTGCGCGGCAGCGTGCTGCGCTACCCGGCGGCGGTGGACCGGCTGGACTTCCTGACCAGGTTCGCGGACCGCTTCGGCATCGAGGAGCGGGCCGGCTCGACCAACCTGGGGCTGGAGCACTTCGTCGAGCAGGTCCGCGCCGCCCCGGGCTGCTTCTCCCTCGTCCCCGCCGACGTCCCGCTCCCGGACCGTCCGGGCGTGCGGACCGTCCCGCTGGTCGAGCCGACGCCGCTGTACGCGTGGTCGCTGCTCTGGCGCACCGAGAGCGGCCCGGGTGACGGCGCGGCCGCCGACCAGCACCCCCGGCTCCAGCCGCTGCTGCGGGCGTTCGCCGAGGAGGCGCGGCGCAGCAGGTGGCTGGAGTACGACCCGGCCCGCGACTGGCTGCCGGGCCCGGACGAGGCCGCTCTCAACCCGTAGGACCCGTAGGACCCCACGGCCCCGTCACGCCACCGCCTGGTACGCGAGCACCTCGAAGTCCCGTGCCACCGCCGGCGGGGTGGGGCCGTCGAACATGCGCTGGGTGAGCAGGATGCCCGTCAGCCGCTCCGCCGGGTCGTTGAACCACGTGGTGCCGAGGCCGCCGTCCCAGCCGTAGCGGCCGAGGGCGGGGAGGCCGTCGCGGGTGGTGGTGACGGAGACCCCGAAGCCCCAGCCGGTGAGCTCGCCGCGGCCCAGCAGTGGCGCGGAGGCGGTGAGTTGGGCAGGGGTGAGCTGGTTGGTGGTCATCAGCTCGACGGTGGGGCGGGAGAGGATCCGGACGTCTGCGTGGGTGCCGCCGCCGAGGAGCATCCGGGCGAAGGCGAGGTAGTCGTCGACGGTCGAGACGAGGTCGGCGCCGCCGTCGTCGAGGGCCGCGGGCCGGGACCAGGCGCTGTCGGCGGGGTCGTCGTAGGTGACGAGGCCGCGGACGGGGTCGTGCCAGTACTCGACGGGCAGCCGGTGGAGCTGGTCGGCCGGGACGGTGAAGCCGGTGTCCCGCATGCCGAGGGGGCCGAGGACGCGCTCGCGCAGCACGTCGCCGAGGGGCCTGCCGCAGGCGCGGGCGAGCAGGATGCCGAGGACGACCGATCCGGTGTGGTAGTGCCAGCCGGCCCCGGGCTGGTGCAGGAGAGGCAACTCGCCGAGCCGGCGCAGGAATTCGTCCGGCCCGGGGTAGTCGGCGCGCGGCGGCAGGACGTTGACGCCGCGCTCGGCCATGGCGGCGGCGATCGGGGCGGTCGGCGGGATCATGGTGAGTCCGTAGCCGAGCCGGAAGGTGAGCAGGTCGCGCAGGCTGATCGGGCGGACGGCGGGCTCGGTGTCGTCGAGCGGGCCGTCCGGCCGGCGCAGCACGCGCCGGCCGGCGAGTTCGGGCAGCAGGTCGTCCAGCGGGTCGTCGAGGCGCAGGACGCACTCCTCGACCAGGGTGAGCGCGGCCACCGCGGTGACGGGCTTGCTCATGGACGCGATGCGGAAGATCGTGTCGCGCCGCACCGGCGCGCCGCCCTCGGCCGCGTGGCTGCCGAGGACCTCGACGTGCTCGTCGCCGTCCCGGGCGACGGCCGCCACCAGGCCCGGCACGGCACCCCGTTCGACGTGCCCGGCCAGCACCCGGTGCAGGCGCTCCAGCCGTTCCTTCGACAGCCCGCTCATCGTCCACCGCCCTCCCGGACCGCTGACGGCCCGTCGACCAACGTGTCCGGAACCACGATGGCGCACGGCACCGACATTCCCTGGCAGGAACGGGGGCCGCTTCTCAGTTCGTGCGGAGCCAGTGGTCGGAACTGCGCAGCACCGAGCCGTCCGCCGCGTAGTCGGTGTAGTTCCTGACGCCGGACCCCGGCTTCGCCATGAGGCCGTACCAGCGCATCGTCGAATCCGCGGCCGTGACCGGCACCACCTCGGTCGAGCCGCCGGTCTCCCAGGTGATCACGATCTTCGCCACGTCGGGCGCGGCGCTGCCGACCAGCACCGGCGGGAGGCCGGACTTCGCGGTGTCCTTGAGGCCCAGCGACGCGGCCGCGCCGCCGAGCCCTCCCCCGGACGGCCCGCCCGGCGCGCGGACCGACTGCACCACGTCCTCCGCCTGCCGCTTGCCGTCGACGGTGTAGTAGAGGTTCGCCAGGTCGTAGTCCGGCAGCCACTTGCCGGCGGAGTTCCGCGGGAGCAGCGAGCGGGCGTCCGGGCCGACGCCACCGCGTTCCGCCCGGATCGTCTCGGCCTGCCGCAGGGCGTCCCGCTCGGTGGTCGGGCTCGGCCACTCGGCGACCCATGCCTGCCAGGTGCGGCCGTTCAGGCTGCCCTCGCCGATCTTGACGCGGATCGGGGTGAACGGGTCCCGCGCGGCCCCGGACGGACCGCCCGAAGGGGAGGGCCCGGAAGCCGCGGAGGGCGCTCCCGAAGCGGCGGGCGGAGTCGACGGAGCAGCGGCCACGGTGGGAGCCGCCACCACCGCGGCGCCGCCGGTCCCCGCTCCGTACCCGCCAAACGCCGAGGCCGCCCCGGCCACCGCGACGGCCACCGCCCCGGCCGCCGCCACGGTCAGCAGCCGCCTGCGCCGCAGTCGGCGCCGTCCCCTGCCGACCAGCCGGTCGTACGGCACCGCCCCGGCCTCGATGCTCCCGGCCAGGTCGCTCAGCGCCCGCGCGGCCGCGGCCTCCGCTTCCGCTTCCGCCGCCGGCATGCGCTCGTTCCCGGGCGTGGACTCCGTGCTCATCTGCTACCTCCGATGGTGGTCAGTCCGTCCAGCGAGGAGGACTCCCGGAGCTTGGCCAGCCCCCTGGCCGCCTGGCTCTTCACGTTCCCGACCGAGCAGCCCATCGCCGCGGCGGTCTGGGACTCGCTGAGGTCCTCCCAGTACCGCAGCACCACGGCCTCGCGCTGGCGCGCCGGCAGGTCGGCGAGCGCGGCGAGCAGCACGGCCCGGTCGTCCGGGTCGGCCCCGGCCCGGGCGGGCCGGTCGGGCGGGGCCTCGACCAGGTACTCGGCCGGTCTGCGCCGCCGCCACCGCCGGGCGTGCTCGTTGACCAGGATCCGGCGCACGTACGCGTTCGGGTCGTCCGCCGCACGGACCTTGTTCCAGTGGACGTACGCGCGCTCCAGCGCTTGCTGGACCAGGTCCTCGGCCCCGTGCCGGTCCCCCGCCAGCAAGTACGCCGTGCGCAGCAGCCGCGCCCACGCGCCGCCGGTGAACGCGCGGAACTCGTCGTCCCGCGCGGCGTTCTGGGCTCCCATGAGCACCTCCTCACCCCACCTGAGTCCGGGACGCCCGGAAACCGTTGCCGCACCCGCCCGGAATCCTCCGGGCCCGCCGCGGCGTTTCCGCACCGACCCGGCCACCCGCCGTTCGCGGATCGCCACCGGCGACTGTGACACTGGAGGGGCTCGAAAACCGAGGTGCGCGCCGCCGTGCCTCCTTGCGAACCTAGAGGGATGCCCGCAGTGAGTTCTCCCGCAGTCCAGTCCGCCGCCGCTCCCGCGGAGGGCCCCGGTATCGGCGAGCTGGCCGCCCGCCTGCCCGAGCTGACCCTGCGCGACGAGGTGCGGATCGGACGCCGGCTGGAGGGGGCCCGCCGGGTCCGCAGACCCGAGGCCCGGCAGAAGATCGCCACCGAGATCGCCGCCGACATCGAACGCGCCGAGCTGCTGGTCGAGCAGCGCCGGGGCGCCGTCCCGAAGATCACCTATCCCGCCGAGCTCCCGGTCAGCCAGAAGAAGGACGAGATCCTGGAGGCGATCCGGGACCACCAGGTGGTGATCGTCGCGGGCGAGACCGGCTCCGGCAAGACCACCCAGATCCCGAAGATCTGTCTGGAGCTCGGCCGGGGGGTGCGCGGCCTGGTGGGCCACACCCAGCCCCGCCGGATCGCCGCCCGCACGGTGGCCGAGCGCGTCGCCGAGGAGCTGCACAGCCCGCTCGGCGAGGCCGTCGGCTGGAAGGTCCGCTTCACCGACCAGGTCGGCCAGGACACCCTGGTCAAGCTGATGACGGACGGCATCCTGCTCGCGGAGATCCAGACCGACCGGGACCTGCGCCAGTACGACACCCTGATCATCGACGAGGCGCACGAACGCAGCCTCAACATCGACTTCATCCTCGGCTACGTCAAGCAGCTGCTGCCGCGCCGCCCGGACCTCAAGGTCGTGATCACCTCCGCGACCATCGACCCCGAGCGCTTCGCCCGGCACTTCAACGACGCCCCGATCATCGAGGTCTCCGGCCGGACCTACCCCGTGGAGGTCCGCTACCGGCCGCTCGTCGACGACGCCGTCGAGGAGGCCGAAGAGGACGCCGCCGACCGCGACCGGGACCAGATCCAGGCGATCTGCGAGGCCGCCCAGGAGCTCCAGGCCGAGGGGCCGGGCGACATCCTGGTCTTCCTCTCCGGCGAGCGCGAGATCCGCGACACCGCCGACGCGCTCACCCGCCTGAAGCTGAAGTCCACCGAGATCCTGCCGCTCTACGCCCGGCTGAGCTCGGCCGAGCAGCACCGGGTGTTCCAGCGCTCCGGCAGCCGCCGGATCGTGCTGGCCACCAACGTCGCCGAGACCTCGCTGACCGTCCCCGGCATCAAGTACGTGATCGACCCGGGCACCGCGCGCATCTCCCGCTACAGCCACCGCACCAAGGTGCAGCGGCTGCCGATCGAGGCGATCAGCCAGGCCAGCGCCAACCAGCGCAAGGGCCGCTGCGGGCGCACCTCGGACGGCATCTGCATCCGGCTGTACTCGGAGGAGGACTTCCTCTCCCGGCCCGAGTTCACCGACGCCGAGATCCTGCGCACCAACCTGGCCTCGGTCATCCTGCAGATGACCGCCGCCGGCCTCGGCGACATCGCCGCGTTCCCGTTCCTGGACCCGCCGGACTCGCGCAACATCAAGGACGGCGTGCACCTTCTGCACGAGCTCGGCGCCCTGGACCCGGAGGAGAAGGACCCGCGCAAGCGCCTCACCGCGCTCGGCCGCAAGCTGGCACAGCTCCCGGTGGACCCGCGGATGGCCCGCATGGTGCTGGAGGCGGACAAGAACGGCTGCGTGCGCGACGTCATGGTGATCGCCGCCGCGCTGTCCATCCAGGACCCGCGCGAGCGCCCCACCGAGAAGCGCCAGGCCGCCGACGACCGGCACCGCCGGTTCACCTCGGAGACCTCCGACTTCCTCTCCTACCTGGCGATGTGGCGCTACGTCCGGGAGCAGCAGAAGGAGCTCTCGTCCTCGGCCTTCCGCCGCATGTGCAAGGCGGAGTTCCTCAACTACCTGCGCATACGGGAGTGGCAGGACGTCTACACCCAGCTGCGCACGGTGGCGAAGCAGTTGGGCGTGACGATCGAGGAGCCCCATCCCGACGCCGAGCCGGACGCGGACCGGATCCACCAGTCGCTGCTCGCCGGACTGCTCTCCCACATCGGCCTGTTCGACGTGGAGAAGCGCGAGTACGGCGGCGCGCGCGGCGCCCGGTTCGCGGTCTTCCCCGGCTCCGGCCTGTTCAAGAAGCCGCCGCGCTGGGTGATGTCGGCCGAGCTGGTCGAGACGTCGCGGCTGTGGGCCAGGATCAACGCGAAGATCGAGCCGGAGTGGGTCGAGCCGCTGGCCGGCCACCTGCTCAAGCGCAGCTACAGCGAGCCGCACTGGGAGAAGAAGGCCGGCGCCGTCCTCGGCTACGAGCGGGTGACGCTCTACGGGATGCCGATCGTCGCCCAGCGCAAGATCAACTACGGGAAGGTCGACCCGGAGCTGTGCCGCGAGCTGTTCATCCGCAACGCGCTGGTGGAGGGCGACTGGGAGACCCACCACAAGTTCTTCGCGGAGAACCGCAGGCTGCTCGGCGAGGTCGAGGAGCTGGAGAACCGGGCCCGCAGGCGCGACATCCTGGTCGACGACCAGACCCTCTTCGACTTCTACGACGCCCGGCTGCCCGAGGACGTCGTCTCCACCCGGCACTTCGACGCGTGGTGGAAGAAGGCCCGGCACGAGCAGCCGGACCTGCTCAACTTCGAGAAGTCGATGCTGATCAACGACGCCGCGGACGGCGTCACCGAGGCCGACTACCCGGACCACTGGCAGCAGGGCAAGCTCCGCTTCAAGCTGACCTACCAGTTCGAGCCGGGCAGCGACGCGGACGGCGTGACCGTCCACATCCCGCTGCCGGTGCTCAACCAGGTCACCGCGGAGGGCTTCGACTGGCAGATCCCGGGCCTGCGCGAGGAGCTCGTCACCGCGTGGATCAAATCGCTGCCGAAGGCGGTCCGGCGCAACTTCGTGCCCGCTCCGGACTTCGCCAAGGCCGCGCTGCGCGCGGTGAAGGACCGCCAGGAGCCCCTGCTCCCGTCCCTGGAGCACGCGCTCAAGCGTCTGACGGCCGTCACCGTCCCGCCGGAGGCCTGGGACGACGACCGGGTGCCGGACCACCTCAAGGTCACCTTCCGGGTCGTGGACGGCCGCCGCAAGCTCGCCGAGTCCAAGGACCTGGAGGAGCTGCGGCTGCGGCTCAAGCCGAAGCTCAAGGAGACGCTGTCCTCGGCGGCCTCCGGCCAGGGCATCGAGCAGGGCGGGCTCACCGCCTGGCCGGCCGGCCTGCCGGTGCTCCAGCGCACGTTCGAGCAGCGCTCGCGCGGCCACTCGCTGCGCGCCTACCCGGCGCTGGTGGACGAGGGGCAGTCGGTCGGCGTGAAGCTGTTCGACACCCCGGAGGCCCAGGAGCGGGCGATGTGGGAGGGCACCAGGCGGCTGCTGATGCTGACCACCAGCTCCCCCGCCAAGTCGATCCAGGGGCGCCTGGGCAACCAGGCCAAGCTGGCGCTCTCGCACAGCCCGCACGGCTCGATCACGGCCCTGTTCGAGGACGTGGTGGCCTGTGCGACGGACCGCCTGATGACCCTGGGCGGCGGCCCGGCCTGGGACGAGGCGGCCTTCGGCAAGCTGCACGACAAGGTGCGCGCGGACCTGTACGACCTGTCCGCGGACACCACGCTGAAGACGGCCACCGCGCTGATCGCCTTCCACAAGGCCTCGACCCGGCTGCGGACGGTCGGCAGTCCGGTGCTGCTGAACGCGGTGAACGACATCCGGCTGCACCTGGCCTCGCTCGTCCACCCGGGCTTCGTGACGGACACCGGCTGGCAGCGCCTGCCGGACCTCAAGCGCTACCTGCTGGCGGTGGACCGCCGGCTGGAGGCGCTGCCCAACCACCCGCAGCGGGACGCCCAGCAACTGCTGAAGGTCCAGCAGGTGCAGCAGGCCTACGGGGAGCTGCTGGCGGCCGTCCCGGCCGGGCGGCAGCCGTCCGCGGAGGTGCGGGCGATCCGCTGGATGATCGAGGAGCTGCGGGTCAGCTTCTTCGCCCAGTCGCTGGGCACGCCGACCCCGGTGTCGGAGAAGCGGATCATGAAGGCGATGGAGGCGGCGCGGGCCGCGCTCTGAGTTCCCGCCGGTGGCCGGGGGTGGGGCCCTCAGGAGCCAGTTCGACCTGGGGGCCCACCATGGGCTACGATCTGTCTTGTTCGCAGCGCGGCAAGCGAGTGAACGAGATCAGAAAACTCTGGTCCCGTGGAGCAGTTGGTTAGCTCGCCACCCTGTCAAGGTGGAGGTCGCGGGTTCAAGTCCCGTCGGGATCGCCGCAGTGCGAGAGGCCCGGAACCGTTCAGGTTCCGGGCCTCTCGCGTTTTGGGCGCACGCCCTATACCCCACACTTGGCCTGGACCACAAGTGACGGAGCGCGTGACGGTCGTCACTTACGTTTTCCCCACAACCGGCGCGCCGCGGCCTTGCTCGGAAGCCACTAATTTAATATGTAAAATTGTACAGTTATTCACTGTAAATCCCCCCCGCCCCATGAGCATCAAATCGTTATCCGGAGTTCAACATTCCGACAGATCGGCAGCCGGCCCCGGGCACGGCAAAGGGGCCGCTTACCGGACCCGGCGGAGTCCGGTAAGCGGCCCCTTTAAAGAGCCTTCGGCCTATCAGGCCTCGGTGCGCTGGGCGGGAATCCCGGCCAGCAGTGCGCGCACCTCCGCCTCGCGGTAACGGCGGTGACCGCCGAGCGTGCGAATCGACGTCAGCTTGCCCGCCTTGGCCCAGCGGGTGACCGTCTTCGGGTCCACGCGGAACATGGTGGCAACCTCTGCCGGCGTCAGCAGCGGCTCAGCATCAGGGGTACGAGCGGTCATGAGCGGCCTCCTCGGGAGAACCGAACCAGGGCGGTTCTATCCTTCAAATTCTGCACCTTGGCCCGCGATGCCCGAAATGGCATAGACGGGCCGAGTCGGTTATAGGACGAACGGCTTGTCCTGGTGTCTACAACTACACCATCCGTCCAGCCCTATCGACCAAACCGCCAAAATTGACCCCTCACGGGTTCAAGGCCGACGGATGGCGATGGACCACCCCATAACGGACAGTCACTCGCCAGTGACGTCCGGTTACGAGGGGACCAGACCCTCCGTTTCCCCGCAAAGCACGCATCGACTCCAGAACCACCCAAAAGTGGGCACGCTCACGTGGAGTTGGGCTGGTTGTCCCATTTTTGCACATAGGGGTAAGTTCGCGTCAACGGTGAGTAGTGTCACGTTCGACAGGTATTGACCCGAACCGGGACCTTCGTCATGCGGCCCGGGCCGAAGGACCCTTCCAGTCATACACGGGCGCTCGGACGTCAGTTCGCCCGCTAGTTCGCGTACCGCAGCGCCAGGACGCGCCGCCAGCGCACCGTCAGCTCCCCGTACACCCGCAGCGCCTCCGCGTCGTCCCCGGCCCGCAGCGCCCGCAGGCCGTCCTCCAGCTCCCCCGCCGAACGGTCCGCCAGCAACCGCTCCGCTCCCAGCAGATGCACCAGTCCCCCGTAGTCCAGCTCCACCAGCGAGCGCGGATGGAACTCCTCCAGCCACCGCCCGACCTGCTCGGCCCCCCGCACCAGCTCCCCCTCCGGAACCGTCTCGCGCAACGCCCGGTAGGCCCGGGCCACCCGTCGGCGCGCCTGCGACATCGGCGTCAAGTAGAACAGCGCCGGCGCCCGACCCCCGCTCCCCTCCCCCTTGTCCCCCGCTTCCGCCGGAACGAAGCAGCGGTCCTCCTCCCCGAACGGCAGGAACCACCGCACCGGCACCTCCCACCGGCTGGTGAGGATCCACGGCCGGGCGTCCGGGTGCTCGGCCCGCCAGCGCTCGCGGTCCGCCTCCGCGGCGGCCCGCGCCACCGGCGGCAGCGCGGTGTCCAGCAGCGCCACCGGCGCCCCCGCCCGCAGTTCCTCCAGCGCCTGCCAGCTGCGCAGCCTGGTCGCCCACGGGCAGACGTAGAGGACGCCGTCCACCAGCCGCACGAAGGCCCGCTCGCTCTCCCGCTCGGGCAGCGCCCGGGGCGTGCGCCCGACCAGCCCGGCGAGCGCCTCGCGCTGCTCCGCCAGCACCGCCTCGGCCACCGGCCGGGCGGCCTCCGCGGCGTCCGGACCGTGCTGCGCCGCGTACGCCTGCCAGCGCGCCCGCTCGGGCTCCGGATAGGCGGCCAGCGGCTCGTAGACCCGCAGGTGGGCGGCGTACGGCGGCTGTACGGAAGTACGGACGACGGTCACGTCCTGCATGGTCGCACGCGGGGCTCGGCGCCGGGAGGGCGCGCCCCCGAACCGTTCGCGCCCGCACTCCGGGGGCCCTCCCGTCTCACCCCTCGGACAACCGGCACAAGCTCGGACAAGACGGCGGATCGTCGACGGGCACGCGACTACGCTTCGCCTTAGGCGCCCGCACCACAGCAGCGGGCCTTGGATACTGGAGTCACCACAGTGACCGACGTACAGACATCCTCCACGCACCCCGCACCCGGCGTGCTCAGCAGGATCTTCCGTACCGAGCAGGACGGCGCCCCCGGCGACGGCCACGAGCAGGTCGTCCTCTGCCACGACCGCAGCTCCGGGCTCAAGGCGATCATCGCCATCCACTCCACCGCGCTGGGCCCGGCCCTCGGCGGCACCCGCTTCTTCCCGTACGCCTCCGAGGAGGCGGCCCTGGAGGACGCGCTGAACCTCTCCCGCGGGATGTCCTACAAGAACGCGCTCGCCGGGCTCGACCTCGGCGGCGGCAAGGCCGTCATCATCGGCGACCCGAACAAGGACAAGAACGAGGCGATGCTCCGGGCCTACGGCCGCTTCGTCGAGTCCCTGCGCGGCCGCTACATCACCGCCTGCGACGTGGGCACCTACGTGCAGGACATGGACGTCATCGCCCGCGAGACCGGGTTCGTGACGGGCCGCTCGCCCGAGCACGGCGGCGCCGGGGACTCCTCCATCCTGACCGCCTTCGGCGTCTTCCAGGGCATGCGCGCCAGCGCCCAGGCCCGCTGGGGCCAGCCGACCCTGCGCGGCAAGCGGGTCGGCGTCGCGGGCGTCGGCAAGGTCGGCCACTACCTGGTCGGCCACCTCGTCGCGGACGGCGCCACCGTGGTCGTCACCGACCCCTTCGAGGCCGCGGTCAACCGCGTCCGCGCCGCCCACCCGGAGGTGGAGGTCGTCGCCGACACCACCGCCCTGCTCCAGGCGAAGCTGGACGTCTACGCCCCCTGCGCGCTCGGCGGCGCCCTGACCGACGACGTCGTCGCCGCGCTCGGCGAGTTCGGCACCTCGATCGTCTGCGGCGCGGCCAACAACCAGCTGTCCCACGCGGGCGTCGAGAAGGACCTCGCCGACCGCGGGATCCTCTACGCCCCGGACTACCTGGTGAACTCCGGCGGCGTCATCCAGGTCGCCGACGAGATCGACGGCTTCAACTTCGAGCGGGCCAAGAACAAGGCCACGAAGATCTTCGACACCACTCTGGAGATCTTCACCCGGGCCGCCGCCGACGGCGTCCCGCCGGCGGTCGCCGCCGACCGCCTGGCCGAGAAGCGGATGCGCGAGATCAGCGCGCTGCGCACGGTCCTGCTCCCGGGCGCCCGCCGCGCCTGATCCGGCCCCGTCCGGAGCCGATCCGGCTCACCCCGTGCGCGGGGGACGGTCCTGCCCCTCCCTGCCCGCCCTCGGGCAGGGAGGGGCCCAAGTCCCCCGCGCATCACGATGTGGAACCGGATTCTCACTTCTGCGCCCGAACGGGTGATCCGAGGTCCCCCTTGGGGGGATAATCGATCCCGGAACGACGGACCTCAGACACCTCCGGACAGCGCGCAAAGCGCCGCAAAACCTCCCTTGACCTGGGAAGACCTGGTCGCGGGTGCAGTCGGTGCGCGCCACGTCACACCGACGACGTACCGTCCAGCGGCGGAAACAGGTACCGTTAATGCTCCAAGGGACGGTCCTCCCCATTCGGGCAGGCCGGTCCTGATCATGAACACGTGTCAGACTCGGGGCCGTGAGCCCCATCGTTGAGGGGGTCGACCCATGGGGCGCGGCCGGGCCAAGGCCAAGCAGACGAAGGTCGCCCGCGAGCTGAAGTACAACAGCGGCGGGTTCGACGCTAACCGTCTGTCCAACGAGCTGGGCGTATCGCCGTCCACCGCTTCGATCGACCCCGAGCCGATCGAGGAGGAAGAGGACGACGACCCGTACGCGGAGTACGCCGCCCGCTACGCCGACCTCGACGACGAGGACGACACCGAGCCGGGCACCGGGCCGTCGCAGGCCTCCCGCCGCTCGTAACCGCCGTACCGCCGGACCGGTCCGGACGCCCCAGGGCGCCGGGCCGGTCTTCGGCGTTCCCCTGACAGGCCGTCGGCCGCCTGCTGTCCGGGGACGCGAGAGGGCCCCTCCGGTGCACCGGAGGGGCCCTCTCGTCACATCTGACGCGCCTGGCACCCGGAAGGCGCCGTGGGCCCGTCTCAGCCCGCCGTGAAGCCCTCGTAGGCGTTGTAGAGCGCCGCGCCACCGTCGTGCTCGTCGGTGCGGTCGACGATGTCGCCCAGCAGCCAGGCCTCGACCCCGCGGTCCTCCAGGACCGACAGCACGACGTCCACCGAGTGCGGCGGGACGACCGCGACCATGCCGACGCCCATGTTGAGCGTCTTCTCGATCTCCAGGGTGCTCACCTTGCCGACCTCGGCGACGGTCTGGAAGACCGGCAGCGGGGTCCAGGTGCCGCGGTCCAGGCGGGCGTGCAGGCCGGCCGGGATGACCCGGGCCAGGTTGGCCGCCAGGCCGCCGCCGGTGACGTGCGAGAAGGCGTGGACCTCGGTGGCGCGGGTGAGCGCCAGGCAGTCCAGCGAGTAGATCCGGGTCGGCTCCAGCAGCTCCTCGCCGAGGGTGCGGCCGAACTCCTCGACCTTGCGGTCCAGCTGCCAGCCGGCCTGGTTCAGCAGGACGTGTCGGACCAGCGAGTAGCCGTTGGAGTGCAGGCCGGAGGCGGCCATCGCGATCACCACGTCGCCGGCCCGCACGCGCTCGGCGCCGAGCAGCGCGTCCGCCTCGACGACGCCGGTGCCGGCGCCCGCCACGTCGTACTCGTCCGGGCCGAGCAGGCCCGGGTGCTCGGCGGTCTCGCCGCCGACCAGGGCGCAGCCGGCCAGCGCGCAGCCCTCGGCGATGCCCTTGACGATCGCGGCGACGCGCTCCGGGACGACCTTGCCGACGCAGATGTAGTCGGTCATGAACAGCGGCTCGGCGCCGCACACGACGAGGTCGTCGACGACCATGCCGACGAGGTCGTGGCCGATGGTGTCGTGCTTGTCCATGGCGGCGGCGATGGCCACCTTGGTCCCCACGCCGTCGGTGGCCGAGGCCAGCAGCGGCCGCTCGTAGTTCTTGAAGGCGGACGCGTCGAAGAGGCCGGCGAAGCCGCCGAGGCCGCCGACCACCTCGGGGCGGTTGGCCTTCTTCACCCACTGCTTCATGAGCTCGACGGCGCGGTCGCCCGCCTCGATGTCGACGCCGGCGGCGGCGTAGGTGGCGCCGTCAGAGGTGTGACGCATGGCGTCTCCGTTGGGGGTGGCGGTGGGCGACGGGTGGGAGGTCACTGCGGTGCGGCCCTTTCGGGTCGAGGTGGGGTTGGAACAGCGGTGGGGCCCCGGTTCCGGGACCCCACCGCGGGTACTACGGGCGGCGCAGCGCGTCGGCCGCGCCCGCTCCGCCGAGCAGGGACTGGACGCCGTCCAGGTCGCTGCCGGTCGGCTTGCCGCGGACGGCGGGCGGCTGCTGGCCGCCCTTGATCTCGGCCTCCAGCAGGAGCTTGCCGAGCAGCGCCGGGTCGGGCAGCTCCATCGGGTACTCCCCGTCGAAGCAGGCCCGGCAGAGCCTGTCCTTGGGCTGCTTGGTGGCCTCGATCATGCCGTCGATCGAGATGTACGAGAGCGAGTCCGCGCCGAGCGTGCGGCCGATCTCCTCGATGGTCATGCCGTTGGCGATCAGCTCCGCCCGGGTGGCGAAGTCGATGCCGAAGAAGCAGGGCCACTTCACCGGCGGCGAGGAGATCCGGATGTGGACCTCGGCGGCGCCGGCCTCGCGCAGCATCTTCACCAGCGCGCGCTGGGTGTTGCCGCGGACGATCGAGTCGTCCACGACCACCAGGCGCTTGCCCTGGATGACCTCGCGCAGCGGGTTCAGCTTGAGCCGGATGCCCAGCTGGCGGATGGTCTGGCTGGGCTGGATGAAGGTGCGGCCGACGTAGGCGTTCTTCACCAGACCGGAGCCGTAGGGGATGCCGCTGGCTTCGGCGTAGCCGATCGCGGCGGGGGTGCCGGACTCGGGCGTCGCTATCACCAGGTCGGCCTCGACCGGGGCCTCCTTCGCCAGCCGACGGCCCATCTCCACCCGGGAGAGGTGGACGTTGCGGCCGGCGATGCTGGTGTCCGGGCGGGCCAGGTAGACGTACTCGAACACGCAGCCCTTGGGCTTCGCCTCGGCGAAGCGGGAGCTGCGCATGCCGTTCTCGTCGATGGCGATGAGCTCGCCGGGCTCGACCTCGCGGATGAAGGAGGCGCCGCAGATGTCCAGCGCCGCCGTCTCGGAGGCGACCACCCAGCCGCGCTCCAGCCGGCCGAGCACCAGCGGGCGGATGCCCTGCGGGTCGCGGGCGGCGTAGAGGGTGTGCTCGTCCATGAAAACGAGCGAGAACGCGCCCTTGACCTTGGGCAGCACGACCTTGGCCGTCTCCTCGATGGAGAGGTCCGGGTGGCCGGCGAGCAGCGCGGTCACCAGGTCGGTGTCGTTGGTCGCGGCGGTCCGGCCGGAACGGGAGACGTGCTCCTCGCCCGGCAGTTCGGCGACCATGGCCGCCAGTTCGGCGGTGTTCACCAGGTTTCCGTTGTGCCCGAGGGCCAGCGAACCGTGAACGGTCGCCCGGAAGGTCGGCTGGGCGTTCTCCCAGACCGAGGAACCGGTGGTCGAGTAGCGGGCGTGTCCGACGGCGATATGCCCGTGCAACGACCCCAGGGAGGCCTCGTCGAAGACCTGGGAGACGAGTCCCATGTCCTTGAAGACGAGAATCTGGGAGCCGTTGCTCACTGCGATGCCCGCGGATTCCTGACCGCGGTGCTGCAGGGCGTAAAGGCCGAAGAACGTGAGCTTGGCGACCTCCTCGCCGGGAGCCCAGACACCGAAGACGCCGCAAGCGTCCTGGGGGCCTTTCTCGCCGGGAAGAAGATCGTGGTTGAGTCTTCCGTCACCACGTGGCACGCCTTCGAGTCTAGGGCAGTTGGCACAGGCTTCCGGAACCCGGGACGCCGGGATTGTTGGGCGATCGTTCGGCAACGCGCGTAGACAAAACCCCTTACCGAGTGGGCATTTCGGCCCGGGGGAATTCCCGCGGGCGGGTGATGGCCTTGTGGTTCGCGCCTGTTGGGGCATTCCGGGTGCGAAGCGCCGGCCCTCGGGGCCGCAGCGAACGTGAGCCTGCTCACCCGGAGTTCACGGGGGCGTCACCGGGCACCCTCACGCGGCCGGGAGCAGCAGGCCCCACGCGCCCGGGTGGACCGTCCAGGTGCGGGCGCGGACCGGGCCGACCGGGCGGCCGTCGACCTCGTAGCCGAAGCCGCGGCCGACCACCGAGACGCTCGCGGCGCGGGCGCGCACCAGGGCACCGGGCGCGCGGACGACGACCTCCATGACGCCCGAACCGTCCGACGCGCCGGAGGGGAGGGAGACCTGCACCAGCCGGACCGGCCGGTGGACGTCCGCGAGGAGCCGACCGTCGGCCTCGACCCGGATCCGGGAGCTCTGCTCGGCGGCCTCGACGGTGAGTGCGTTCCCCTGCTCGGCCGCAGCCAGTTTCGCCCATAGCGAACGCCAGCCACCCGGACGGCCGATCAGCCGCCGGGCTCCCGCACCCGCGATCCGCACCCCGCCCAGCGCGACCCCGCCGCCGTCGTCGACCAGCAGGTCCAGCTTCCGCGGCGCCCCCGACAACACCGCCCGCGCGGCCGGCACCGGCTCGCCCGGGACCCCGAGCGCGCGGGCCGCCGCCAGCTCCTCCGAGCGGCCGACCGGAACCATGCCCACCGGATCCGTGCCCAGCTCACGGTGCCGGTGCAGGGCCTGGAGCACCCGTTGCAGGGCGAGATCGGACCCGATCACCACCGGTCGCCGCCGACCCCGGTGCGAAAGCACCCGATCGAGTTCGGAAGAGCTCTCCGGATACGCCACCTTGACGTCCGCACCTCCGCAGAGCACGTCCTTCGCGATCCGCACCGACTCCCCGTCGGTCTGCCGGGCCACCGGGTCGAGGAGCAGCAGGAGCGGCTCGGAGCCGCCGGTTGCAGGCGTGGACAGGGACGACACGACCGGTCCTTCCTCAGGTAATCTCTCGGTGCAAGAGCCCCTTGCGCTACTGCGCCAGGGGCTTCGTCTATCTCGGGGCAGACTGCGGCCTACGCAGGATGCCCCAACCGGAAGGGGTGTACGCCTGTGCCGGCACTCGTGCTCGTTGGCGCTCAGTGGGGGGACGAGGGCAAGGGGAAGGCGACCGACCTCCTCGGCGGCTCCGTCGACTACGTCGTCCGCTACCAGGGCGGCAACAACGCCGGTCACACGGTGGTCATCGGCGACCAGAAGTATGCCCTGCACCTGCTCCCCTCCGGCATCCTCAGCCCGAACGTGACGCCGGTGATCGGCAACGGCGTCGTGATCGACCCGGGCGTGCTGCTCTCCGAGCTGACCGGCCTCAACGAGCGCGGCATCGACACCTCCAAGCTGCTGATCTCGGGCAACGCCCACCTGATCACGCCGTACCACCGCACCCTGGACAAGGTCACCGAGCGCTTCCTCGGCAAGCGCCGGATCGGCACCACCGGCCGCGGCATCGGCCCGACCTACGCGGACAAGATCAACCGCGTCGGCATCCGGGTCCAGGACCTGTTCGACGAGTCGATCCTGCGCCAGAAGATCGAGGCGGCGCTGCACGACAAGAACCAGATCCTGGTCAAGCTCTACAACCGCCGCGCCGTCCCGGCCGAGCTGGTCGTCGAGGAGTACCTGGGCTACGCGGACAAGATCAAGCCCTTCCTCGCCGACACCACCCTCGTCCTGGACGAGGCCCTCAAGGCGAACAAGGTCGTCCTGCTGGAGGGCGGTCAGGGCACCCTGCTCGACGTCGACCACGGCACGTACCCCTTCGTGACCTCGTCGAACCCGACCTCGGGCGGCGCCTGCACCGGCGCCGGCATCGGCCCCACCAAGATCGACCGGGTCATCGGCATCCTCAAGGCCTACACCACCCGCGTCGGCTCCGGCCCGTTCCCGACCGAGCTGCTCGACGCGGACGGCGAGGCGCTGCGCCGCATCGGCGGCGAGCGCGGCGTGACCACCGGCCGTGACCGCCGCTGCGGCTGGTTCGACGCCGTCATCGCGCGCTACGCGACCCGGGTCAACGGCCTCACCGACTTCTTCCTCACCAAGCTCGACGTCCTGACCGGCTGGGAGCAGATCCCGGTCTGCGTCGCGTACGAGATCGACGGCCGCCGGGTCGAGGAGCTCCCCTACAACCAGTCGGACTTCCACCACGCCAAGCCGATCTACGAGACGCTGCCGGGCTGGACCGAGGACATCAGCAAGGCGAAGACCTTCGCCGAGCTGCCGAAGAACGCGCAGGCCTACGTGAAGGCGCTGGAGGAGATGTCGGGCGCGCCGATCTCCGCCATCGGCGTCGGCCCGGGCCGTGACGAGACGATCCAGATCAACTCGTTCATCTGATCCGGTTCCGGACCGCCGTCCGGACGTCGGTCCGAAGGGGCCCTGCGGGAGAGATCCCGCAGGGCCCCTTCCGTTTGCCCGCCAATTTTGCACTAGAGCATAAATACGTTGCATCTAGTGCAGTTCGCCAGTACGTTCGGGTCATGACCGCGAAGCTGCCCGAGCCCGTCACCCTGACCGGCCGTCACGTCCGCCTGGAGCCCCTCGGGCGCCACCACGTCCCCGAGCTCTGGGCCGCCGTCGGCCCCGACCCGGACGTCTGGCGCTGGATCCCCTTCCTCCCGCCGCAGAGCGAGGAGGAGCTGGGCGGGATCATCGAGCACCGGATCGGGGAGATGGCGGCCGGCGCGGCGGTGAAGTTCGCCGTGGTCGACCTGGCGAGCGGCCGGGCCGTCGGCATCACCGGCTTCTACGACTTCAGCGCGACGCACGAGCTCGTCGAGATCGGCGGCACCTGGTACGCCCGCTCGGTGTGGCGCTCGGCCGTGAACTCCGAGTCGAAGCTGCTGCTCCTGCGGTACGCCTTCGGCGAGCTGGGCATGGGCCGGGTGATGTGGAAGACCGACGCGCTCAACGACCGCTCCCGCAACGCGATCCTGCGGCTCGGCGCCCAGTACGAGGGCACCTTCCGGCGCGACCGCCTGCGCGCCGACGGCGTCTGGCGGGACACCGCCTACTTCTCGATGCTCGCCGACGAGTGGCCCGCCGCCGAGGCCCGGCTGGTCGAACGGCTCGCCCGCGGCTGACCGCCCCACGACGAGCCGCCGCGCGGCTGACGGCCGCCCCGGCTCGCGGTGGCAAGCTGGGGCGGAGAACCGAGCCTTCACCGAGGAGCCACCATGAGCGACTGGCAGCGGCCTTCCACCGGCGACCCGTCCGGAACGTGCCTGGAGGTGCGGTTCGTCGACGGCGTCGTCGAGATCCGCGAGTCGGACGGGAGCGGCGTCGTCGTCCGCACCACACCGGAGAAGTGGGAGGCCTTCCTCCTCGGCGTCCAGGCCGGGGAGTTCGACCACTTCGTGGCCGACGTCTGACGGTACGACGACGGCCGGTGGGGTGGGGCGGGCGGTGCCCCGGAGGCGCCGGCCTGAGCCGGAAGACGCGCCCTAGTTCTCGTCGACGGAGCGCGAGTTCCGGGCGGCGAACTCCGGCTTCGCCGAACGGGGCTCCCTGGGCTGGAGGTTGACCAGCCAGACCAGCCAGCCGACGAACAGCACGGCGAGCAGCAGGAGGGACAGGCCGGCGACGACCAGAGCGTTCACCGGCTCACCGGGACGCGTCGGGGACGACGGAGGGGCGACGGAAGCGGCATGGGTGTCTCCGGTCGGGGATGGCGAGCCTGCCGGCCGTTCATCAGGTCGGAATTCAGGGCCGCTTGATGGGCCGTGGGCGACAACCGGTCGGCGGGTGACTCGGCTTCGACCCTAGGGTCGAAGTACAAGACTTGCTACCGAGAGAGTGGACGTTCACTCCATCGTGGGGTATCCCCCGTTTCGGTAGCTAGGGTCCGGTTTGCACGGCACACTTCACCGGAAGCATCGACGGACACCGCGACCCGGAGAAGAGACTCATGCCACCCCGCTTGTCGCCGACCGTGCGCCAGCAACGCCTTGGCATCGAGCTGCGCAAGATGCGCGAACGCGTCGGCGTGACGCCCAAGACCCTGGCCGCCACCCTGGGCACCGACCTGCCCAAGATCTCCCAGATGGAGAACGGGAAGTCCGGCATCAGCGCCGACCGGCTCCGGGCCTGGGCACGCGCCTGCGGCCTCACCGAGGGCCGCTACCTCGACGCGCTGCTCGCGATGACCCAGGACCGCCGCAAGTACTGGTGGGACGGCTACCGCGGGCGCATCCCGAGCGGGATCATCGACATCGCGGAGATGGAGCACCACGCCGAGTCGCTCACCATCCTGCACACCAGTTTCATCCCCGGGCTCCTGCAGACCTCCGCCTACGCCAACGCCGTGTTCGCGCGCCTGCGCCCGCCGCTGCCCCGGCAGGAGACCGACGTGCGCACGGCGTTCCGGATCCAGCGCCAGCGCGTCCTGGTCGAACGGCCGAAGCCGTACACCGCCTTCATCCACGAATCCGCGCTGCGCATGCAGTTCGGCGGTCCGTTCGTGCTGCGCGACCAACTGCGCAGCCTGCTGGAGGACTCCGAGCGCCCCGGGGTGGAGATCCGCGCGATCCCGTTCACCGTGGACACGTTCCCCGGTTCCGGGGAGAGCATGTACCTCGCCTGCGGGCCCGTTCCCGAGCTGGACACCGTCCAGATCGACCTCTCGCAGGGGCCGAAGTTCGTGCACACCGAGGCCGACCTGCGGACCTACCGCGAGATCAGGACGGAGACCGAGGCGATCGCCCTCGGAGCCGACGACTCGCGGGAGTTCATCCGGACCATACTGAAGACAGCGCCCGTATGAGCGACTGGCAGAAGTCCTCGGCCAGCGCCGAGGCCAACGAGTGCGTCGAGATCCGCACCGCCGACGGGCTGGTCGAGATCCGCGAGTCGGAGAGCGCCGAAGTCGTCGTGCGCACCACCCCGCGCAAGTGGGCGGCCTTCGTGCGCGGGGTGAAGGCCGGGGAGTTCGACCGCCACGGCGACTTCGGCGGGCTCCAGTCGCCGGGCGCACCCTGAGCGCCGGGGCGCGCCGTTAATCCACGGTCCGGCCGCACCCACGACGGTAGGCTTTGGCACCCACAGTGGAACCCTGCGCCTGGCACGGCACCCCGGGCGGGGTGCGCGTGCGGGAGAA
This sequence comes from Kitasatospora sp. NPDC048722, assembly GCF_040650235.1. Lineage (NCBI taxonomy): Bacteria > Bacillati > Actinomycetota > Actinomycetes > Kitasatosporales > Streptomycetaceae > Kitasatospora > Kitasatospora sp. NPDC048722. Next base: position 36,135 of record NZ_JBEZGX010000032.1, read on the forward strand.
ATCGGAGCATCCCAGGATGGCTCGGCACCTGATCACCAGCGCCCTTCCGTACATCAACGGGATCAAGCACCTGGGCAACATGGTCGGGTCGATGCTCCCGGCGGACGTCTACTCCCGCTACCTGCGCCAGCGTGGCCACGAGGTGCTGTACATCTGCGCGACGGACGAGCACGGCACGCCCGCCGAACTCGCCGCGCAGGAGGCCGGGCTGCCGGTCGCCGAGTTCTGTGCCCGGGCGCACGACGCGCAGCGCGCGGTCTACGACGGCTTCGGCCTCTCCTTCGACCACTTCGGCCGCAGCTCCTCGCCGCAGAACCGGGAGATCACCCAGGAGATCGCCCGCGAGCTCCAGCGCAACGGCTTCATCGAGGAGCGCGCGATCCGCCAGGTGTACTCCAACGCCGACGGCCGCTTCCTGCCGGACCGCTACATCGTCGGCACCTGCCCGCACTGCGGCTACGACAAGGCGCGCGGCGACCAGTGCGAGAACTGCACGCGCGTGCTGGACCCGACCGACCTGCTGGAGCCGCGCTCGGCCATCAGCGGCAGCGCCGACCTGGAGGTGCGGGAGACCAGGCACCTGTTCCTGCTCCAGTCGAAGCTGACGGAGGAGGTCGAGGAGTGGATCTCGGCCCACGCCGACGACTGGCCGGTACTCGCCTCGTCCATCGCCCGCAAGTGGCTCACCGAGGGCCTGCAGGACCGCTCGATCACCCGTGACCTGGAGTGGGGCGTCCCGGTGCCGGCCGACGTGTGGCCCGAGCTGGCCGCCGAGGGCAAGGTGTTCTACGTCTGGTTCGACGCCCCGATCGAGTACATCGGCGCCACCAAGGAGTGGGCGGACGCGGCCCCGGCCGGGCAGCTGCGGGACTGGAAGTCCTGGTGGTACGAGGCCGACGGCACCGTCCGCTACACCGAGTTCATGGCCAAGGACAACGTCCCGTTCCACACGGTGATGTTCCCCGCGACGATCCTCGGCTCGCGCCGCCCGTGGAAGAAGGTCGACCAGGTCAAGGCCTTCAACTGGCTGACCTACTACGGCGGGAAGTTCTCCACCAGCCAGAGGCGCGGCATCTTCACCGACGTCGCCCTGGAGCTGCTGCCGGCCGACTACTGGCGCTACTTCCTGATGGCGCACGCGCCCGAGTCGGACGACTCCAGCTTCACCTGGGACCTCTTCGCCGCCGTCGTCAACAAGGACCTCGCCGACACCCTCGGCAACTTCGTCAACCGGGTGCTGACCTTCAGCCGCAAGCGCTTCGGCGACGACGTCCCCGGCGGGCACGCCGCCGGCGAGGCGGAGGAGCGGCTCGGGGCGCAGATCGCCGGCCTGCTCGCCGAGTACGAGGCGCAGCTCGACGCGCTCAACTTCCGCAAGGCGGCGCAGGCCCTGCGCGCCCTGTGGAGCGCCGGCAACGCGTACCTGGACGAGAAGGCGCCCTGGCTCCAGGTGAAGACCGACCCGGAGGCGGCGGCGCTGACGCTGCGCACGGCGATGAACCTGATCCACCTGTACGCGGTGGTGTCGGAGCCGTTCGTCCCGGCCACCGCGGCGGCGATGCGCGGCGCGTTCGCGCTGGCCGACGACTCCCCGGCGGCGTCCCGGCGCTGGATCGCCCCGGAGGAGGCGCGGTCGCTCGACCTGGTACCGGCCGGGACGGGGTTCACCGTGCCGCCGGTGCTGTTCGCCAAGATCACCGACGACGACCTGGCGGCCTGGACGGCGCGCTTCGGCGGCGAGTAGGGGCTCGCGGGCGGATTCCCCCGGGAGCGCTGGGCGTCAGGGAGCGGCCGTCTCGGCGGTGACCCACGCGAGGTAGCCGGGGCTGCCCGCGACCACCGGGACGGCGATCACCTCGGGCGTCTCGTACGCGTGGCGCTCGGTGAGGAACGCGCCCAGCCGGTCGGCGAGTCCGGCCCTGGTCTTGAGGTCGATCCGCCACTCCCCGGCGTCCTGGACCTCGCCCTCCCACCAGTAGACGGACCGGACCGGGTACACCTGCGCGCACGCGGCCAGCCGCTCGCGGACGGCCTCGGAGGCCAGGGTCCGGGCCAGGTCCTCGGTCTCGTGGGTGGTCGTCACGACGACGAAGCCGGGCTCGGTCCGGTGCTCGTTCTCGTGCTCGTCGGCAGTCATGGGGCGACGGTACCGGTCCCCGGACGCATCGGCCCCCGGGGTGCCACCGGCATCCCGGGGGCGCCCCAGGGGGCTCCGCGGCTACCGGGCCGCGCGGGCGGTGTGGACCGTCATCGCGGACAGGTAGAAGGCGTCCGGCCGGTGCAGGATCCCGGTCGGGGCGTCCTCCTCCAGCAGGGCCGCCAGCGTGGCCGCGTCCTGCGGGTCCAGGTGGTCGGCGAGCTGGTCGTGCAGGCGGGCGAGCTGGGCGTGCAGGTGCTCGCGGGCGGGGGCGGCGAGCGGGGCCGGGTGGTCGATCAGGAAGGTCCTGGTGCCGGTCGGGGTCAGGCCGGCCCGGCCGAGCATGGCCGGCCAGTCCTCGATCTCCTCGGTGGCGTCCGGCAGTTCGGCGCGCATCGTGCTGAAGCCCGCCTCGTGGGCCGCGTCCAGGCGGGCCTGGAAACCGGCCTTGCCGAGGCCGAAGTCGCGCGGCAGGTAGCGCAGCGGCAGTCCTCGCTCGGCGACGGCCAGCAGCCCGCCGGGGCGCAGGAGGCCGGCCAGGCCGGTGAGCGCGGTCTGCTGGTCGCCGAGGTGGTGGATCGCGTTCGCGGACCAGATCAGGTCGGCCCCGCCGAGCTTGCCGAACTCCTCGGGCAGATCGGCCTGCTGGATCGTCAGGCGGCCGCCGGAGCGGGTCCGGGCGCGCTCCAGCAGCGCCGCCGACTGGTCGACCGCGACCACCTCGGCAGCCGGGAAGACCTCGGCGAGCAGCCCGGCGAGCACGCCCGGGCCGCTGCCGACGTCGAGCACCCGCCGGACCTCGCCGCCGGCGGTCAGGTCGCGCAGCCAGTGGGCGGCGGCGGTGACGGCGGGGGCCTTCAGCTCGGCCTCGCGCTCCAGGTGGGCGGCGAGTGCGTCCCAGTCGAAGTCGGCGGCGGGGACGTGGTCGTGGCCGTGCTCGTGGCCCCGGGCCTCGGTGGGGTGGTGATGGTGGTGGCCGGACATCCGGGGTCTCCGATCGTCGTGGTCGTCAGTGCGGTGATGCGGCGTACGGGAGGGAGCCTCCCGCTCAGGCGGGCAGGGCGGCGGCGGACGCGCGGTGCTCCCCGGACACGCGGAACCGGGCGACCACCCGTTCGACGTCCTCCGCGGTGAGCTCGTGGCCGAGCGCGAAGGCCGCCGCCGCGCCCCCGCCGATCACGACCACGTCGTAGCCGTCCTCGGGGGGATCCACGGTCGTCGTCCTGACGCTGTTCTCGCTCATCGCGGTCACCTCCACCGCCAGGCTGCGGCCGCTCCTACAGGAACGGCAAGCTTTGTTGCCATTCCTGCAAATCAAGCCCAGCCGCGAACCCGCGCTCAGCCACCCGTGCGCCGCCAGTACGACCGGACCGCGACCGCCAGCGCCACCCCGTACACGGCGAACGCGCTCATCCCGACCCAGCCCACCATCAGCGCGTCGTCCGGCGCCGGCAGGTCGCCCGTCCGGATCGTCGTCACGCCGACCGTGCACAGCGAGAGGTACCCGACCCCCATCAGCCCGTACGGCGCCAGCGTGCCGGCCCCGATCAGCGCGGGGGCGAGCGGCAGCCAGCGCGGCACCCGGCGGCCGCTCAGCACCAGGGTCCACCGCGGGAAGACCTGTCCCCACGGCCGGACCAGGCCCCACAGCAGGAACACCCCGAGCGCGGCCATCAGCGCGGTGGGGTCGATCCCCCAGTCCTCCAGGGTGAGCCAGAGCCCGGAGGCGCCGTTGCGCTCGTCGGTCACCCGCATCCGGGCGCCGTCGATCCCCGCGAAGCTGCCGCCGAAGGCCCAGTTGAGCTTCATCACGACGTACGGGACGAAGGCCAACGTGCCAGCCCACGCGGCGAGTTGGACGACCGCCGGGGCCTCGGACGGAGCCGGGGCCGGCGCCCGGGTCCCGGCGGGCGGACGCACGCGCGCAGCCCCCGCCAGCAGCACGACGCCGACCGCCGACAGCACGTGCAGCACCGCCCCCGGTCCGCTGTCCACGGCCGCGCCGGTCAGCAGCATCAGCACGTCCATCAGCAGCCCCCAGGCCGCCACCGCCGCCGCCCCGACCAGCGCCCACAGCACCGCCCGCAGCGCCGGCCCCGGCCGCCCCCGGGCCGCCGCCACCCCGGCCGGCACCGCGAGCACCCCCGCCCCGGCGACCGCCCAGCCCGGCCAGACGGCCCCGAGCAGGTCCGTCCCGCTCAGCGCGCAGCCCGTCCCGAACCCGGCACAGGCGACGCCCCAGCCGGCCACACCCCACGCGTTCCTCGTCATGCCCCCACGCTCGCCCGCGCGCCCCGCCCCGGCCTCCTCCGCTCCGACGAATCCGCTCCCCCCGCCGGGGGATCCCGCGCGCCGGGCCGGGAACGGACGCTTGCCTTGGAGTGCACTCCAACTCCTAGCCTCTGACGCAACGAACGGGACACCCAAGACCTTCGGGGGAGAACCACCATGCGCTACCGCGTCCTCGGCGGCACCGGCATCGAAGTCAGTGCCTACTGCCTCGGCACCATGATGTTCGGCGCGATCGGCAACCCCGACCACGACGACTGCGTCCGGATCATCCACACCGCGCTCGACCGCGGCATCAACTTCGTCGACACCGCCGACATCTACTCGGCCGGCGAGTCCGAGGAGATCGTCGGCAAGGCGCTGGCCGCCCGCGGCGACCGGGACGACATCGTGCTCGCCACCAAGGTGCACTTCCCGATGGGCGAGGGCCGCAACCGGGGCGGCAACTCCCGGCGCTGGATCGTCCGGGAGGTCGAGGACAGCCTGCGGCGACTGCGCACCGACCGGATCGACCTGTACCAGGTGCACCGGCCGGACCACACCACCGACGTCGAGGAGACCCTCTCCGCGCTCGACGACCTCGTCCGGGCCGGCAAGATCCGTGCCTTCGGCTGCTCGACCTTCCCCGCCGAGCAGATCGTCGACGCGTACCACGTCGCCGAACGCCGCGGCCTGCCGCGCTTCCGCACCGAGCAGCCGCCGTACTCGCTGCTCGCCCGCGGCATCGAGGCGAACGTGCTGCCCACCGTCCAGCAGCTCGGCATGGGCGCGCTGACCTGGGGCCCGCTGGCCGGCGGCTTCCTGACCGGCCGGTACCGCAAGGGCCGGGCGATCGACCTCTCGCGGGGCCGCGCCGCCATCAACCCGGGCCGCTTCGACCCGGAACTGCCGCTCACCCAGGCCAAGCTGGACGCCGTCGAGGGCTTCACCGCGCTCGCCGAGGACCTCGGCCGCACGCTCCCCGAGCTGGCCGTCGCCTTCCCGCTGGCCCACCCGGCCGTCACCTCGGTCATCCTCGGCCCGCGCACGATGGAACAGCTCGAATCCGCGCTCAAGGGCGCCGACCTCGTCCTCGACGACGCCACCCTCGACCGCATCGACGCGATCGTCCCGCCCGGCACCAACCTCTACCAGGCGGACGGCGCCTGGCAGCCGCCCGCGCTCACCACTCCCGCGCTGCGCCGCCGCCCGGCCGCGGACCGCTCCGCGGGCTGACGGGCCTCTGCGGGGGAGCCGGTGACGCCGGTTCCCCCGCCGCCCTCACCGCTCCCGGGGCGCCGCGAAACAGTGCACGACGACGGTCCGTCCGCCGCCCCACTGCTGGTCGGCGCTGCCCAGCCAGGTCCAGCCGAGACGCCGGTAGCAGGCCACCGCCGCCGCGTCGGTGGCGAGGACGTCGAGGACCGGGTGCAGGCCGAGCGCCCGCGCGTGGGTCAGCGCGTTCGCCAGCAGGCGCGCCCCGACGCCCCGCCCGCGCGCGGCGGGGGCGACGTAGAGCCGGTTCACCACGGCGGTGAGCTCGGGCCGGGCCCCGGTGCGGCGGCTCCACAGCACCGGGGCGGCGTCCCCCGGGGCGCTGCGGGAGAGGGCGACGTGCCCGAGGATGCGGCCGTCCGCCTCGGCCACCCACGCGGCGAGGAGCCCCTCGGGGGTGAGCCAGGCGGCGGGGCGGTCGGGCCAGTCGGACGGGTAGCCGTCGGTGGCGTGGACGTCGCCCAGCAGCCGGACGCATTCGGCGAGGTCCGGAACGCGGCGCCGGCGGACCGGCACCCCCGCCCCGGCCTGCCGGGAACCGGACGCGACGACGTTGGCGCGTTCTTCAAGGTCAGCCATGCCGGTACGTTACCGGCCGGGCCTCAGGCCCGCAGCAGGTCGACCACCCCCGCCAGGTCCTCCTCACCGCCGCCGAGCGCGAGTCTGCGCTCCATCAACCGGAAGTACGGCGCCAGGAGTTCGTCGCTCACACCCTGCTCCTCGGCCGTGCCCAGCAGCGTCCGGCGCCCGGCCACCTGCATCGCCAGGTTCGACGCCACGTCCTTGGCGTAGTCGCCGCTCGCCAACTGCTCCGCCGTCCTCGCGATCGACCCGGTCATCGCCGTCAGCCACCCGGCCAGCAGCGGCGCGAGGTCGCCGGGCGCGACCGCGGCCTCCTCCCTGACCAGCGCGAACGCGTGCGCGACCCCGGCGAACATCCCGTACATCGCGCTGAGCAGCGCCACGTCGTGCAGCGCCGCGTGCCCCGGGTCCGCCCCGACGTACCGCGTGCCGGCCGGCACGGCGAGCACCTCCGCGTGCTCCTCGAACAGCGCGGACGAGCCGCTGTAGAACACGTACGGCCCGGCCGCCGGGACGCCGATCATCGGCGGGACGGCCATGATCCCGCCGTCCAGGTAGCGCGCGCCGCGCCCGCCGGCCCACCCGGCGCGGACCCGGGCCTGGGCGGGGGTGCCGGTGACCAGGTTGACCACGTCCTTCCCGGCGAGGTCCGCGTCGGCCAGCGCCTCCGCCACGGAGGCGTCGTCGAGCAGGCACACCACGACCAGCCGGTTGGCCGCGACGGCCTCCGCGGCACTGGCGGCGACGACCGCGCCCTCGGCGGCGAGCGCCCCGGCCCTGGCCGGGCTGCGGTTCCAGACGGTCAGCGGGTGCCCGGCGGCGAGCCAGGCACGGGCCAGGGCGGTGCCCATGGCGCCGAGCCCGAGCAGGGTGACGGGGGTCTTCTCAACTTCGGTGTTTCCCATGGGAATCAGCCTCTTCGCGGCACCGCCGGCGATCAAGTACGCACATGGAAGTGGGTGGTTACCCTGGGGTGAGCGACGAGGTCGGAAGGGGTGGGGGATGGCGACCGTGCCGAGGCCGGGGGCGTACGTCTGCGGGATCGACGCCGCGATGGACGTGATCGGCGGCAAGTGGAAGGTGCTGATCCTCTGGGCGCTGGACGCCCGCCCGGGCTGCCGCTTCGGCGAGCTGCGCCGCCTGGTGCCGGGCATCACCGAGAAGGTGCTCGCCGCCCACCTGCGCGAACTGGAGGCGGACGGCATCGTGCACCGCGAGGCGCACGACGAGGTACCGCCCCGGGTCGAGTACACGCTGACCGACGCCGGCACGCGTCTCAACGCGGCACTGGCGCCACTCGGCGCGTGGGGACGGGACCACGTCCTCGGCACGAGCCCGCACCCGCACTGAAAGGCCCCGAACGGACCCATGCACCCGGACACCACCACGACCCTGCACGGCGAACGCCTCGACCTCGTCCCCCTGCGGCCCGGACACGCCGAGGAGATGGCCGCCGCCCTGGCCGACCCGGCTCTGCACGCCTTCACCGGCGGCACCCCGGACGGCGCCGACGCCCTGCGCACCCGCTACGCCCGGCTCGCCGCCGGCTCCCCCGACCCCGCCGAGACCTGGGGCAACTGGGCGCTGCGCCTCCACCCCGACGGCCGCCTCGCGGGCTACGTCCAGGCCACGGTCCGCGGGGACGGCGCCGAGCTCGCCTGGGTGGTCGGCACGCCCTGGCAGGGCCACGGCCTCGCCGCCGAGGCCGCCCGCACCCTGCTCGCCCACCTCGCCGCCGCCGGCATCACCACCGTGACGGCCCACATCCACCCCGACCACCACGCCTCCGCCGCCGTGGCCCGCGCCCTCGGCCTCGCCCCGACCGCCGAACGGCAGGACGGCGAAACCCGCTGGCAGAGGCGTCTCGGCCGGTCCACCTGACCCCACCGCCACCCCTGCGCCCCACCCACCCCACGCGCCCCACCCTCCCCGGAATGCCGTCCCCACCCGATGGGGTTGGATACAGCCATGGCATCTCGTGCACGAGTACGCGCCCCCGAGCTGGTCGGCGCAGGCGGTTGGCTCAACACCGGCGGCAAGGAGCTCACCCTCGCCGACTTCCGGGGCAAGATCACCGTTCTGGACTTCTGGACCTTCTGCTGCATCAACTGCCTCCACGTCCTCGACGAACTGCGCGAGCTGGAGGAGAAGCACCGCGACACCGTGGTGATCGTCGGCGTGCACTCGCCCAAGTTCGTGCACGAGGCCGACCACCAGGCCGTCGTCGACGCCGTCGCCCGGTACGAGGTGCACCACCCGGTCCTGGACGACCCGGCGCTCGTCACCTGGAAGCAGTACGCGGTGCGCGCCTGGCCGACGCTCGTGGTGATCGACCCCGAGGGGTACGTCGTCGCCCAGCACGCCGGCGAGGGCCACGCGCACGCGATCGCGCGGCTGGTGGAGGAGCTGGAGGAGGAACACGCCGCCAAGGGCACGCTGCGCCGCGGCGACGGCCCGTACGTGGCGCCGGAGCCGACCGCCGGGGACCTCAAGTTCCCGGGCAAGGCGGTGCGCCTGGGCAACGGCCACTTCCTGGTCGCCGACTCCGGCCACCACTCGCTGGTCGAGCTGGCCGAGGACGGCGAGACGGTGGTGCGCCGGATCGGCGACGGGCAGCGCGGCCTGGTGGACGGCACCGACCCGCGGTTCAGCGAGCCGCAGGGCCTCGTGCTGCTGCCCGAGGGGCACCCGTACGACTACGACGTCGTCGTCGCCGACACCGTCAACCACGCCCTGCGCGGCGTCCGGCTGGCCGACGGCCACGTCACCACGCTGGCCGGCACCGGCCGCCAGTGGTGGCAGGGCTCGGCCACCGAGGGCCCGGCCCGCGAGGTGGACCTCTCCTCGCCGTGGGACGTCGCCTGGTTCGACGGCCGGGTGTGGATCGCCATGGCCGGCGTGCACCAGCTGTGGGCGTACGACCCTGCGGCCGGCACGGTCGCCGTCGCGGCCGGCACGACCAACGAGGGCCTGGTCGACGGCCCCGCCGGCGAGGCCTGGTTCGCCCAGCCGTCCGGCCTCGCGGTCTCCGCGGACGGCGAGAAGCTCTGGGTCGCCGACTCCGAGACGTCCGCCCTGCGCTGGGTTTCACGTGGAACCAACGAGGTCCACACGGCCGTCGGCACCGGCCTGTTCGACTTCGGCCACCGCGACGGCGCCGCCGACCAGGCCCTGTTCCAGCACCCGCTGGGCGTCACCGTCCTGCCCGACGGCTCGGTGGCCGTCGCCGACACCTACAACCACGCGCTGCGCCGCTTCGACCCGGCGACCGGCGAGGTCAGCACGCTGGCCACCGACCTGCGCGAGCCGTCCGGGGCCGTCCTGGTGGACGAGGACATCGTCGTGGTCGAGTCGGCCCGGCACCGGCTGACCAGGCTGCGGCTGCCCGAGGAGGCGGTGCGGGTCGAGTCGGTCGCGCACCGCACCCAGCGCGCGGCCACCGAGGTCGCGCCGGGCCCGTTCCGGCTGGACGTGGTCTTCTCCGCGCCGAGCGGCCAGAAGCTGGACGAGCGCTACGGCCCGTCCACCCGGCTGCTGGTCAGCTCCACGCCGCCGGAGCTGCTGGTCTCCGGCGCGGGCGCGGACTCCGACCTCTCGCGCGAGCTGGTCCTGTCCGGCGAGGTCGCCGAGGGCGTGCTGCACGTGTCGGCGATGGCCGCCTCCTGCGACGACGACCCGGAGATCGAGTACCCGGCCTGCCACGTGCACCAGCAGGACTGGGGCGTGCCGGTGAAGCTGGTCGCCGACGGCGCCCGCCGCCTGCCGCTGGTGCTCGCCGGCCTGGAGTAGCCCGCAGGACGTGCGAAGGGCCCGGCGGACTCCTCCGGTTCTACGGAGTCCCGCCGGGCCCTTCGCACGTTCGGGCCTCTCAGCCCTCCAGGAAGGCCTTGATCGCGCCGGCCAGCAGGAACGGATCGTCCGCGCCGCACAGCTCGCGCGCCGAGTGCATGGACAGCGCCGCGATGCCGCAGTCGACCGTCCTGATGCCCAGGCGGGCCGCGGTGATCGGGCCGATCGTCGTGCCGCAGGGCATGGCGTTGTTGGAGACGAAGGACTGCCACGGCACGCCGGCCCGCTCGCAGGCCGCCGCGAAGACGGCCCGGCCGACGCCGTCGGTCGCGTAGCGGTTGTTGACGTTGACCTTGAGGATCGGGCCGCCGTTCGGCATCGGGTGGTGGCCCGGCTCGTGCCGCTCGGTGTAGTTCGGGTGGATCGCGTGACCCATGTCCGAGGAGAGGCAGACCGTGCCGGCCAGCGCCCGGGCACGGTCCTCCGGGGAGCCGCCGCGCGCGAAGACGGTGCGGTCCAGGACGTTGCCGAGCAGCGGGCTCTGCGCGCCGGTGTCCGACTCGCTGCCGGTCTCCTCGTGGTCGAAGGCGGCCAGCACCGGGATGTACGGCAGGTCCGCGGCGCCCTCGGCGGTGGCGACGGCGGCGAGCGCGGCGGTGGCCGCGTGCACGGACAGCAGGTTGTCCAGGCGCGGGCCGGCCAGCAGCTCGCGGTCGCGGCCGAGGTAGGAGGCGGGCTGGACGTCGTGCGTCATGAGGTCCCAGCCGACCACGTCGGCCGGCTCCAGGCCGGCCCGCTGGGCGACGTAGGAGATCAGGCCGCCCTCGTCGACCGGGCCGAGGCCCCAGATCGGGGTGAGGTGGCGCTGCTTGTCGAGCTTCATGCCGTCGTTGACCTGGCGGTCCAGGTGGATCGCCAACTGCGGCACGCGCAGCAGCGGCTCGTCCAGCTGCACCAGGCGCCAGCTGCCGTCCTTCAGGGCCAGCCGACCCGACAGCCCGAGGTCCCGGTCGAGCCAGGTGTTCAGCGGGACGCCGCCGTAGATCTCCACCGCGACCTGCCGCCAGCCTGCCGAGCCGGTGTCCGGCACCGGCTTGACCCGCAGGTTCGGCGAGTCGGTGTGCGTCCCGACCACGCGGAACGGCGTCTCGGGCCCGGCGCCCTCGGGCAGGTACCAGGCGATGAGCGCGCCGCCGCGGATGACGTAGCGCCCACCGGCCGCAGCGTCCCACGCGTCCGTCTCGGCGACCTGCCGGAAGCCCGCCTTCTCCAGCCGCTCGGCGGCGCTCGCAACCGCGTGGTACGGGGAAGGCGAGGTTCCGAGGAACGCGATCAGATCATCGGTGTGCGTCCGGTCGAAGAACGCCTGTCGGGCGGCGGGCGACATACTGCTCCTGAGTCGAGGGAGGGCCGGAGCCGGATGGGGGTCGGCTTCGCACCCTGAGCATATGCCCGTACACGGACAGGGCACTCGCAACGTCGCAACGGATGCGAAACGCAGACACAACCGTGAAGTGCCGTCGCCCCCACCACCGTTCACCCAACGAACGCCCCTGGTCGCGGACGGTCATCCGGCCGCCGGGGACTGCGGTCGCCGGCGGCGGCGCGACGCACGGGCCGGGCGGCCGGTTCCGGACCGCGGCGGCGTCCGGTCGACGATACTTCGGTGCGGTGAAGTCACCGTTGCGAGGGGTGCGTTGACCACACCGACGATGGCCGCCGGGGGCGCCGACGACGACGCCGCCGATCCGCCGGCCGGGCCGTCACGGGGTGCCCGGCGCAAGCGGGTGCTGGTGGGGGTCGGCGGGCTGGGAGCCGCGGCGTTCGTGAAGTCGCCGGCCGAGCGCGCGGAGCGGACGGCACCGCCGCCGGACAGCCTGCTCACCGCGCCCGTGGTGAGCCAGGTGCTGACGAGGTCGGTGACGGCGCGGGCGGTGGTGTACCCGCCGGAGCATCAGGACGTGGTGCCGTCGGCCGAGTCGCCGGAGGTCACCCGGCTGTTCGTGTCGAAGCGCGGGGTCGGGACCGGGGACACCGCGACGGCGGGGCGGCTCCTCGCGGAGGTGTCCGGGCAGCCGCTGTTCGCACCGCCGGGGCCGGTGCCCGCGTACCGGGACGTCAAGCCGGGCGCCACCGGCCCGGACGTCGCCGAACTCCAGGACGCGCTGCCGGGGTTGGGGCACCCGGTCGGCGACGACGACAAGGGGACGTTCGGCCCGGGGACGGCGGCGGCCGTGACGGCGTTCCAGGGCGGACTCGGCTACCCGGTGCCGACCACCGGCGCCACCACCCAGCAGGCGGTGGACGCGGCACGGAAGGCGATGGACGCGGCACCGAAGGCGGGACACCGACCGGCAGACGGCGGACGGCCTCACCGCGCAGCAACGGGCCGGCGCCACTCAGGCACCCGCTCCGACCGCCGCGCCCGCCACGCCCCAGCCCCCTCGGCACCGGGGCCCGGCACCGACATCGACCAGCAACCAGCCGCCGCCAGGACGCAGTTGGCCTCCGACCGGGCCGCACTCGGGAAGGCCAGGACGGTGAACGGCCCGATGGTGCCCGCCGCCCACGTGCCGTTCCTGCCCGCGCTCCGGGCGGCCCGCACGGACCCGCTGAAGGCCCTGCGGAGCGGGTGAGCGGCGAATGCCGAAGGACCCGACCGGGTGGGTCGGGCCCTTCGGCATGAGGGTTCCGTCAGGCAGTCCGGAAAGGGCGAGGGCCTAGAAGGCCTCCTCCGCCAGGTCCATGATCTCGTTGTCGATGCCCTCGGCGATCAGACGCTGCGGGGCGACGGTCGGCAGGACGTTCTTGGCGAAGAAGCGGGCCGCCGCGACCTTGCCCTGGTAGAACGGGACGTCCTTCTCCGAAGCGCCGGCCTCCAGCTTGGCCAGGGCCACCGCGGCCTGGCGCAGCAGCAGCCAGCCGACCACGACGTCGCCGGAGACCATCAGCAGGCGGGTGGTGTTGAGGCCCACCTTGTACATGTTCTTGACGTCCTGCTCGACCGAGGAGAGGTCGGCCAGCAGCTTGCCGACGATGCCCTCCAGGTCGCCGGCGGCCTTGGCGAGCAGCTCGCGCTCGGCGGCCAGGGCGTCGCCGCCCTCCGCCGAGGCGAGGAACTTCTGGATCTGCTCGGACAGCGCGGTGAGGGCCTGGCCGCCGTCCTTGACGATCTTGCGGAAGAAGAAGTCCTGGCCCTGGATCGCCGTGGTGCCCTCGTAGAGGGTGTCGATCTTGGCGTCGCGGATGTACTGCTCGATCGGGTACTCCTGCAGGTAGCCGGAGCCACCGAAGGTCTGCAGGGACTGGGCGAGCTGCTCGTAGGACTTCTCCGAGCCGTAGCCCTTGACGATCGGCAGGAGCAGGTCGTTCAGGCGCTCGGCGGCCTCGTCGCGCTCGCCGCGCAGCTTGGCGGCCATCATGTCGTCCTGGGTGGACGCGGTGAACAGGACCAGCGCGCGCATGCCCTCGGCGTAGGCCTTCTGGGTCAGCAGCGAGCGGCGCACGTCCGGGTGGTGGGTGATGGTGACGCGCGGGGCGGTCTTGTCCAGGAACTGCGAGATGTCGGCGCCCTGCACGCGCTCCTTGGCGTACTCCAGGGCGTTCAGGTAGCCGGTGGAGAGGGTGGCGATGGCCTTCGTGCCGACCATCATGCGGGCGAACTCGATGATCTTGAACATCTGGCGGATGCCGTCGACCTTCTCGCCGAGCAGCCAGCCCTTGGCCGGGTGCTTGGCACCGAAGGTCATCTCGCAGGTGTTCGAGGCCTTGAGGCCCATCTTGTGCTCGACGTTGGTGGCGTAGACGCCGTTGCGCTCGCCGAGCTCGCCGGTCTCCCAGTCGAAGTCGAACTTCGGGACGATGAACAGACCGAGGCCCTTGGTGCCCGGCTTACCGCCCTCGGGGCGGGCCAGCACCATGTGGATGATGTTCTCGGACATGTCGTGCTCGCCCGAGGTGATGAAGCGCTTGACGCCCTCGATGTGCCAGGAGCCGTCCTCCTGCTGGATCGCCTTCGTGCGGCCGGCACCCACGTCGGAGCCCGCGTCGGGCTCGGTGAGGACCATGGTGGAGCCCCACAGGCGGTCGGTCATCCGCTTGGCGATCTCCAGCTGCTCCTCGGTGCCCTCCTCGGCGATGACGCCGGCGAAGGCCGGGCCGGAGGAGTACATCCAGATGGCCGGGTTCGAGCCCAGGATCTGCTCGGCGAAGGCCCAGATCAGCGAGTTCGGGGTGACCTGGCCGCCGATGGACTCCGGGATGCCCAGGCGCCACCACTCGGCGTCCATGAAGGTCTGGTAGCTCTTCTTGAACGAGGCCGGGATCGGGGCGGTGTTGGTCTCCGGGTCGAAGACCGGCGGGTTGCGGTCGGCGTCGACGAAGGACGCGGCGAGGTCGTTCTCGGCGAGGCGCGAGATCTCGCTCAGGATGTTCTTCGCGGTCTCGACGTCCATGTCGGCGAACGGTCCGGTGCCGTACACCTGGTCGCGGCCGAACACCTCGAAGAGGTTGAACTCCACGTCCCGCAGGTTGGACTTGTAGTGACCCATGGCCGTTTTCTCCGGTTCGTCGCTTCCGGGAGACCGCCGCGTTCCGGCGCCCCGTACCCACCAGTAGGCATCATGATGCTACCCAGCGGTAACTTGGGCAAGCCCCCGACGGTGAATCCGCTATGAACGTGGTCACGTCCCACAAGGCGGGACGACGACTCCTTGTCAGGATCGACGCCAGCGCGCGCGGGTGCGCTCCCGCTAGCCTGTCCGTGTGTACGGATATGACCAGAACGCATACCCGGGCGACCCCTACCAGCAGCAGGCGGGTCCGCAGCCGGGCATGAACGGCATGCCCGGCGCCGACGCCTACGGCGCGCAGTCCCAGGCGTCGCAGCAGTCGCTCTACCCGGAACCCTCCCCGCCGTCCCTCGCGGACGCCGTCCGGGCCTTCACCACCGGATCGATGGCCGTCGAGGACTTCCAGGCCATCTTCATCACCTCCAAGGTGCACTGCCCGCGCGGCGACCGCCCCGGCTTCCTGGCGCTGCACAACACGCCCACGCCGGTGATCCCGATGTTCAGCTCGCTCAAGGAGCTGCGCCGCTACGCCGGCAAGGACTCCAAGCACTTCACCGTGACCGGCGCCGAGGTCCTGGACCTCCTGCCGACCGGCTACGGCTTCGCGCTGGACATGGAGGGCGAGCACCGGATGGTCTTCGACGCGAAGGCCGTGGAGCAGATGGTGGACTTCACCATGCGCCGCATGTACGGCTGACGGCCGCTGCGCGACCGCCGGCAGCCATCGCTCCACAGACGGCCGGGGCGACTGCGGCGAGACGCCCGGAGGAGGAGACGAGCCCTTCCGCACTCTCATAGTTCAATTTTCAACTTGCTACTTGTTGAGAATTGAACTACTCTCGTGGACGTAGGCCAGAGGAACCCCCCGAAGGAGGCCGACATGCCCGCCGTGACCGTCGAGAACCCGCTGACCCTCCCGCGCGTCGCCACCCCCGACCCCGCCGCCACGACTGCGCGGCCCGTCCTCACCGTGGTCACCGCACCCGAGGGCTTCGAGGGCGAGGGCTTCCCGGTGCGCCGCGCCTTCGCCAAGATCAACACCAAGTACCTCGACCCGTTCATCATGATGGACCAGATGGGCGAGGTGGAGTACGCCGCGGGCGAGCCCAAGGGCACGCCCTGGCACCCGCACCGCGGCTTCGAGACGGTCACCTACCTGATCGACGGCGAGTTCATCCACAAGGACTCGCACGGCGGCGGCGGCCACCTCGGCGGCGGTGACACCCAGTGGATGACGGCCGGCTCCGGCATCCTGCACATCGAGACCCCGCCGGAGTCGCTGGTGCTGTCCGGCGGCCTGTTCCACGGCATCCAGCTGTGGGTCAACCTCCCGGCGTCCGACAAGATGACCGCCCCGCGCTACCAGGACATCCACGGCGGCCACGTCAAGCTGCTCTCCACTCCGGACGGCGGCTCGATCCTGCGGCTGATCGCGGGCGAGCTGGGCGGGTACCGGGGCCCGGGCGTCACCCACACCCCGATCACCCTGCTGCACGCCACCGTCACCCCGGGCGCGCAGGTCACCCTGCCGTGGAAGCAGGACTTCAACGCGCTGGCGTACGTCCTGAACGGCGACGGCACGATCGGCGCCGAGCGCCGGCCGATCCGCAGCGGACAGGCCGCGGTGTTCGGCGAGGGCGACACGATCACCATCGCCGCCGACGCCAAGCAGGACTCCCGGCACCCCACCCTGGACGTCATCGTCCTGGGCGGGCAGCCGATCCGGGAGCCGGTCGCCTGGTACGGGCCGTTCGTGATGAACAGCCACCGCGAACTGGAGCAGGCCATGCGGGACTACCAGTCCGGCTCGTTCGGCCACCCGGTCGACTGACCGGCCCCGCGGACCCGGACGCCTCGGTCGCCTACAGCAGCGCGTAGACGGCCGAGGCGTCGTCCTGCGCCTTGCCGCGCGGCCACCGCTCGCACGCGGCGTCCGCCCGCTCGACCTCGCGGACCTGGGCGATCAGCTCCCCCGGGCCCGACTCGGCGAGCAGCCGCAGCGCGTCCGCCCAGCTGCCCAGACCGAAGCGCTCGGTGTAGCGCGAGGCGCCGTCGGTCAGCGCTGCCAGCGCCCGCAGGCGCTCCAGCCGGACGAAGCCCGTCTCGGCGTGCCCGGCCGCGCGCGGGCTGGCTGCGGCGATCCACGGGCCGTTCCCGGTGTTGCGCGCGGCGCGGACGGCGAGTGCGTACTCCAGGTGCAGCGCGGCCCGCTCGGTGGAGCCGGGCACGGTCTGCCAGATCTGGCGGCGCAGGCCCTCGCCGCCGGGGAAGCGCTGGTTGTCCCCGATCACCCGCGGCGGGCCGTCCTTGAACTCCAGCACCAGCAGCGAGTCGCCGAGCACCAGGTACTCCAGCGACTCGCCGTGCCGCCGCGCGGCGACGACCATCGCGGCGGGCGTGTTCGGGTGGGCCAGGTCGCACCGACCGCCGTGCAGCGCGGCCGTCTCGACGATGGCGTCGGCCAGGCACTCGGCGATCGAGCGGTCCACCCGGTCGGTGAGCCGGGCGAGCAGGTGCACGCCCAGCCGGCGGACGTACCAGGCGGTCCCGTGCCGACAGCCGGACTCCAGGCCGGCCGGTGAGCTCGCACCGTCCAGCAGTACCAGCGCTTCCGGCGAAGCCGCCGCGAAGTCCTCGCTCTCGCGGCCGGGCCGCCGTGCTTCCCCTGCGAGCTGTAGCTGCATCCCGACAGTGTGGCCGCCTCCCCCGGCCCGCGCCCAGACCCTTGCGCCGGTGTGGCGCGTGCCGGGGTGCTCGGGGTGGCCGGCGTCCGGTGGCAGCCGGGGCAATCCGGCCATACCGTCGGATACCGAGTGGACAATTCGGCCAATCAGGGCCGGTCGGGTTTGCGGTCCACCTTCGGGTGGCGGGCCGCACCAAGGACTGACGGTTCCGGCGGCGCCGCCCCCGACGGCTCCCGATCGACGAGGAGCGGGACATGTTCTGGCAGTTCATCGTGTTGCTGGCCGCCGGGCTCGGCTTCCCGACCGCCGCGCTGTTGTACCTGATCGGCGGGCCGCGCTTCCCCGACGAGCCACGCGGGCCCGAGCGGCCGGGCGGCTGACCGTCCGGGCGCGCTCCCGAGGCCTCGCCGGCCTCAGGGCGTCCAGGCCGGGTCGCGGCCGAGCAGCGCCAGCGCGCGCTCGAACGGCCCGCGGGCGCCGTCCTGCGGGAGGCGCTCGCGGAACGCGCGGTCCGGCCCGCGGCTCTCCGGCCCGGCCGGGACCAGCTCGGACACCGACACCAGCGCCCCGGCCAGCACCGGGTCGGCGTCGACGGCCGCCACGAGGCCGGACGGCGTGCCGAGGGCGGCCGCGACGTCCCAGCCGTGCACCAGCGTGTCGACGAGCTGGAAGCCCACCGCCAGGTCCAGCGGGAACGGGCCGCCGTCGCGGATCTCGGGCAGCCACAGCTTCCGGTCCGCCGCGGCGGCCTCGGCGAACGCCGCCTTGAGGTCCTCCGCCGTGCGCCGGAAGGCGCCCGCCGGGTCGTCGCCGACCGCGGCGTCGGCCCACAGCGCGAGGTCCGGCCCGGCGCCGCGCGCGGCGGCGGCGAAGCCCTGGTGCTGCCCGACCACGTGTTCCATCAGCCGGCGCAGGTTCCAGTCCCCGCACGGGGTCGCCAGCTCCAGGTGCTCCGGCGTGACGGTGTCGACGACCTCGGCGGCCAGTTCCACCGAGCGGGCGTACAGCGCTGTCAGTTCCATCGGATCGCACTCTCCTGGCCGGCGGTCACGAAGCCGACGGCTCGGTCGATGACGGTGGGTTCGGTGACGGTCCTGCGGGGGCCCGGCCCCGGGTGAGCAGCAGGCCGTGGCGGTCGCCGTGGGCGGCCTTGAGCCGGTGGGCGCAGTCCGGGCCGACCACTGGATCGCCCTCATCGTGCACGACGGGGATCCGGGCGTCGATCTCTTTCGGACGGTGGACCGCGGCGAAGCGCCGCCGCGGCTTCTCGACGCCGTCGAACGGCTCGTGCTCGATGCGGTGCGCCAAGTCCCCCTCCACAGCGATGTTCAGGCCCGGACCGGCGCGGAACGCCCTTGGCAGGAAGGCGAATTAGCCGCCTCCGGCGATGGCCACCAGCCGCTCGGCGCCTGCTGCGCGCCGGCACCCCTAGGGCCGGCGCCCCGCCGACTCCGTTTCCAGGAAGGCGGCGAAGGACAGCAGGGATTCGTCCCGGCCTGCCGCGCCGACGAGTTGGAGGCCCAGCGGCAGCCCGTCCGCCGTCCGTCCGGCGGGCAGGCTCACGGCGGGCAGGCCGAGGTGGCTCCACGGCAGCGACATCACCGCGTCCCCCGTGCTGTGCAGGCCCTTCGGCGCCCCGCCGGTGGCGGACGGCGCCAGCCAGAGGTCCACCGCGTGCTCGCGCATCGACCCGGCGACCAGCTCGCGCAGGTGCTCGCGCGCCCGGAGCGCGGCCTCGCGGTCCTCCGCCGCGACGCCCTGGCCCTGCCGGATGCTCGCGACCGTCTCCGGGCGGTAGAGGGAGCCGAAGCGGGCGAACCAGTCGGCGTGACTGCGGGCCAGCTCGAAGCGGTTGACCGTCTGCAACTGCCGGACGATCTCCTCGAACCCGATCCCGAAGTCCAGCCGCCGCACCGTCATCCCGGCCGCCTCGAACCGCTCCACCTGCGCGTCGTACGTCCGCAGCGCCTCCGCGTCGGCCCGCTCCAGGTACCGGCGGTCCGGCACGCCGAGCACCGGCGGCCTCCGGACGGCGCCCGCCCCGGCCCGGTCCCAGCCGTCGCAGAGCAGTCCGGCCGCCAGGGCCGCCCCGGCCACGTCCGCGGCGAACACGCCCAGCGTGTCGAAGGACGGCGCGTTCGGGATCACCCCCGCCATCGGGATCCGTCCGTACGTCGGCCGGAAGCCCACGACCCCGCAGTACGCGGCAGGCCGGATCACCGAGCCGACCGTCTGCGTGCCCACCGCGAGAGTCACCAGCCCGGCCGCGACCGCCGCCGCCGACCCGCTGCTCGACCCGCCCGGGGTGTGGCCCGGGTGGTGCGGATTGCGGGTCGGACCCGGCGCGCTGGCCGCGAACTCGGCCGTCGCCGTCTTGCCCGCCACGAGCGCCCCGGCCGCCCGCAGCCGGTCCACGACGACGGCCTGCGGCCCCGCGAGCACGCCCGGGGGCAGGGCGGATCCGGCGTGGGTGGGCAGGCCGTCCACGTGGATGATGTCCTTGATCCCGACAGCCACCCCGTACAGCGGCGGTCGGCCGTCCGGCTCCGGGTACCGCCCGGCCAGCGCGCGGGCCTCCTGGTGCAGCCGGCGGTGGCGCCCGGGCTCGGGAACGAAGGCGTGGATCAGCGGGTCGATCCGCTCGACACGAGCGCACAGCCGATCGACGTACTCGGTCAACGGCGGATCGCCGGCGCGCAGTTCGGCGGCCTCGCGGGTCAGCGACCGGGGCCGGACGAGGGGTTCCTCCATGCCGATCACGGTAGCCCGCACGCCTGGCGCTACCGGTGCTCGGCGCCCAGGTACGGCGACTCCCGCAGGTAGTACGCCCCGCAGGTGTGGCAGCAGAGTTCGGGGGTCTTCCCCCAGTCCACCACGTCCCGGACCGGCGCCCCCGCCTCCAGCTCCCGACCGCACATCGCGACCTGCTCGGCACCCCGGACCACGTGCCACAGCCGCACCCCGTCCGACCGACCGCCGGCGCCGTACTCGGCTCGCATCTGGTGCATCATGCCCCCCATCGTCCGACCCCCCGAACGGCCCGGCAACCGGGGCGGACTCGGGCCGGACCACGGGCCGCACCAGGCGTCCTTTTACATCGATCGCATTTCGACACCCCCTGATCGAAAACAGGCCACCCCCGACCGGTATGGTTCGCGGGCGCGACCACCGCCGACGCCCGCCGTCGCTGCCCCAAGTCGCCTGAAAACGGACAGAATTCACCCGAATCTGGAGCATTGACCGTGCGCTCTTCCCGCCTCCTGGCCGCGTCCACCCTCGTGGCGCTCTCGCTCGGCGCCACGGTCGGCGCCGCCACCGCGAGCGCCGTCGGCATCACGCCGACCCCGACCGCCCCCACCGGCGCCCCCACCGCGACGGCCGCCCCGGGCACCCCGGCGCCGACCGCCCCCACCGGCGAGCCGACCGCCAAGCCGACCGGCCTGCCCGTCCCCACGCCGACCAACAGCGACCGCTGCCACGGCGGTGTCTACCAGAGCGGGCTCCTCAAGGTCACCGGCACCGGCCTGTACGGCACCACCCTGGTCAAGGGCGGCCCGGCCGCCGAAGTCAGCCTGACCTGGGAGAACAACAGCGGCGTCGACCTGCCGGTCGTCCACAACTCGCTCTACCTCACCGACGAGATGCAGGAGCGCCCGGTCGACTGGAGCCCGGAGTTCTTCACCATCCAGCTGAAGACCGCCGGCGGCTGGAAGCAGCTGACCGACAAGGACCGCGTCCTGCAGATGCAGGACTTCAAGCTGGCCAAGGGCGAGAAGTTCACCGTCCAGCTGCGGATCGCCGCCAACGCCAAGGCCCCGGCCGGCAAGTACGGCGGCAACTACGAGGCCGGCTCGGACGCGTTCGACAACGACAAGGTCCCCACTCCGGCCAACAACAAGCCGAACGCCTGCACGCAGTTCCTCGCCGACTTCGAGGGCAACTTCCAGGTCGCCGAGGCGGGTGCCGCCACCGCCCCGGCCGCCACCGCCCCGGTCGCCACCACCCCGGCGACCGCCACCGCCGCGTCGCCGTCCGCCCCGGCCACCGCGGGCCCGCACCTGGCCGAGACCGGCGCCTCGTCCAACACCCTGCCGATCGCCGTCGGCGGTGCCGCGGTGCTCGTCGCGGGCGCCGGCACCCTGTTCTTCCTCCGCCGTCGCAAGGCCGGCGCGAACAGCTGACCAACTCACCGAGGGGCGGGGACAACCGTTCCCGCCCCTCGGTGGTCTTCCCAGCCGGAGAGCGACAACCCGACCCCACCGCTGGAGCCCCGACCATGCGTTCCCCCCGGCTGCCCGCAGCCTGCGCCCTGCTCGTGCTCACCACCGGCACGGTCGCCGCCGGCGCCGCCCCGGCCCTCGCCGACCCGGCCCCCACGACCTCGGCGAGCCCGACCGCCCCGGCCACCGGGGAGCCGACCGCGCCCGCCACCACCGCCCCGGCGGCGACGCCCACCGCGGCCGGCACGCCCACCGCCGCCGCGACCCCGGCGGCCACCGGCTCGCCGTGGCCGTACAACTGCCCCGAGGGCCCGATGGCCTCCCCGATGCCGGCCACCGCCACCGGCCCGGCCGGCGGCGCCGTGGTGACCGGCGGAGCGCCCGGCGAGCTCTCGGTGACCTTCGACAACACCAGCAGCGCGACGGTCCGCGAGCTGGCCACGACCTTCACGCTGGCCGGCAAGGACGGCGCGGCCACCGGGCTCGACGTCAAGCTGCGCGCGCCCGGCGGCGACTGGAAGCCGCTCACGGGGACGAACGCCGGCACCTACGGGGTCGAGCACGGCCAGAAGCTGACCCTCCAGGTGCGGGTGACGGCCGGAGCGGGCGCGGCGCTCGGGGACTACCGCTTCGCGTTCGCGGCCAAGTCCGAGGTGCTGCCGATCGGTTCGGCCCCGGCGAAGAAGTACACCTGCCCCCAGCTGACCGCGAGCACCGGCGGCACCTTCGCGGTGACCGACCGCGCCCCGGCCGGCGCCTCCGGCACGACCGCCCCGGCCCCCGCGCCGAGCCCGGTCCGCACCGCCGGCCAGCTCGCCGACACCGGCGGCGGCACCAACTCCACCCCCATCGCGGTCACCGGCGCCGCCACCATCGCGCTGGGCGCCGCTCTCCTGCTGCTCACCCGCCGCCGCACCACCGCGGTCGAAGAGGACTGATCCGGCGCACGGCTACGACGCCGCTTGGAGCAGCGCGCCGTCCTGCCACTTGAGGATCTTGTCGAAGCTCACGATCGCCCCCCGCAGGGGGTGGTTGCGGAGCTGGACGTGGTCGGTGAGCGCGTGGATGAGGAAGAGGCCCCGGCCGGATTCGGCGGTGAGGTCGGGAAGGGTGTCGAGGTCCACCGGGCGCAGCGTCGGGGGCTGGGGGCGGCAGGGCAGGACGTGGGTGTCGTAGGGGCGGCCGTCACGGCGCGGGCGGTGCCCGGTCAGCACGCGGGCGGGGACGGTCGCGCGCCCGCGGCGGGAGCGGCGCGGGGCCGGGTGGGCCTGGGGCGGGGCCGACGGGCGGCGCCGGGGCAGCGGCGAGGGGGCCGCGGTCGGCGCGGGCAGGCCGGGGCCGGAGTCGGTGACCTCGATCCGCAGGCGGTCGCCGCAGATCGACGCGGTGACCTGGAAGCCATCGTCGGGCCGCCCGTCGGCGCCGTGCTCGACGGCGTTGGCGCAGGCCTCGCTGAGCGCGACGCCGAGGTCGTCGGCGATCTGCGGGTCGACGCCCGCCGTCGCCATGGCACCGAGCAGGATGCGCCGGGCCAGCGGGACGCTGGCCGGGTCGCGCTTGAGGTGCAGAGTCCACCAGATGTCCACGGGAGGTCCCTCCTGGCTGCGGCTCCACATACAACTAGGTATCTCCGGCCGTTCCGCCGGTGAACCGTGACGAAGGTCCGCGACCGCCCGTTCGGCGGATGGACTGGCGCGGTGGTCTGTGCCGAGCGGCGCACACGCGGGCGCACGCGCCTCGGCCGGACGGAGGATTCGTAGGCATTTCCCACCCTGCCCCCGGTGGCGTGGTGGGCGATGAGATGATGGCCCGGCCATGACTGCCCTCGCCGCCGCCCCGCACCCGGGCGCCCCTGCACCGGACGCGCCGGTGGGGGCCGCCGCCTGGGACCTGCGGCTTGCCAGGGCCGTTCCGTTCGCCCTCGTCTGCACCCTGATCGCGGCCGTCGGGCACGCCCTGACGGGCGGCGGCGACGTCGCCCTGCCCGCCCTCGCGACGGGCTTCGCGGCGGTGCTGGTGCTCGCGGTGGCGTTCGGCGCGCGGGAGCGTTCGCTGGCGGCCATCGCCGGTGCGCTGGGCGCGGGCCAGCTGGCTCTGCACTGCCTCTTCCACGGCTTCGGCGCCCTCTTCGGTGACTCCGGCGCCGCCGGCTCGATGGCCGGGATGCACCACGGCGGTTCCGGCCCGCTGACCCTGCCGCAGGTGGCCGGCCGGCTGATCTGCAACGAGGCGCACCCGGGCACGCTGGCCGGGCTGCCGGGCGGTCCGACGGCCGAGCAGCTGGTGTCGTCGGCGGGGCTGGACCCGGCCGCGTTCCCGGCCGTGCCGTGGTGGCAGGGCGGCGTGTTCGGCATGACGCCGGCGATGCTGGCGGGCCACCTGGCCGCGGCCCTGGTGGCCGGCTGGTGGCTGCGGCGAGGCGAGGCGGCGCTGTGGCGGCTGGTGCGGGTGGCCGCGACGGCCGCGCGCGAGCACTGGGCGGCGCCCCTGCGGTCGGCGTTCGCGCTGGTCGCGGCGCTGCTGCGGGGTCTGTTCGGGGCGGCGGGCCCGGCCCGCCGGTTCGGTGTCCGGGGCGGGGAGCACCCGCTGCCCGGGGGTGCCGCGTTGCGGCACAGCGTGGTGCGGCGCGGGCCGCCGGCCGGGGTGTTCGCGTACTGACCAGCCCCCTGGTACCCCGTTCCCGCCGGGTACCGGGCGTGCGCAGGTCGCCGGGCCGCACCCGCGTTCACGTCGCGGCGGTCCGTGCGCCGTTCCACCCCACACGTCCCCACGCGCGGACCCCGACCGGGCCTGATCCCGGCGGGCCGGTCCGCCGAGCTCCGAACGGAGACCACCGAACCCATGCGTTCCCTTCCCGCCCGCCGCATCGCGGCCGCCCTCGCCGTCGCCGCCACCTCCGTCGTGGTGCTGGCCGGCCCGGCCTTCGCGCACGTCACCGTGAACCCGGGCTCGGCCGCCCAGGGCGGTTACACGGCCGTCGACTTCCGGGTGCCGAACGAGAGCGACTCGGCGAGCACCGTGAAGCTGGAGGTCAACCTCCCGCTGGACCACCCGCTCGCCTCGGTCCGGACGCTGCCGATGCCGGGCTGGACCGCGACCGTCGAGAAGGCCAAGCTCGACAAGCCGATCAAGGTACACGGCGCCGACGTCAACGAGGCCGTCTCCAAGATCACCTGGACCGCCGACGCCGGCACCAAGATCGCCCCCGGGCAGTTCCAGGAGTTCCGCGTCTCGCTCGGCCCGCTGCCGTCCGACGCCGACAGCATGGCCTTCAAGGCCCTGCAGACCTACGACAACGGCGACGTCGTCCGCTGGATCGACGAGTCCCAGGCCGGCCAGCCCGAGCCGGCCCACCCGGCGCCCGTCCTGAAGCTCACCAAGGCCTCCGGCGACGACGGCCACGGCGTCTCCGCCACGGCCTCCCCGGCCGCGGGCGGCCACGGGCACGACGACAGCGCCGACCAGGCCCAGGCCTCGGACGGCGACAAGAAGAGCAGCGACTCCACCGCCCGGGTGCTCGGCGTCGTCGGCATCGTCGTCGGCGTGATCGGCACCGCCGTCGGCGTGATCGGCCTGCGCCGCAAGAGCGGCACCGCCTCCTGACCCCCGCGCCGGCGGGGCCGCTCCCGCGCCCCGGGAGCGGCCCCGCCGGCGGACCACCGCGCACGATCGGAACCCGCATGCCCCGCACCACCCGCACCGCCCGCCTGGCCGGCGCGGCCGCCGTCGCCCTGGCCGCCGCCCTCACGCTGACCGCCTGCGGCTCCTCCGGCGGCGGCTCGACCGCCGCCAAGGTGACGCAGCAGAAGGACGCCACGCCGTACGAGGGCACCAAGCTCGCCAAGAACTTCGAGAAGCCGGACCTGACGCTGACCGACACCTCGGGCCAGCCCTTCGACCTGCGCCAGCGCACCAACGGCAAGAGCCTGCTGCTCTTCTTCGGCTACACCAGCTGCCCGGACGTCTGCCCGACCACCATGGGCGACATCGGTGTCGCGATGAAGGGCCTCTCCCCCGAGGAGCGGCAGAAGATCGACGTCGTGTTCGTCTCCACCGACCCGCAGCGCGACACGCCCAAGGTGCTGCGCACCTGGCTCGACTCGATGGGCAGCGACTTCATAGGCCTCACCGGCGACCTGGAGAAGGTCAAGACCGCCGCCCGGTCGCTCGGCATCATGATCGAGGACCCGGTGGTCAACGCCGACGGGACCGTCACCTCCACCCACGGCGCGCAGGTGCTGGCCTTCCTCCCCTCGGACGACAAGGCGCACGTGCTGTACATGAGCGGCACCGAGGTGAAGACCTACCAGCACGACCTGCCGCTGCTCGCCAAGGGGGTCGCGGCATGAGCGAGCGGAGCGGGCTCGTCATCGAGGGGTGCGGTTCGCGCGAGGCGGGCGCATGAGCGCCGTGCACGGGCGGACGGTGCTCGGCTTCCGGCGGACGGCGCTCACCGGCGCGGTGCTGGCGACGGCCCTGGGCGGCGGCGCCTTCCTGGCCGCCTGCGGGGCGGGCGGCCAGGAAGGCGCGGCCGGAGGGGCGGCCGGAGGGGCGGCCCGGCTGAGCGTCGCCGACTCCTACATCCCGCTGCCCCCGGCGGGCGGGATGGCGGCCGGCTACCTGACCGTGCGCAACGACGGCGGCGAGGACCAGCTGGTCAAGGTGACCAGCCCCGGCGCCGGGTCGGTCACCATGCACCGGTCGACGGCGTCGAGCATGGAGCAGGTCGACCGGCTGGACGTGCCCGCGCACGGCACACTGCAGTTCACCCGGGGCGGCACCCATCTCATGATCATGGGATGGCAGAAGGCCCCGGCCCTCGGGGACGAGCTGGAGCTCGACCTGACCTTCGCCAAGTCCGGCACCGTCTCCGTCAAGGTGCCGGTCAAGGAGCTCACCTACCGTCCCGGCCAGAGTTAGGGTCCGCCAGCATGGAGAAGGCCTCGCACCGCCGGATCGCACCCCCGCGCACCGCCCCCCGCCGCATCGCCGGCCTGCTCGGACTGCTCGGCACGCTGTTCGCGCTGATGCTCGCCGGCGCCGTACCGGCCTCCGCGCACGCCACCCTGGAATCCACCGACCCGCACCAGAACTCGGTGCTCGCCACCGCCCCGCAGGCGGTCACGCTGACCTTCAGCGAGGGCGTGTCGCTCTCCGGCGACTCGGTCCGGGTGCTCGACCCGGCCGGCAAGGCCGTCGACACCGGCAACCCGGGGCACGCCGACGGCAGGACCGACACAGCCCGGGTCGGGCTCAACCCCGGCCTCGCCAACGGCACGTACACGGTGGCCTGGCGGGCCGTCTCGGAGGACTCGCACCCCGTCGGCGGCGCGTTCACCTTCTCCGTCGGCGCCCCCTCGGACACGTCGGTGTCCGCCACCGCGCTCCAGGGCGCCAAGGCGGACGGCGTGGTCGCCGCGCTGTACGGCACCGGGCGCACCGTCGCGTACGTCGCGTTCGCGCTGCTCGCCGGCGCCGCCGCGTTCACGCTGATCTGCTGGCCCGCCGGGGTGGCCCGGCGCTCGGTGCAGCGGCTGCTGATGACGGGCTGGGTGGCGCTGCTGGTGTCCACCGTCGCGGTGCTGATGCTGCGCGGGCCGTACGAGCGCGGCTCGGGGATCGGGCAGGCCCTCGACCTGTCGCTGGTGCGCGCCACGCTGGACGAGCGGATCGGCACCGCGCTGGCCGCCCGGCTGCTGCTGCTCGCGGCGAGCGGGGTGTTCCTGTCGCTGCTGGTCGGCCAGTTGGGTCAGCCGGGGCCGGAGGGCGAGGACGAGCACGGCGACGGACGCGACGACGCGACCACCGACACCACCGAGAGCGCCGAGACCGCCGAACTGCGCGAGCTGGAGCGGCGCGCCGCCCGGCGCCCGCAGCGCGAGGCCCGGCTCGGGCTCGGCGTCGGCGGGCTGGTGCTGGCGGTCGCCCTCGCGGCGACCTGGGTCGGTGCGGACCACGCCTCGGTGGGCATCCAGGTCTGGCTGGCGCTGCCGCTCGGCCTCCTGCACCTGATCGCGATGGCGCTCTGGCTGGGCGGCCTCGCCTCGCTGCTGGTCGCGCTGCGCGAGGGCGTCGGCGCGGAGGTCGTCGACCGCTTCTCGAAGATCGCGTTGGGCTCGGTCGCGGTGCTCGTGGTCACCGGCGTCTACCAGTCCTGGCGCGGCCTCGGCAGCTGGGGCGCGCTGACCGGCACCGAGTACGGGCGGCTGCTGCTGGTGAAGACCGGCTGCGTGGTCGTGATGCTCGGCGTCGCCTGGGTCTCCCGCTCCTGGCTGGCCCGGCTGCGCTCGGCCCCGGCCGAGGCCACCGAGGTCGAACCGGCCGAACTGCCGGAGCCGGTGGCCGTCGCGGCGCACTCCGAGGACCCGGTCCGCCAGGCCCAGCTGGAGCGCCAGCGGGCCGCCGTGGCGAGCGCCGGCCGCGAACGCGGCCTGACCCCGACCCGGGCCGGGCTGCGCCGCTCGGTGCTGGCCGAGGCGGCGGTCGCGGTGGCCGTGCTGGTGGTCACCACGATGCTCACCAACTCCCCGCCCGGGCGGGTCGCGGGCGAGGTCAAGGCCGGGGGCGCCGCGGCTCCGGTGGCCGGCGGGGCCGCCCCCGCGCAGACCCAGCCGGGCCGCACCGTGGAACTCGAGCTCCCGTACGACACCAAGGGGCGCACCCCGAACGCCAAGGGCACCGCGACGGTGACCGTCAACCCGGCGGGGACCGGCTCCAACGAGGTGAAGCTCGCGCTGGACGGCACGGACGGCAAGCCGGTGGACGTCCCCGAGGTGCAGCTCGCCTTCACCCTTCCGGACCGCGACCTCGGCCCGCTGCCCGTGCCGCTGACCCCGGAGGGCACCGGCCGCTGGAGCGGCACCGCACAGCTGCCGCTGGCCGGGGACTGGGTGGTGTCGGTGCAGATCCGCTCCTCCGACATCGACCAGACCACCCCGACGAAGTCCCTGAAGATCGGCTGAGCATGACCGACAGCACCACCGGCGGCACCACCGCACGGACCGGCCTCACCCGGCGCGCCCTGCTCGGCACCGCCGGCGCGGGGCTGGTCGTCGGCGCCGGGGTCGCCGGAGCCGTGGCCCTGGAGCGCCCGACTGCGGGCGACGGGGCGGGCGGCGGCCCGGCGCTCGGCGCGGCCCGGGTCCCGTTCTTCGGCGAGCACCAGGCCGGCATCCTCGAACCGCAGCAGGCCCGGGTCCAGCTCGCCGCCTTCGACCTGTCCGACGGCGCCGGGCGGGACGGGCTGCGCGGCCTGCTCCGGCGCTGGTCGCGCACGGCGGCCCGGCTGACCGCCGGGGAGCCGGCCGAGGAGTTCGAGAACCAGGTCGCGCTGGACGCCGGCCCCTGCTCGCTGACGCTCACCTTCGGCTTCGGGGCCGCCCTGTTCGACAAGGCCGGGCTGGCCGACCACCGCCCGGCCGCCCTCGAACCGCTGCCCGCCTTCACCGGCGACGCGCTCGACCCGGCGCGCGGCGACGGCGACCTGTTCGTCCAGATCGGCGCCGACGACGCCCTCGTGGCCGTGCACGCCCTGAGGGTGCTCCAGCGCCAGGCGGCCGGGACGGCCTCGCTGCGCTGGCAGTGCGCCGGCTTCGCCCGTACCCCGGGCGCCACCCCGCACCCGATGACCGGCCGCAACCTGATGGGCCAGATCGACGGCAGCAACAACCCCAAGCCCACCGACGACGGCTTCGCCACCAAGGTGTTCGCCGCCGCCGGGGGCGACCAGCCGGCCTGGACGACCGGGGGCTCCTACCTGGTGTTCCGGCGGATCCGGATGCTGCTCGACCACTGGGAGGCGCTGCCGGTGGACCGCCAGGAGCGGGTCGTCGGGCGGCGCAAGTCGGACGGCGCGCCGCTCGGCACGCCCGCCGGGGCCGGCGAGCACGCCGCGGTGGACCTGTCCGCCCAGGACGGGGACGGCGCCCTGGCGATCCCCTCCGACGCGCACATCCGGGTCGCCGCACCGGCCTCCAACGGCGGCGCGGCCATGCTGCGGCGCGGATTCTCCTACCACGACGGCCTGTTGGCGGACGGCTCGCCGGACGCCGGACTGCTCTTCCTCGCCTTCCAGGCCGACCCTCGCCAGGGCTTCACGCCGGTGCAGCGCAAGCTGTCCCGCGGGGACGGCCTCTCCCGCTTCCTGCGGCACGAGGCGAGCGGCCTGTACGTCGTGCCGCCCGGCGCCCCGCAGGGCGGGTACGTGGGGCAGCAGCTGCTGGACGGCTGAACCGCCGCCCGCCGCCGAACTGCTGGACGGCGGCGCCGGATCCCGCCCATCGGAACGCTTTCCTGGGCGGGGAACGGAGTGGTTATGGTGGCTACTTCGACCTGACGAGACGGAGACGGCATGTCGGCCACCCGCTACACCTACCTCGGCCCGGCGGGCACCTTCACCGAGGCGGCCCTGCGCACCCTGCCCGAGGCGGCGACCCGGGAGCTGGTGCCGCTGGCCTCGGTGCCGCTGGTGCTGGACGCGGTGCGCGGCGGCGAGGCCTCCGGCGCCTTCGTGCCGATCGAGAACTCCGTCGAGGGCGCCGTCACCGCGACCAGCGACGAACTCGCCTCCGGCACACCGCTCATGATCTACCGTGAGGTGCTGCTGCCGATCTCCTTCGCGCTGCTGGTGCGGCCCGGCACGGAGCTGTCGGAGGTCAAGACCGTCACCAGCCACCCGGTGGCCCAGCCGCAGGTGCGGCGCTGGATGGCGGCCAACCTGCCGGACGCGCGGTGGGAGGCGGCCGCGTCCAACGCGGACGGCGCCCGCCTGGTGGCCGAGGGCCGCTACGACGGCGCGTTCGCGGGCGAGTTCGCGGCGCCGATCTACGGCCTGGACCCGCTGGTCAAGGAGATCGCCGACGCGCACAACGCGACCACCCGGTTCGTCCTGGTCGGCAAGCCGGGGCGGGTCTCGTCGCCGACCGGGGCGGACAAGACCTCGATGGTGGTCTGGCTGCCGGACGACCACCCCGGTGCGCTGCTGGAGCTGCTCCAGGAGTTCGCGGTGCGCGGGATCAACCTGATGCGGATCGAGTCCCGGCCGACCGGCGAGGGGTTGGGCAGCTACTGCTTCCTCATCGACTGCGAGGGCCACCTGTCCGAGCGCCGGGTGGGCGAGGCGCTGATGGGCCTCAAGCGGATCTGCCCGCAGGTGCGTTTCCTCGGCTCCTATCCGCGCGCCGACCGGCAGGAGTCCTCGCACCGGCGGCCCGGGACCTCGGACGAGGATTTCGCGGCGGCGGCCGACTGGCTCTCGCGCGCCCTCGACGGCCGCGGCGACATCTGAGCGACGCCCTTTGTCTTTCTGACCTTTTCCGACCGTTTTCGCCCGGCCCCTCCGGGCGGGGCGGGTGACCGCACCCGTCGTCCACAGGGACGTCCGGACCCGGAACCCGCTGTCCACAGGGCCGCTCGCTATCCACAGCCGAAAGTTATCCACAGGCCTGGGGATGAGTCGACAAACCGGTATAGCCACTGCGCAGAACGGTCAGATCATCGGTTTGCTTCACAGAGTTGACTAATCGGATCAGAGTCACCCGACTGCCAGCAAATCACCCGTTCGAGTGCTTCAATTCCCTCGCCCGAGAAGGTCGAATGAGGTTTGAAACCTCAATTCCTTGGTTCGATCACCCGGAGGGCCGCGCTCCACAAGGATCCACAGTCTCGGCCCCACGCCTGTGGATAACCAACCGTCGGCGGGCTGCCCGCAGGAGTTATCCACAGGTGGCGGGGAGTTATCCCCAGGGGAAAACCGGTACCGGTGGACGAGCCCCCGCCCGGTAGGCTTGGGCGCGTGATTGACCTTCGCCTGCTCCGTGAGGACCCTGACCGAGTGCGCGCCTCGCAGCGCGTCCGTGGCGAGGACGTCGACCTGGTCGACGCCCTCCTCTCCGCCGACGAGCGGCGCCGGTCCTCGGGCACCCGTTTCGACGAACTGCGCAGCGAGCAGCGACTGCTGGGCAAGCAGGTCGCCCAGGCCAAGGGCGACGAGAAGGCCGCCCTGCTGCAGCGCACCAAGGACCTGGCCGCCGAGGTCAAGGCCGCGGACGCCGAACAGGGCGCCGCCAAGGAGGAGGCCGACCGCCTGCTCCGCTCGCTGGCGAACCTCATCGACCCGGCCGCCCCGGTCGGCGGCGAGGAGGACTTCGTCACCCTGGAGGAGATCGGCACGCCGCGCGACTTCGCCGCCGAGGGCTTCGAGCCCCGCGACCACGTCGAGCTCGGCCAGATCCTGGGCGCGATCGACACCGAGCGCGGCGCCAAGGTCGCCGGTGCCCGCTCGTACTACCTGACCGGCGTCGGCGCGCTGCTGGAGCTCGCCCTGGTCAACATGGCCTTCGCGCAGGCCACCGCGGCCGGCTTCATCCCGATGATCACCCCGACCCTGGTCCGCCCGGCCGCCATGGACGGCACCGGCTTCCTGGGCCAGGCCGCCGAGAACGTGTACCACCTCAAGGAGGAGGACCGTTACCTCGTCGGCACCAGCGAGGTCCCGCTCGCGGCGTACCACATGGACGAGATCATCGAGGCCGAGAAGCTGCCGCTGCGCTACGCCGGCTACTCGTCCTGCTTCCGCCGCGAGGCCGGCACCTACGGCAAGGACACCCGCGGCATCATCCGCGTCCACCAGTTCGAGAAGGTGGAGATGTTCGTCTACACCACTCCCGAGGACGCCGAGAACGAGCACCGCCGCCTGCTCCAGTGGGAGAAGGACTTCCTCAACGCGCTGGAGCTGCCCTACCGGGTGATCGACGTCGCCTCCGGCGACCTCGGCGCCTCGGCGGCCCGCAAGTTCGACATCGAGGCCTGGATCCCCACCCAGGGCAAGTACCGCGAGGTCACCTCGACCTCCAACACCACCGAGTACCAGTCCCGCCGACTGGCCATCCGGATGCGCGAGGAGGGCAAGACCCGCCCGCTCGCCACCCTGAACGGCACCCTGGTCGCCGTCCCGCGCACCATCGTGGCGATCCTGGAGAACCACCAGCAGGCCGACGGCTCGGTGGTCGTGCCCGAGGCGCTGCGGCCGTTCCTCGGCGGGCGCACCGTCCTCGAACCGGTCGCCAAGTAACACCGCACCACCAGCAACTCCCGGGAGACGCACGGCCCATGAGCACCATCAGCCCCAGCCCCGTCTCCCTCGGCGACGACGCCCCGCACGGTGGCGGCCTGCCCTTCCGGCTGGTCGCCACCGACCTCGACGGCACCCTGCTGACCGGCGAGGAGACCGTCTCCGCACGCACCCGAGCCGCCCTGGCCACGGCCACCGGCGCGGGTGCGCTGCACATCGTCGTCACCGGCCGCTCCGCCGTCTGGGCCCGGCCGGTGTTCGACGAGATCGGCTACACCGGGATAGCGGTCTGCGGCCAGGGCGCCCAGGTCTACGACGCCGGCGCGCACAAGCTGCTCACCTCGCTCACCCTGGACCGCAGGCTCGCCGCGCTCGCCATCACCAAGATCGAGGCCGAGACCGGCCCGCTGGCAGTGGCCGCCAACCAGGACGGGCTGGACGGCCAGGTCCTCGCCGGGCCCGGCTACGAGCTGCTGATCGGCTCCGACCTGCCGGTGTGCCGGGTCGAGCGGGACGAACTGCTCACCACCCCGATCAGCAAGCTCTACATCCAGCACCCCGGTCTGACCGACGACGCCCTCGCCGAGGCCGCCCGCCGCGTCGCCGGGGACCTGGTCGGCGTCGTCATGGCCGGCGCCGGCGTGGTCGAGCTGCTGCCGCTCGGCCTGTCCAAGGCCACCGGGCTGGCCGTCGCCGCCCGCCGCCTCGGGGTGCGCGCCGCCGACACCATCGCCTTCGGCGACATGCCCAACGACGTGCCGATGTTCGGCTGGGCCGCCCACGGAGTCGCGATGGCCAACGCCCACGAGGAGCTCCTGGCCGTGGCCGACGAGGTCACCGCGAGCAATGACGAGGACGGCGTGGCCGTCGTCCTGGAACGTCTCTACCCGGCCCGCTGAGCGGCCGGGGCGTCCCCCGCCCCCGGACCCGTCGCACGACGTTCATCCCCAGTTGTAGGATGACCGGGCAAGCGGTTGTAGGATGACCGACGACCGATGGTGACGGACAGCGGAGGGAGCACCGGCATGACCAGCGACGGCAGCAGCCTGCAGGCGGCCGGACGGCGCTCGCTCGTGGACACCGCCATCGACCAGCTGCGCGAGCAACTCGCGGGCGGCACCTGGCCGGTGGGCTCCAAGATCCCCACCGAGCACGAGCTCGCCGAGCGGCTGCAGGTCGGCCGCAACACCGTCCGGGAGGCGATCCGGGTGCTGGTGCACGCCGGCATGCTGGTCTCCCGGCAGGGCGAGGGCACCTTCGTCCGCAGCACCAGCGACCCCGCCGCCGTCCTGCGCGGCGTCCAGCGCTCCGGCATCCGCGACGTCCTGGAGGTCCGCGCGGCGCTGGAGACCGAGGGCGCGCGCCTGGCCGCCCTGCGGCACACCCCCGAGGACATCGCCCGGATGCGGGCCGCGCTGGCCCGCGAGGCCGAGGTGATCGCGGCGAGCCCGGAGCGGGCCGGCCGCGAGGCCACCGTCGAGCACGACCTGGAGTTCCACACCGCCGTCGTCGAGGCCGCGCACAACCCCGCGCTGGCCGAGGTCTACCGCTACTTCGGCGCCTCGGTGCGCGAGTCGATGCGGACGGCCTTCGGCGACCACGACATGCCCGAGGTGGTCGTCGCCACCCACGCGGCCCTGGTGGACGCGATCGAGAGCGGCGACCCGGACCGCGCCGAGGCGGCGTGTCGGGCGCTGCTCGCCGAGCCGATCGCGGCCGTCGAGCAGCTCCTCGCGACCATCGCGGCCCGGAAGTAAGGCCCGGAAGCAGGGCCCGCGCGCCCTTCCGCCGTCCGCACCACCTCTCACCCCCGAAAGAACAGCACCCCCATGGCCGTCACCCGTGCCCAGCAGCCGGTTGTCACCTCCTCCGCCCCGCTCCCCGTCCGGTCCCGGCCGGCCCACCCGGCCCTGCTGCTGACCGGCATCCTGCTGGTCGCGCTGAACATGCGCGCCTGCCTCGCGGCGATCTCCCCGATGGTCGGCGAGATCCAGCGCACCTTCGGGCTGTCCACGACCGCGAGCGGCCTGATCACCACCGTGCCGGTGCTGTTCCAGGGCGTCGGCGCGCCGCTCACCCCCCGGCTGACCCGGCGCTTCGGCACCGAGCGCGTCGTGCTCGGCGCGGTGCTGGTGCTCGGCGCGGGCGTGCTGCTGCGGGTGCTGCCCTCGGTGGCGGCGCTGTACGCGGGCTGCGTGGTCATCGGCGTGGCGATCGCGGTGCTGAACGTCTCCATGCCGGGTCTGGTCAAGCGGGAGTTCCCGGAGCGGGCGGCGGCGATGACCGGCGTCTACTCGACCACGATGCTGGTCGGCGCGACCCTCGCGGCCGGTCTCTCGGTGCCGCTGGAGCACGCGCTGGGCGGCGGCTGGGAGGCCTCGCTGGGCGCCTGGTCGCTGCTCGCCCTGGTGGCGGCGGTGGCCTGGCTGCCGCAGGTGCTGCGCTCGCGCGACGAGCGGGCGGCGGCCGTCGCGGCCCCGGCCGCCGGACGGGCCGGCGCGAGCAAGCCGATCGAGGGCATCTGGCGGTCCGGACTGGCCTGGCAGATCAGCCTGTTCATGGGCATCTCGTCGCTGCTGGTCTACACCCTGGTGGCGTGGATGCCGACCATCCTGGCCGAGCACGGGATGGACCGCGGCCAGGCCGGCCTGGTCTTCGCCTTCTCCAACCTGCTGCAGGTGGCCGGCGCGTTCCTGGTGCCGCTGGTCGCCGGCCGGATGACCAGCCAGCGCGCCCTCGCGGTGGCCATGGCCGGGCTGAACGGCCTCGGCATCGCCGTGCTGCTGGTCGCGCCGGTGTCGGGCGCCTGGGTCGCGGCGGCCATCCTCGGCGTCGCGCAGGGCGGTTCGCTCGGCCTCGGCCTGGCGTTCATCGTGCTGCGGACCGGCAGCGCGGCCGGCGCCGCCCAGCTGGGCGGCATGTCCCAGGCGATCGGCTACCTCGTCGCGGCGGCCGGTCCGGTCGGCGCGGGTGCGCTGCACCAGCTGACCGGCGGGTGGAGCGCGACGCTCGCGCTGATGCTCGTCCTGGTCGCCGTGGTCGGCGCGGCCGGCTGGGGCGCGGGCCGCAACCGGACGCTCTGACCGCCCGTTCCGTTCCGGCCGGCCCCGGCCCCGGCCCCGGCCGACTCAGTCCTCGCCGGCTCAGTCCTCGCCGGCCAGCGTCAGCCCGGCCAGCCGCACCGCGGCCAGCACGGTCGCGGCGACGGTGACCACCAGCAGCAGCGGCACGGCCACCCCGAAGGAGACGTCCGCGCCGATCGCGGCGTCCCCCGCCACCGTTTCGGCGACCGACCGGGCCCACTGCTGGACGCTGAGCGTGCGGGCGCCCGCCACGAAGTTGCCGACCAGCGACTCCCACACCAGCGCGTAGCCGAGGCCGACGACCACCGCGTGCCGGGTGACCACACCGAGCAGCAGGAACAGTGCGCTGTACGCGGCTCCCGCGACCAGCGCCGCGACGGTGTAGCCGAGCGTGACGCCGTCCCTCGTGCCGTACAGCATCAGGCCCGCGAGCAGGGTCGGGACGGCGGCGAACACCCAGGTGGTGCCGATCGCGACGAACAGCTTGGTGGTGACGATCTCCCAGCGCGGCAGCGGCTTGGCGAGCAGGTAGACGATCGAGCCGTCGTCGATCTCGGTGGCGATCACACCGGTGCCGACGACCAGGCCGAGGATCGGCACCAGAGTGCCGAGGCCGAGCTGGCCGAGGATCTTGACGGTCAGGTCGTGCCCGTCCCCGCTCGACCCGCTCGCGAGTGCCGAGACGAGCAGCAGCAGGGCGGGGACCACCAGCAGCAGGGCGCCGCGGCGGCGGCCCAGCAGGCCGCGCAGCGTCAGCCTGGCGACGGTCGGATTCATGGTCGGCCTTTCCCGATGGCGTGCTGAGGTCAGGCGGAGACGAGGTAGGAGAACACGCTCTCCAGCGACTCGTCCGCCGGGGCGACGGTGTACAGGGTGATGCCGGACTGCCGGGCGACCCGGGGCAGCAGCGTCGTGAAGCCCTGGAAGTTCACCGCCTGGATCCGCAGGGCCCGTTCGCGCTCGTCCACCTCGATGCCCGCGGTGGAACCGTCGGCGATCAGGGCGGCGGCCAGCCGGCGGTCGTCGCTGGAGCGGACCAGGTAGCGGTGCGGGCGGTCGGTCATCAGCCGGCGGATCCGGCGGAAGTCGCCCGAGGCGGCGTGCCGGCCGGCCACCACGACCTCGATGTGCCGGGCGAGTTGCTCGACCTCCTCCAGGATGTGCGAGGAGAACAGGACCGTCCGGCCGTCCGCGCCGAAGCGGCGCAGCAGGTCCATCAGCTGGAGCCGCTGGCGCGGGTCCATGCCGTTGAACGGCTCGTCGAGCAGCAGCACGGCCGGGTCGTGGACGAGCGCGGAGGCCATCTTGACCCGCTGCTTCATGCCCTTGGAATAGGTGCCGGTCCTGCGGTCCTGGGCGTACTCCATCTCCACCAGGCCGAGGGCACGGCGGGCGGCGGCGCCCGGATCGGGCAGGCCGTGCAGCTCGGCGTTGGCCAGCACGAACTCCCAGCCGGTCAGGTAGTCGTACATCGACTCCCGCTCGGGGACCAGCCCGATCTTCCGGTACACCTCCTGGTTGCGCCAGATCGGCGCGCCGTCCAGGGTGACCGTGCCGGTGGAGGGCGCGAGGAACCCGCTCATCATGTGGATGAGGGTGGACTTGCCCGCGCCGTTCGGGCCGAGCAGGCCGGTGATCCCCGGACCGATCGCCATGCTGATGTCGTTGACGGCGACCACGTTGCCGAACCAGCGCGAGACCTTGTCGATGGTGATGGTGGCCATTGCGTGCCCCTCCTGGGCTCTGCGGTCGTCGGACGCCGCGTGTGATCAGACGCTGCGGTAGCGGCGCAGCAGCAGCCCGTACGCCCCGGCCGCCATCCCGGCGGCGACGGCGAGGAACACGGCGGCACCGAGCGCGCCGGGAGCGTGCATCCGGCCGACCGAGCCGCCGACGTCGAAGAGCTGGTTGGTCAGGCTCTCCACCAGGTCGTTCGGCGACAGCAGCGCGGCCCACTGCGCGGAGTCCGGGACGGTGACCTCGAAGCCGGTGCCGATCCGGGTGAGGATCGCCACGACCACCGAGCTGATCACGAGGTAGCCCATGATCCCGGCCACCCCGAAACCGCGGCGCGGGGTGGCGGCGGCGATCACCATCGCGACCGAGGTCGGCACGAGCGCGTACAGCACGGCGGCCACCAGGCCGATCAGGAAGTGCTCGGTGTTGTGCGCGAAGTCCAGCCGGCCCAGCAGCGCGCCGGCGTAGAGCACCACCAGGGGCGCCGCCATCAGCAGGAACTGGGCGCTGAACATCGCCGCGAACTTGGCCCGCACGTAGTCGCCGCGGGTGATCGGACGGGAGAAGTACAGCGGGACGGTGTGGTACCTGAGGTCCCGGGAGAGGAGCACCGGCGCCTGCGAGGCCAGGAAGATCGAGACGATCAGGCCGAAGGACGACAGGTAGCGCGGGTAGTCCAGCGGCAGCTCGGCGGCGTTGGTGAACAGCGCGATCGCGACCATGATGACGGCGGGCACGGTGAGCACGCCGAGCACCAGCATCGGCAGCACCTTGGACTTGCCGGAGCGCCCGAGACCGTACGCGGCGCGCAGGCTCTGGGTGAACAGCGAGCGGGTCGCGTAGCCCCGGCCGAGGCGGGGGCCGGCGTAGCCGCGGTAGCCGATGTCGTGGATGACGCCGGCGTCGACGGGCCTGCTCTCAGGAGGCATCCTCCGGACCTCCCTTGGACTCGTCCGTGAAGAGTTCGGCGACCCGGTGCCGGCGCTGTTCCAGCCGGACCAGGCCGAGGCCGAGGTCCGCGACGGTGTCGCGGATGGTGTCGT
Organism: Kitasatospora sp. NPDC048722; assembly: GCF_040650235.1. NCBI lineage: Bacteria > Bacillati > Actinomycetota > Actinomycetes > Kitasatosporales > Streptomycetaceae > Kitasatospora > Kitasatospora sp. NPDC048722. The sequence continues at coordinate 74,595 of NZ_JBEZGX010000032.1, forward strand.
AGGTGTCGTCGCCGGCCAGCCGGACGAGGAGCACGTGCGAGCCGTCCGGGGTGGCGGACAGGCCCGCGGCGGTGAGGCGTTCGAGGACGGCGGCGCCGGGGTCGGGCACCAGGTCATCCGGGTGGTCGGTGACTTCGAGCGCGAGGAGGGCCGTCGCCTCGGTGAAGGAGGCGGTGGAGGAGGAGCGCAGCAGCTTGCCGCCGTCGATGACGACCAGGTGGTCGCAGGTGCGCTCCAGCTCGCCGAGCAGGTGGGTGGTGACCAGCACCGAGATGCCGAAGTCCCGGTGGACGCGGCGGATCAGCGCCAGCATCTCGTCCCGGCCGGCCGGGTCGAGGCCGTTGGTCGGCTCGTCCAGCAGCACCAGCTTCGGGTCGTGCACGAGTGCCTGGGCCATCTTGACCCGCTGCTTCATGCCGGTCGAGTAGCCGCCCATCGGGCGGTAGCGCTCCTCGTACAGGCCGACGTGGCGGAGGGTGTCCGCGGTGCGCTCGCGGGCCGCGGCGGCGGGAAGTCCGGCCATCCGGGCCATGTGCACCACGAACTCGGTGGCCGACACGTCCGGCGGCAGGCAGTCGTGCTCCGGCATGTAGCCGACGCGCTCGCGGATCTCCGGGCCCTGGGTGGCGATGTCCAGGCCGAGGACCCGGCCGGTGCCGGAGGTCGCCGGGGCGAGCCCGAGGAGGATCTTGATGAGGGTGGACTTGCCCGCCCCGTTGGCGCCGACCAGGCCGACGACCCCCGGGTGCACCTCGACGGTGAGCCGGTCGAGGGCGGTGACCCGGGGGAACCTCTTGGAGAGGTCGTCCGTCTTGATGACAGGAGTGGACACGCCCCCAACGTAACGGGCCCGCGCCGCAGGGACCATGAGCTGGAATGACGAACCGTGGATGATGCTGCGGTATGACGCCGGCGGGCTCTCCCCTAGGGGTCGGACGGAATCGGCCGGGCCGACCACTCGTGACGTGGCCGGCCCGGCCGACTGCCTGACGCCTCGTCAGTTCAGCAGATCGGACTGCAGGGTGGCCACCTGGCGGAACGGAGCGACCGGCACGCCCTTCGGGTTGGTCATCGTGATGACGGCGAGGACGTCGTTCGCCCCGAGGTACGCCATCCGGGCCGTCGGGTCGCCCTTGCCGCCCTGCACCGAGGACTCCTTGACCGCGAGGTCGACGTTCGGGAGGGTGTCCCAGCCGTCGTGCGAGCCGGCCTTCGCCCCGGGCAGGGCCTTGGGCAGGCTGTTCGCGCGCAGGGCGGAGAAGACGTCCCAGCACTCGGAGTACGAGCCGAAGCGCAGCAGCCGGATCTGCGTGCGGGTGCCGTCGGAGGCCGTCCACTCCCGGACGGCGGCCGCGCGGCACGCGTTCTGCAGCAGCAGGGCGCGCAGGTCGGCCGGGTTCTGCTGCTCGTCGAGGACCGCGTCGCAGGGGGCCCAGTCGGCGGTCGCCGCACCGGGCCCGGCAGCGGCCGACGGGGCCGCCGTCCCGGACGGCGACGCGCTCGCGGACGGGCTCGCGGACGCGGCGGCGGACGGGCTCGCGGAGCCGGAGGCCGAGGGCGTCGCGGTCGGGCTCGGGAAGACCACCGGCCCCGGCGAGCCGCCGGCCTCCTTGGGCGCGGGCAGCACGAGGTAGCGGAGGTCCGCGCGGTGCGGCTGCTTGTCCTTCCGCACCGACGGGCCCTTCGCCGGGGGCTGCGGCGGCAACGCCAGCGCGGGGAAGGTGTAGCGGCCGTCGCTCTCGGTGGCCAGGCCCGGGATGTCCGTGCGCTCGGGAACGGTCAGGGCCATCGCCGTCCCGGTGCCGGCGAGCGCGCACACCAGGGTGGCGGCGGCCCAGCGCACCACCGCCTTGCGGCGGCGGGTGCGGCGGGCGAGGCGGGCCTCGCGCTCCTCGGGCGTCTCGGGAGCGGCCGGCGGGGGCGGCACCAGCTCCACCTCCGACAGCGCCGGGCCGGCCGGCACAGCGGGCTCGGGCGGGGCGGTCGGGGCGGTCGGCGCGGGCGGAGCGGGCGGGGGGACGGGGGTGCCCGCGGGGTCCTGCGGGGTGACGTGGTCGGTCATACGGACGCTCCCGGGCGGGCGAGGCGGTCGAGCTGCGCGGTGAAGAGGGCGACGATCCTGTCCTTGGGCAGCGGCGCCACGCCCTCGACGTTCATGACCACGAGGAGGTCGCCCTCGGCGGCCGAGCACTCCAGGTAGTCGAGCGGGGCGGACGGCGGCGCCGGCATCAGGTAGCAGTGCGCCTCCGGGTGGCCGGGGATCTCCGGGCCGAGCCGGAACAGGCCGGTGTCGCTGAAGACCGCCGTGTACTCGTTGAGCTTCTGCACCTCCTGCTGGTTGAACTGGCGCAGCTTCAGGCCGACCACCAGGTCGTCGCCCTCGGACCGGTACGTCCGCACACCGGTGGCCTTGACGTGCAGGCCCTCCCAGTAGGCGCGGAGCTTGTCCCGCTTGTCCTTGGGGATCTGCTGGAGCTCCTCGTCCAGTTCGGCGCTGAGCTGCTCGGCGCCGATCTCGTCGTCGTTGCCGTAGCCGCCCTCGTCCGGGCCGAGTTCGAAACCGGCCGGGACGGGCAGCAGCAGGTCTCGCAGCGAACCGAAGTGGTTGCCGTTGGACTTGGCGCCGAAGGGCGTGGCGGTCGCGGTCGGCGCCGGCGCGACGGACGGGCCGGCGGCGGCCGGGGCGGGGTCGTCGTACTGCGTCTTGATGATGCCGATGCCGATGGCCACGCCGACCAGCGCGGCGGCGACCGTGGCGGCACCCGCGCGCAGCAGGCGGCCGGAGGCCGGGCGGGGGCGCGGGGCGACGGGGGCCGGTTGCCCGAACGCGAACTGCTCGGACGTGAACTGCTCAGCGGCGGGCTGCAGTTCCGGAGCGGGCTGCTCGGCGGCGGGCTGCACGGGGGTGGCGTGCGGCTGCTCGGGGGTCTCGGCCCCGGTCACGGTGCTGTCGCTCATATCAGCCGCTCCCACTGCTGCTTGGCGAGGTCCTCCAGGGCGTTCGAGGTCACCGGCTTGGCTCCGAAGACCTCGACCTCCATCACGACGGTGCCGCGCTGGGCCACGGCGTGGCCGTAGTAGTACGGCTCCTTGCTGTCGGACCAGTAGCTGGGCTGGTCGAACACCTTGTAACCGCCGTTGGCGCCCTTCTCGAAGGGCTGCGAACGGAAGAGGTCGGCGCGCGACTTCGCCTCCGAGGCGTGCTCCGGCGCGTACTGGACCAGCGCCACGCGGTACTTGACGTCGTCCTTCTCCCAGTCGACCTCCACCGCGCGCCGGAATCCGCGCGAGTTCAGGTCCTTGAACTCGCGGACCGAGTCACCGGCGTGCTCGGCGAGGTCACCAGCCGACACCCAGGACGGCTTGTCCGGGTTGTCGCCCCACGGCTTGCTGCCCTCCGGCGCGGTGAGGAGGAGCTTGCGCAGGTCGCCGTCGATGGCGAGCGGCTGCGGCTGCTCGGCGGCGAAGGCGGTCGGGTCGACCGTCACGGCCGGGTAGGAGGGCAGTGCGACCTGCAGCGGCGGGAGCGGCGTCGGCGGGCGCTGCGCCTGGATGGCGTAGCCCACGCCGCCGCCACCGAGGACGCCCAGCACCAGGCCGCACACGGCCAGCAGCACCGGCCGGGGCCGGCGCGGGGCGCGCGGCGCGGGCTCGGGCCCGACGGCCAGGAGGTCGGGCGCGCAGGCGTCGGGGACAGCGGCGTCGGGCGCGACGGCCCCGGGCGCGGCAGCGGGCTGCGGCGGCACCGCCGGGGCGGGCGGCGCGGCGGGCGGCGCGGCGGGCGGCGCGGCGGGCGCCGGGGCCGGCGGCGCGGCGGGCGGCGCGGCCGGCGGAGGGACGTCGCCGGGCGACGGCTCCACGGGTTCGGTGGTCACGAAGTGGCTCCAGGAGAAGGAAGGACGACGGCGGGCGGGCGGCGGTGCGGGCTCAGCCGCCGGAGGCGAGCCACTCGCGCTGCCGCTTCATCAGCTCGCTGAGCAGCGCCTTGTCCGGCGTCCCCTTCACCTCGACGTCGATGGTGTACTGGACGTCGCCCTGGCTGGAGATGCCGGTCATCGAGCCGGTGTAGGCCTGCTGCTTGGGCTTGTGGACGTAGCCGTGGGCGTTCGGGTCGCCGTCGATGTCGATCGGGTCCTGCGACTTGACGGTGTAGCCCTTGACGAACTCGGTCGCCATCGCGGTGGAGCCGAAATGCAGGAGGGTGACGGTGACTTCGGCCTTGCCGTCGGCGGTGCGGTACATCCGGGTGGCGCCCTCCTTGTACCCGTACGAGCCGAGGATGTCCATGATCCCGTCCTGCTTGCCGAACAGCTCGGCGACGTCGTCGTTGCTCAGCTTCGCCCCGTCCACGGGCCCGTACGACTCACCGCCGTCGGGGATCGGGAGCAGGAAGTAGCGCAGGTCGCCGTCGTGCTTGCCGCCGCTGACGGTGCCCTTGACGGTGCTGGCCGGCTTGGGCGCGGTCGGGACGGCGGTCGGCGTCGGAAGCGGCACGGCGGTGGGCGTCGGGCTCGCGGAGGCCGTCCCGGACGCGGACGCGGCGGCCGTCGGCGCGGGTGCGGCCGCGGCCGGGCGGGCGTCCGGCTTGCCGACGGCGACGGTCACGGCGGCGCTGGTCGCCGTGACGGCGAGCAGCCCGGCGGTGGCGAGCGCGATGCCGACGGCGCGCGGCAGCCGGCGCGCGGGCACCCCGGCGACGGGCTCGGCCGGCGGCTCCGCCGTCGGTGCGGCAACCGGCGCCGCGGGCGACTCGGCACCGGGAGAATCGGGTTGAGCAGCTACCGGCTGCTCCGCGGGGTGCTCGTTTTCGGGCGCGGACAAGGAACTCCCCCCAGGGAAACGTGGAATGTCGCGCGCGGGCCCCTCGCACACCGCCCCCCAGCGGCTCTCCGGACCGTCCGGCACGCGTCTCAGCAGGAAGTATGAGAGCCCGGTGAGAAATCCGCCAACAAAATCATCACCACGTTCCGCCCCAATTCCCGATGAATCGGGCACGCCGTGATCCAAACGCAATGGGCGGACCGGCGTCGACCGCCGATCCGCCCCGTTCGCCCTGCGCCGCCCGCCTACCGGCGCGGGCGGCCGCGCCTCAGGAAACCGCCGTCTCCCACATCTCGACGACCTTGCCGGAGGCGTCGAGCGTCACCTTGAAGACGTTGTTCTGGCAGGGGTAGACGCCCTTGTCGCTGCCCGGCGTCGCGATGCACTCGTTGACGTGCTTGGCGAGGGTCTCCGCGTTGGCATCCATCGGCGGCTTCACCACCGACCGCAGCTGGGCCTTGAAGGTGGGGGCGAACTGCGCGGTCTTGTCGGGCCCGGTCGGTTCGAGGGCGACGTCGTCGACCCCGCAGGCGTCCTTGGTGTCCTTGTAGACCAGGGTGGTCCCGTTGGTGCCCTTCACCGGAACGATCCACTTCTGCCCGGCCGGCAGCGGGTCGTGGGTGCAGAAGCCCTCCGGGCCGCCGTCGGTGGCGCCGGCGGACGGCTTGCCGGTGGGCTTGGCCTTCCCGGTCGGCGAGGCGGCGCCGGAGGCCCCACCGGTGGCGGGCGCGCCGGTGGGTGCGGCGGCGGTGCCGGAGCCGCCGCCGGCCTGGTCGGACGGGTTGTCCGGGCCGCAGGCGGCCAGGCCGAACGCGGCCGTGGCGACCAGGGCGGCGGAGAGCATCTTCCTGGAAACGAGCATGGCGACTAACCCCCGTGTGACGCATGATCAGGTTATCGGTGCGGCGGACAGACTAGCGCCTCCCACCGTCGCTCCACGCACGCCCGCACCGGCACCCCCGCGCCCCTGGGCGTCCCCGGCACCACCCGACACCGGTGCACCGGCGACGTGGGGTCGGAGCCATGCGACCGAGCACCGTGATCCTCCCCGTCCATCGGTGCACGGCCCCGGGGCGTGCGAGCCTCTTCGATGTTCGGGGCCGGCCCCGCTCCGCCGGGCGGAGCGGGGCTGCCGTTCAGGAGGAGAGGCGGTTCAGAGCTGCGGCGGTGATGCCTTCGACGTAGGTCGGGGCGCCGGCGGGCTGGCCGGTGAGCTCGACGATGGCGACCTTGGTGCCGCTGCGCAGGACCGCGACCCCGCCGCTGACGGTGCCGTCGCCGTTGTAGGCCGGGTACCAGCGGGCGGTGCCGCCGGTGACGGTCAGGGTGTGGGCCGCGCCGTAGTGCCAGTGGCCGTCGGGCTCGTCCTGGCAGTCCTGAACGAGCCCGACGAGTTGCTTCTCCCAGGTGGTGGCCGCGGTCTCGGTGGGAGCGCTCGCGGCCGACTCGAACAGTCGGCCATCGGTGTCGAAGGTCCAGGTCACGGACGCGTACGCGGTGGCCTTGCCCTTGGTCAGGTCGCGCATCGTCTCCTCGCCGGAGCACGCGGACAGCCCCTGGCGTCCGGTCAGCGCAACGGTCGCGCCGACCGGGTTCAGGCCCTGCCGGAAGTCTTCGCTCTGAACGAGGCCGGCGGAGCCGAGCCCGGGCGTGGCGACCGCGGCAGCAGCCGGCTGGGCGGCGACCGCGGTGCGGTTCGCGGCGTTGCTCGCGGCCCCGTCGGCGGTGGCCGACTGGGTGCCGACGACGCTGGCCGTGACCAGTGCGGCGGCGAAGCAGGCCGCGGCGGCGACCCGGTTGCGGCGAACGGACTTCGGCTGGACGGCGTGGTTCTCGGTCATCTGGTCCCCCTGCTGGTCGGGACGCCTGCTGCGTCCTCGTACGACCGGGGAGATGCCGCCGGGGGAGGGAAAGTTGGAGCCCTGACGGGCTGTTTCACAGCTGTGACAGAGCGGTCCTGACGACGCGGTCCATCGCGGCCGTCCCCAGGCAGGCGTCGACCTCCAGCACCCCGTAGTGGTTGCCGCTGCGCAGCGCGGCGATGCCGCCGCAGGGCTCCTCGCCCTCGGGCGCTCTGCCGGTGGTATTGAGCGATCCCTGGTAGGTGCCCATCCAGCTCGCGGTGACGTCCGGGGCGAGCCGCAGCGTCGTGGTCACCCCGAAGACCCAGTGCCCCGGCGGTTCCTCCTGGCAGGCCACCTCCTCCAGCAGCAGGCGCTCGGTGAAGTTCTGCGCCAGGGAGGGGCTCGGGGCCTCGGCGGCGACCTCGCGGGCGACCTGGTCGACGCGGTCGGCGGCCAGCGTGGGGTCGCCTGGGCTGGTGCGGGGGCTGGTCATCAGCCCGCGGAAGTGGGCACCGGGCCCGCCCAGGGTCTGACTGAGGGTCTTCTCGCCGGTGCAGGCCGAGTTGGCGTAAACCCCGTCGCCGTACCGGTCGGTGACGTGGATCTGCCCGATGCCGACGTCCGGGCTGAACGCCCCGGGTTCCAGAAGGTTCGCGGTCGTCACCGGCCCGGTCGCACCGGTCGGCGAGGCGGATCCGGAGGCCGCGGACACGGGCGTCGGGACGGACCCGCCGGGCGTCGCGGGAGCGGTCGCGCCCCGGGACGCCCCGCCGGCCGCGGCATCCGACCGTGCTGCCGGGTGCGCGGTGGCACCGGGGGGCGGTGGCAGGACGAACCAGCCGGTCGCCAGCCCGAGCGCGGCGGCGGCCACCAGAGCGGCGACGGCGGACCGGGGCCGGACGACGGCGCGGCCGCCGCCCGCCGCGGGAGCGCCGTTCACGGACCGGTGACCAGGCGCTCGCGCATGAAGCGGCGGGCCTGGTGGATACGGTCCTTCACCGTGCCCAACGGGGCGTCCAGCTGCTCGGCCACCTGGACGTAGGTCAGGTCGCCCAGGTCACGCAGCACGAAGGCCTCCACCAGGGTGGGGTGCTGTTGCTCCAGCGCGGCCAGCGCCTCCATCAGGTCGAGCCGGGTCCCGGCGATGACGCTGGTGGTGCGCGGGTCGACGGACTCGGGGAGGTCGGCGTGGCTGTCCTCGGCGCGCCGGCGCATCGAGCGGTAGGTGGACCGGGCGGCGTTCGAGGCGATCACCGTCACCCAGCCCAGGAAGGAGCCGCGGCCGCCGTACTCGCCCAGGTGCGTGCTGATGGACAGCAGCGCGTCCTGCGCGGCCTCCTCCGCGTCGGCGTGGTGGGGCAGGAAGCGCGAGCAGCGGCGCAGCACCACCGGCCGCAGCTTGGCCAGCAGGTGCTCCGTCGGCCCCGGGTCCCCCGCCTGAGCGGCCGCCACGAGCCGTTCCAGTTCGCCTTCCTCGAACACCGGATCCCCCCGTTTCGTCCCGCCTGGCATCCCACCCGCCGAACGGGAGTTCCGCACTCCCACCGACTCCGGCAGAATGCTGCCACATGCGCAAGCTCGGCCGTTACCTCCTCCTGGAGCGGCTCGGAGCCGGCTCCTTCGCGACGGTCTGGAAGGCCTACGATCCGGAGCTCGACACCGAGGTCGCGGTGAAGGTGCTGGCCGAGAACTGGGCCGTCAACGCCGATGTGCGCGAGCGGTTCCTGACGGAGGCGAGGCTGCTGCGCCGGATCGCCAGCCCGCGGGTGGTCCGGGTGCACGACGTCGGGGTGCAGGAGGACCGGCCCTACTTCGTCATGGACTACGTACGCGGCGGCACCCTGGCGGACCGGGTCGGGCAGTGCGACCCGCAGGAGGCGCTGCGGCTGGCCGCGGAGGCGGGCTACGCGGTCCAGGTCCTGCACGAGGCGGGCGTGGTGCACCGCGACGTCAAGCCGTCCAACCTGCTGCTCGCCACCGGCCCTGCGCCCGCCGCGGTGCTGGTGGCGGATCTGGGCAGCGCGAAGCAACTGGCCGACGCGTCCGGGCTGACGGTGACCACGGGCACGCCCGCGTACATGGCACCGGAACAGGCCTTCCAGACCGGCGGGTTCGACGGGAGGGCCGACGTGTACGCGCTGGCCGTCGTGACCTACGAGCTGCTGACCGGGCAGAAGCCCTTCGGCCCGGGCGGACGCGCCACAGCCCTGATGACCGACCAGCCGACCGCCTCGACGCTACCGGCGCCCCCAGCCGGAGCGGAGCTCCCACCGAACGTCGCCCTGCTGCTGCGGGCCGCGATGTCCGTCGACCCGGCGGACCGACCGCCGACCGCCCAGGCCTTCGCAGACGCGCTGCTGGCTCCGGTCCCGCAGTCCCGGCCCCTGGAGGGCCCCGGGTGGCTGACCCCGCGCGCGGTCTGTCTGGCGTCGGGCACGGTGTTCACGGCGACGACCCTGCTGAGCTGGCTGCAGCGCTGAAAGCGGCAGGGAGCCAGCCGGCACCGGCGGTCGTGTCCCGGCGAGGAATCCGGCCGCGAACTTGTGAAGGATCCAGGCCCTCCGCCGCCACCTGACCGCCGCCACCGACGGACAGGTCACCGCCGACCAACTCGCCGACGCCCACCCCGCAGTCGCCGTCGGCACCGCAGCCATCGTCCACGAGGACGAAACCGGCGACAGCCTCGAAGTCATCGTCTCCCACGACGCGGACCAATGCGCTCCCGAACCTGGCCGGGGCGCGGCACCGGCTTCACTCGGGACGAAGAGCTCGTCAAGTCGGAGGGCGATGGCCGCTGGCGGCTGCCGTAGGGTCGACGGTATGCGTCTGAGCACGGTGATCCTCCCCATCCACCGGTGGAGCGAGGGGCAGAAGATCTGGCAGCGGGCCGAGGAACTCGGGTTCCACGCCGCGTACACGTACGACCACCTGTCGTGGCGGTCGTTCCGGGACGAGCCGTGGTTCGGGTCGGTGCCGACGTTGACGGCGGCGGCGTGTGCGACCGAGCGGATCAGGCTCGGGACCTTGGTGACCTCGCCGAACTTCCGGCACCCGGTGACGCTGGCCAAGGAGTTGATCACGCTGGACGACGTGTCCGGCGGGCGGCTGACGCTCGGCATCGGCGCCGGCGGCGTCGGCTACGACGCGACGGCGATGGGCCAGGAGGCGTGGTCACCGAAGGAGCGGGCGGCCCGCTTCGGCGAGTTCCTGCCGCTGCTGGACAGGCTGCTGCGCGAGGACGCCACGACCGAGGCCGGCACGTACTACTCGGCCGTCGAGGCGCGGAACATCCCCGGCTGCGTGCAGACGCCGCGCGTCCCGTTCTACGTGGCCGCGACCGGCCCGCGCGGGCTGAGGCTGGCCGCCGAGCACGGGCAGGGCTGGGTGACGTACGGCGACCCGCGCGGGCCGGCGGACGTGCCGGTGGAGCAGGCGCCCGAGGTCATCGCGCAGCAGATCGCGAAGCTCACCGCTGCCTGCGAGGCCACCGGCCGGGACGTCGCCACGCTGGAGAAGGTGATGCTCCAGGGCTCGACGGCGGAGAAGCCGCTGCAGTCGCTGGGCGCCTTCGTCGACTGGGCGGGCACCTACCGGGAGCTGGGCATCACCGAGCTGGTGATCCACTGGCCGGTGCCGGACTCGATCTTCGAGAACGACCTCGCCGTCTTCGAGGACATCGCCACCGAGGGCCTCGCCCAGCTCGGCGACAGCTAGGAGCGAGCGGGCCGGATCACGGGTGCGGACGGGTGCGCTGGGCGGGGAGCTTCGGCTCCGGCTCGGCGGGCCCGTCCGGGGCTCCCCGGCGGGCGATCTCGGCGAGGGCGTGGAACAGCACGTCGCCGAGGAGGACGGGCTCGCGCGAGGCGACGCGGGCCACGGGAGGGGCGGTCGGGAGCGGCTGGTCCCGAAGCTGGCGAGTGGGCATGGCTCTTCCTGCCGACGGGGAGGCTGTCTGCTCGGCCACGCGGGTCCTGCCCGGAGGGCGGAAGCCGGACACCCCCGCCCCGGTCGAATCGGCCGGAAACGACGCTTCCGGGGCCGAAAGAAGGCCGACCGGGGTCGGAGGACGGGTGACGGTCCCGCCGGTGACCGGTACCCCGCCGATGGGCGAAGATGGACCGGTGACCGAACCCCGCGCCCCCCGCCTGATCGCCACCGACCTGGACGGCACCCTGCTGTGCAGCGGCGGCACCGTCACCGACCGCACCGCCGACGCCCTCGCCGCGGCCGAGGCGGCCGGGGTGCGGGTGGTGTTCGTGACCGGGCGCCCGCCGCGCTGGATGCAGCAGGTCAGTCCGCACATCGGCGGGCACGGGGTGGCGATCTGCTCCAACGGCGGCGCGGTCGTCGACGTGCGGCGCGGCGAGCTGCTGGAGGCCTTCCCGCTGCCGGCGGAGACCGCCCTGGCCGTGGTCGCGATCCTGCGTGCCAAGCTGCCCGGCACGTCCTTCGCCTTCGAGTACCCGGCCGGGTTCGCCCGCGAGCCCGGGTACGAGGTGCCGATGTGGGGCGAGGACGTGGACCACCCGGTCGGCCCGGCGGAGCTGCTGCTGGGGCCGGGCGGGCCGGTGCGCGGCCTGTTCAAGCTGCTGGCCAAGCACCCGGACCTCGACCCGGACAAGCTGCTGGGCGAGGCCCGCGAGGCCGCCGGGCACCTGGCGGAGATCACCCGGTCCGCGCCGATCCCGCTGCTGGAGATCAGCGCGCCCGGCGTCACCAAGGCCAGCACGCTGGCCCGTTGGTGCGCCGGGCACGGCATCGACCGCGCCGAGGTGGTCGCCTTCGGCGACATGCCGAACGACCTGGAGATGCTGGACTGGGCCGGCACCGCGTACGCCGTCGCCAACGCGCACCCGCAGGTGCTGGCGGCGGTGCCGCTGCACACCGTGAGCAACGAGCAGGACGGCGTCGCCGCGGTGCTGGAGCGGATCCTCGGGCTCCCTCAGCCGAAGCGGCCGTTGACGTAGTCCGAGGTGCGCCGGTCGCGCGGGCTTCCAGGCGACGCCCACGCCGAGCGGCCGCCCGTCGGCCGCGCGCAGCGCTTTCGGCCGACGCGGCGGTCGTCCGCCCGCACGACGAACAGCCGGGGGCCGCGCCGCTCAGCGGCCATCGGGGCGTCTGAGCGACGCGGTCCGCCCCGGCCGTTCGCGCGCCGGCAGTTCGCGCTCGGGCGGCTCGCGCCCCGGCAGTTCGCGCGCCGGCTGCTTGGCGAGCAGCACGACGAAGCGGCGGAACGCGTTCTGGCAGGTGGCGTACCGCTCGTAGGCCCGGCTGGAGCGCACCTCGGGCAGGCTGCGGTAGCCGGGGACGACCCAGATCCATCCGATGCCGTCCCGGACGTGGGTGATGCGCGCGGTGAGTTCGGCGGCGCCGGCGCGCAGCCCTTCGAAGCCGCGCTCGGCCTCGCCGACCGTCTCGAAGGCGACCGGGGTGATGGCGACCACCCGCCCGTTGGGCGCCTTGAGCTGCCAGCGGTAGCGCCCGTCCGGCGCCCGCTCGGTGCGGAACCCCCCTCGGCTCGCTGGTCCTGCTGCGGCGTGACCGCGGCCCGACGCGTCCACTGCTCCCCCGTCCGGTTCCCCTCCGAGACGGAGCAAAGCTATGTGTGCACACGGACACGCCGGAAGGGGCGGACGCCGACAACTTACGCCGTTGGTCGGGAAGTTCTCCCTTGTTCAGCTATCACCAATCCACCACCGCCCCTCCCCCGTCGTCCCCGAACCGTTCGTGTTCCGGGTCCTCCCCCGGCCTCAGAGCCGGGACGTCCAGCGGACTCTCGTGCCCTTCCCGTACGGGCCGCCCTCGTGCCACGCGTCGCCGCCGAGGGCCTCGGCACGGCGGGTGAGGTTGAGGAGGCCGCTGCGCCGGCCGCCTGCGGGGATGCCGACGCCGTCGTCGGTGACGGTGAGCAGCACGCCGGGCCGGCCGCCGCGGTCGAGCGACTCCGGGTCGCCGCCGACCGGGTGCCCGGCGTCGTCGAGGTGGATGGTGGCGTCGATCTCCACGCCGACCCGGGAGGCCCGGGCGTGGCGGGCGGTGTTGGAGAGCATCTCCCTCAGCGCGGCCAGCAGTTGACGCCCGGTCTTGTCTCCGACGAGGCTCTCCACCGGCCCGACGAAGCTCACCGCGGGCTTGAAGCCGAGCGCCGCCGCGGCCTGGCTGGCCTCGCGCAGCACCCGGGTGCGCAGGGTGTCGGGGACGTCGCCGTGGTTGTCGTGCTGGAGCGCGTAGATGGTGGTGCGGACCTCCTGGATGGTGGCGTCGAGTTCGTCGACCGCCTTGCCGATCCCGACCTTCACCTCGGGCACGACGGAGCGGCGGGCGGCGCTCTCCAGGATCATCCCGGTGGCGAACAGCCGCTGGATCACGAGGTCGTGCAGGTCGCGGGCGATCCGGTCGCGGTCCTGGAAGACGGCGAGGCGCTGCTGGTCGCGCTGGCCCTCGGCGAGCCGCAGGGCCAGCGCGGCCTGCGAGGCGAAGGTCTCGGCGAGTTGCTTCTCGCTGTCGGTGAAGGGCAGTGCACCGCGCGGTCGCCAGACGCAGAGCCCACCGAGGACCCGGCCGGCGGCGACCATCGGGACGGCCATGGACGGGCCGAAGCTGCGGGCGAGCCGGATCACCACGGTCGGGTCGCTCGACATGTCGTCGAGGTGGACGCTCTCGCCGGCGAGCAGCCGGGTGGCGAAACTGTCCTTGGGCAGCAGCTCGCCGCGGACGAACTCGGCCGCCTCGCCGGACGCGTGGGCGACGCGCATCTGGGAGACGTCCTCGCCGTCGGCGGCGGTCGGCAGCAGGATCATGCCGAGCGACGCGTGCGCCAGCTCCCGCACCTGCTCGGCGGCGACCGTCAGCGCGACCTCGGCCTCGTCGGTGGAGAGCAGCGCCGTGGTGACGGCGGCGGCGCCGGCGATCCAGCGCTCGCGGCGCCGGCCCTCCTCGTACAGGCGGGAGTTCTCGATGGCGACGCCGGCCGCGGCGGCGAGCGCGTTCACCACCTGCTCGTCCTCGGGGGTGAAGGCGCCGCCGCCCTTCTTCTCCGTCAGGTAGAGGTTGCCGAACACCTCGTCGCGGACCCGGATCGGCTCGCCGAGGAAGGTCTTCATCTGCGGGTGGTGCGGCGGGAACCCGGAGGAACGCGGGTCGCTGCCGAGGTCTGCCAGGCGCAGCGGTTCGGGGCGGTCGATGAGCGCGCCGAGGATGCCGCGCCCGGCGGGCAGTTCGCCGATCTCGGCGGCGGTCGCGTCGTCGATGCCGACGTGGATGAAGTCGGCCAGGCCGTGCCCGCCGGGGGCGATCACGCCGAGGGCCGCGTACCGGGCGTCGACGAGTTCGGCGGCGCCGGTGGCGATGCGGTGCAGGGTGGCGTGCAGGTCGAGTCCTGCGCCGATGGAGACGACGGCCTCCAGCAGCCGCTGCATCCGGTCGGTGACGGCGGCGGCCGACTGGAGGCGTTCGGCGACCTCGGTGACCAGGGTGTCCAGGCCGAGCGAGGCGATCTCGGGCACCCGGTGGGGGGTGGGCTCCGGTGCGGCGGCGGGGAGGTCTGGCGTGGGGTCCATGAAGATGAGCCTAGTTTGTACGGTTTTCATCCGAAGGACGGCGCGACCGGGCGGCCGGTGGCGTGGCACTGGCGGGCCACCAGCAGCCCGTCCGCCTCCCGCTCCCGCCGCCACATCGCGTGCAGCCGCCCTTCGCCGTCCGCGAGCAGCTCCGACCAGCGGCCCCGCTCGGCCACCCGGCCGCCGTCCAGCACCAGCACCTCGTCCACGGTGTCGTCGTCCAGCCCGGCCAGCCGGTGGGTGATCAGGACGGTGGTGCGGCCGGCGGTGGCGGCGAGCAGGTCGGCGGTGAGCGCGTCGGCGGTGGACAGGTCGAGGTGTTCGGCGGGCTCGTCGAGGACGAGCACCGGGAAGTCGGCGAGCAGGGCCCGGGCGAGCGCGAGGCGCTGGCGCTGGCCTCCGGAGAGGCGGGCGCCGTGCTCGCCGACCATGGTGTCGAGGCCGTCCGGCAGGCCGTCCGTCCAGTCGAGCAGCCGGGCGGCGGCCAGGGCGGCGCGCAGTTCGTCCTCGTCCGCGCCCGGCCGGGCGAGGCGCAGGTTCTCCCGGAGCGAGCTGTCGAAGACGTGGGCGTCCTGCGCGCAGAGGCCGATCACCCGGCGGACGTCGTCGCCCGAGAGCGCGCGGCCGTCCACAGCCTGTGGACGGCCGGCGGCGAAGGTGACGCCGCCCGCACGTGGTTCCAGGAAGCGCAGCAGCGCCTGGGCGAGCGTGGTCTTGCCGGAGCCGGACGGGCCGACGACGGCGATCCGGCGCCCGGGCGCGAGGTCGAGGTCCACTCCGGACAGCGCGTCCTCGGTCCGGCCGGGGTGGCGGACCGCCAGGCCGCGCACGGCGATCGGCAGCGGCTGCGCGGGCAGCGCCGCCGGGTCGGCCGGCTCGGCGACCGCGGGCTCCGCCTCCAGTACCTCGTCCAGCCGGGCCCGCGCAGCGCGGCTGCGCTGGCGGGCCTGGACGGCGAGCGGCATCCCGGTGACGGCCTCGAACGCGGCGAGCGGGGTGAGCACGACGACGGCCAGGCAGACCGGCGCCAGCGCCCCGGCGTGCACGCCGCGCAGGCCGACGGCCGCGGCGGCGGTCACCGTCAGTCCGGCGAGCAGAGTGATCAGCCCGGTGCCGAGTGCGGTGGTGGCGGCCGAGCGGGCGGCCAGCCCGGTCAGCGCCGCGTCGGCCCTGCGGACGGCGGCGAGCCGGCCGGGCAGCGCGCCCGCGACGGTGAGTTCGGCGGTGCCGGAGAAGGCGTCGACGACGGCGGTGGTGAGCCGCCCCCGCGCCGGGGCCTGCCGACGCTCGGCGCCGGCCGACCAGCGAGCGGCCAGAGCCGGCACCACCGCGCCCGCGAGCAGCAGTCCGATGCCGAGGACGGCGCCGGCGGAGGGCAGGAAGGCGCCCATCGCGACGGCCGCGGCGAGCGACACGACGCCGGCGACGGCGGCGGGCAGTCGCCAGCGCAGGTAGTGGTCCTGGACCGCGTCGACGTCGGCGACCAGCCGGGAGAGCAGGTCGCCGCGCCGGAACGCGGGCAGTGCGGCCGGGGCGAGCACGGTGAGCCGCCGGTAGACGGCTGCGCGCAGCGTGCCGAGGGTGCGCAGCACGGCGTCGTGCGAGACGAGCCGTTCGGCGTACCGGAAGACGCTGCGGCCGATGCCGAACGCACGGACGGAGGTGACGGCCATCATCAGGTAGAGCACCGGCGGCATCTCGGAGGCGTACGAGATGAGGTAGCCCGAGGTGGCCATGAGGGCGACGGCGCAGCCGAGGGCGAGCGCGCCGAGCAGGATCGACAGCGCGAGCCGGGGCGCGGCGGTGCCGGCCGGGGTCTCGTCCTCGACGGCGGTCGCGGCCACCGGCCGACCGCTGTGGGCCGGGTGCGGGACGGCAGCGGCGGCGGCCGGAGCGGCGGCACCCGCCAGCCGCACCCGCTCGTCCGCGACGGCCAGCAGCGCGGGCCGGTGGGCCACCACCAGGACCGTGCGCGCCGGGTCCTCGGCGAGCGCCCGGACGGCGTCCACGACGGCCGCTTCGGAGGCGCCGTCCAGGTTGGCGGTCGGCTCGTCGAGCAGCACCAGCGGGCGGTCGTCGGCGAGCAGCACGCGGGCGAGCGCGATCCGCTGCCGCTGCCCGGCGGAGAGCCCGGCGCCGTCCTCGCCGAGGACGGCGTCCAGGTCCGTCACGAAGTCCAGTGCGTGCGCGGACCGCAGCGCCGTCCACAGCTCGGCGTCGCTCGCCTCCGGCCGGTGCAGGCGCAGGTTCTCGGCGACCGTCCCGGCGAACAGGTGGGGGTGCTGCGGCACCCAGGCGATCTGCCGCCGCCAGGTGGCCGGGTCGAGCTCGGCCAGGTCGTACGTGCGGCCGTCGGCGGCGGTGATCCGGACGGTGCCGGCGTCCGGCGCGGTGAGGCCGAGCAGGACGGACACCAGGGTCGACTTGCCGGCCCCGCTCGGTCCGGTGAGGGCGACGGTGGCGCCCGGACGCAACGTCAGCCCGGCGCCGTCCAGCGCGGGCTCCGTCCGCCCGGGGTGCCGCACGACCAGGCCGTCCGCCGTCACCGTCGCGCCGGCGAGCGCGGGGGCCGGGACGACCCCGGCGGCGGGCAGCGGCGTCTCCAGCACCTCGAAGATCTCGTCCGCCGCCGTCAGCCCCTCCACGCTGGAGTGGTACAGCGCGCCGACCTGGCGGATCGGGAAGTACACCTCGGGAGCGAGGACGAGGACCAGCAGCCCGGTCTCCAGGTCGAGCGTGCCGTCCACCAGCCGGAAGCCGATGGACACCGCGACCAGCGCGACCGACAGCGTGGAGAGCAGCTCCAGCGCGAACGAGGAGATGAACGCGATCCGCAGCGTGCGCAGGGTCGCCCGGCGGTAGTCGGCGGTGATCCGGGCGATCGTGGCGGCCTGCGCGCGCGCCCGGTTGAACACCTTGAGGGTGGGCAGGCCGGCCACCACGTCGAGGAAGTGGTGCGAGAGCCGGGCGAGGGTCTGCCACTGCCGGTCCATCCGGGACTGGGTGGCCATCCCGATCAGCACCATGAACAGCGGGATCAGCGGCAGCGTGCCGGCGATGATCGCGGCCGAGGTGAAGTCGGCCCCGGCGATCCGCAGCAGCACGATCACCGGAACGGCCACCGCGAGCGCCAACTGCGGGAGGTAGCGCGCGAAGTAGTCGTCGAGGGCGTCGACGCCGCGGGTCGCGAGGGTGGTGAGCTCGCCGGTGCGCCGGCCCGCCAGGTAGGCCGGGCCGAGCGCGGTGGCGTGGTCGAGCAGCCGGCGCCGCAGGGTGGACTTCACCCGGGCGACGGACCGGTGCGCGGTGAGCTCGGTGAGCCAGCCGACCAGCCCCCGTCCGACGGCGGTCAGGGCGAGCAGCACCAGGGGGGTGGTGAGCTCCCCGGGCGTCGCCCTGTCCTGGAAGCCGCGCACGACGATCCCGGCGAGCAGGCTCGCCTGCGCGACGACCAGGACGGCGCCCGCCGCGCCGAGGAGCACGGATCCGGCGAGGAAGGCCCGGGTGGTGCGGGCGTGCCCGAGGAGTCGCGGGTCGACCGGCCTCATGTCAGTGCCCGGCCGGGATGTGCTGGACGCCGATGCGCTTGCGGAACACCCAGTACGTCCAGCCCTGGTAGAGCAGCACGAGCGGGGTGAACACGGCCGCGACGACCGTCATCAGCTTCAGCGTGTACGGCGAGGACGCGGCGTTGGTGACGGTCAGGCTCCACTCGGGTTGCAGCGTCGACGGCATGACGTTCGGGAAGAGCGCCAGGAAGAGCGTCGCCACGGCGGCTACGACCGTCGTCCCGGAGAGGACGAACGCCCATCCCTCACGGCCGAGTTGGTTGGCCACCAAGGCGCCGACCAGGGCCAGCACGGCGATCACCAGGGCCACCAGGCTCCGGCCGTTGCCGCTGTCGGCCTGGGTCCAGAGCAGGAAGGCGAGCGCCAGCACCGCCGTCACCGTCCCGACCAGGAGCGCGGCCCGGCGCGCCCGCAGCCGGATCTCGCCGACCGTCTTCAGCGCGGCGAACACCGCGCCGTGGAAGGTGAAGAGGCTGAGCGTCACCAGACCGCCGAGCAGCGCGTACGGGTTGAGGAGGTCCCAGAAGGTGCCGACGTAGTTCTTCTGCGCGTCGATGTCCACGCCCCGCACGATGTTGGCGAAGGCCACGCCCCACAGGAAGGCCGGGATCAGCGAGGTCCAGAAGATGGCCTCCTCCCAGTTCCGCTGCCAGCGCTCGCCGTCGCGCTTGGCCCGGTACTCGAAGGCCACGCCGCGCACGATCAGGCAGACCAGGATGGCCAGCAGCGGGATGTAGAAGCCGCTGAACAGCGTCGCGTACCAGTCGGGGAAGGCCGCGAAGGTCGCGCCGCCGGCGGTCAGCAGCCAGACCTCGTTGCCGTCCCACACCGGGCCGATCGTGTTGATCAGCACCCGCCGCTCGGCGGTGGTCCTGGCCAGCGGCTTGGTGAGCACGCCGATCCCGAAGTCGAAGCCCTCCAGGAAGAAGTAGCCGATCCACAGGACGGCGATCAGGACGAACCAGACGTCGTGGAGTTGCATGTCAGATCCCCTGTGGTGCTCAGTAGGCGAACGCGAGCGGCTTGTCGGCGTCCTCGTCCGCGGACGGTCCGCGCAGGGACGGGTCCACGGTCGGCGGCTGCTCGGACACCACCGGACCGGCCTTGGCGTACTTGACCAGCAGCCGGACCTCGATGACGGCGAGGATCGCGTACAGCGTGGTGAAGGTGACGAGGGCCCCGACCTGGGTGCCGACGCTCACGTTGGGGGAGACCGCACTGGCCGTGGTCATCAGGCCGAACACGGCCCAGGGCTGGCGGCCCATCTCGGTGAAGATCCAGCCGAAGCTGTTGGCGATCAGCGGGAAGCCCATGGTCAGGATGCCGATCCGCCAGCTCCACTTGGTGAGCAGCGGGCCCAGCTCGCGCTTCGGGGTTAGCATCAGCCGCGGCACCTCGGTGTCGCCGGTGCGGAAGTCGGGGTGCAGGAGGAATCTGCGCCGGGTGGTCCAGAGCCCGACCAGGCCGGCCACGAAGGAGGTCATCCCGAAGCCGATCATGAGGCGGAAGCCCCAGAAGGTCATGAAGATGCTCGGGATGTAGTCCTTCGGATCGCCGCCGTACTTGGCTGCCTCGGCGGCCGCGGTGTCGTTGATGCCGGGGACGGAGGAGCTGAAGTCGCTGTGCGCGAGGAAGGAGAGTATCCCCGGGATCTCCAGCTCGACCGAGTTGTGGCCCTTGCTGACGTCACCGATCGCGAAGACCGAGAACGGCGCCGGCGACTGGGTGTCCCACAGCGCCTCGGCGGCGG
Source organism: Kitasatospora sp. NPDC048722 (assembly GCF_040650235.1). Lineage (NCBI taxonomy): Bacteria > Bacillati > Actinomycetota > Actinomycetes > Kitasatosporales > Streptomycetaceae > Kitasatospora > Kitasatospora sp. NPDC048722. Next base: position 94,138 of record NZ_JBEZGX010000032.1, read on the forward strand.
CCATCTTCATCGGCTGCTGCTCGAACATCACCTTGCCGAGCGAGTCGCCGCTGATCGCGGTGCCCAGGCCGAAGACGACGGCCAGCACCAGGCCGAGTCGCAGCGAAGTGCGCATCACGGCGGTCTTCCTGGGGTCCGCGGTCTCCGGCTTGCGCTTGGCCTTCCAGAGGTGGAAGGAGGCGATGCCGACCATGAAGGCCGCGCCGGTGAGGAAGGCGGCGGTCAGGGTGTGCGCGACGACGGTGAGGGTGGTGTTCTGGAACAGCACCTTGGTGATGTCGGTGAGCTGCGCCTTGCCGGTGACCGGGTCGACCACGTAGCCGACCGGGTGCTGCATCCAGGAGTTGGCGGCGAGGATGAAGTAGGCGGAGAGCACCGTACCGAGGGCGACCATCCACATGCAGGCGCAGTGGATCCTCTTCGGCAGCTTGTCCCAGCCGAAGATCCACAGGCCGATGAACGTGGACTCGAAGAAGAAGGCGATCAGCGCCTCCATCGCGAGCGGGGCCCCGAAGACGTCGCCCACGAACCGGGAGTAGTCCGACCAGTTCATCCCGAACTGGAACTCCTGGACGATCCCGGTGACCACGCCCATCGCGATGTTGATCAGGAAGAGCTTCCCCCAGAACTTCGTGGCGTGGAAGTACTTCTCCTTGTTCGTCCGCACCCAGGCGGTCTCCAGCCCGGCCACGACGGCGGCCAGGCTGATGGTGAGCGGGACGAAGAGGAAGTGGTAGACGGTGGTGATGCCGAATTGCCATCTGGCGATGGTTTCGTGAGCGATTGCCAGTTCCACGTCGCCCTCTCTCCAACCTGCCCTTTCGGGCACATTCAGGACAAACTTCTTCTATAGCCGTAGACCGCTGCCTAACCACGCAAGCTTGTCCGCTTGTGAACGTGAACACGTTCACAAGGGCCAGTATCCATCATCCTTACGGGGGGTCCTCACGCGGGGTTGGGTCTGACCAGGGCGAAGGCCTGCAAGGCGGTGCGCACAGTCTGCGGAGCCGCCCGCGGCAGCGACAACGAACGCTCGGGCGGATCCGGTGATCGTCTTGGACGACCCGGCACTTGACACGGCCGCCCCTTCGGTGCCGCCTCCACCGCGGCGGGCTCCCGGCCGTCGCGCGTGAGCAACCCCGCCGACGGCCGCGCGGGATCCGGCCCCGGGTCCGGCCCCTAAGCCCTGCGCCTCCCGCTCGGGGGCGGCCCGCCGGTGGCAGCCGATCGCAGGAGGCGCTACGGACGGCCGAGGAGGTGGGTGCCCGGAGTGGAGGCGGCGCGGGCGGTGAAGAAGGCGGTGAAGCCGTGCAGGAACTCGTCGAGGGTGATCCGGCCGTCCCCGTCGGTGTCCAGCCGGCGGAAGCCGTGGGAGAGCTCGGCCGGGTGGACGCGGGGGCCGCCGAAGACGGCGCGGTACTCGTCGGCGTCCAGGTGGCCGTCACCGTCGGTGTCGGCGGCGGTGAAGACGGCGCGCAACGCGGGCAGCAGGCCGGCCTCCAGGTAGGCGGGGTCGCGGTCGCAGCCGGCGATGGTGGCGGCGACGAACTCCTCGCGGCTCACCTCGCCGTCGCCGTCGGCGTCCATGCTCTCGCGCAGCTGCTCCCACCAGCCCTCGAAGGCCGTGTGGACGGCGGCCTCGCCGGCGTCGTCGAGCTCCAGCTGCCAGCACACGTTGTGGGCCATCGCCCGCAGGTCGTGCACCGTGAGCCGGCCGTCGCCGGTCTGGTCGAGCACCTCGCGGAAGAACCGGTCCAGCCGGGGCCGGCGGGCGTCCCGCCGCGTCGGGCGCCATCGGGACGGCGGGCGCTGCTCCGGGGGACGGTAGCGCAGGTGGTCCGGCAGACGGCGCAGGACGCCCCCGGCGCCGCGGTGCAGCAGCCGGGACAGCAGGGCGGCACGGCGGGTGCGGACCAGACCGAGACGCTCCCGGACGACGGGCGGCAGGTCGGCGACCGTCAGCGCCGTCACCGCCCGGGCCACCACCGCCCGCACCGCGCGCCAGCCCGCGTCCCCGAGGAACCGGAGCCGGCGCGGCCGGGGCGCCTCGCGCAGGATGTCGAACAGCAGGTAGCGGGCGGACTCGGTGAACTCCAGCTGCTCGCGGGCGACTTTGACGAAGTACCCGGGCAGGTCGGCTGCGGACCGTGGAAGTTCACCGTCCGGAAGACCGAACGCCGCGACGGCCTCGACGAACTCGCGGTACGCCTGGTCGAGTTCGCCGCGGTCGTACGGATCACCTCCCAGCTCCCGCATGGTGACGACGGCCTCGAAGAGCGTCAGCAGCACCCACGCCCTGGTCGCCGCGTCCTTCGCGTCGTACGCACGCCCGTCCGCGTCCGTCCCGCGGATCCGCTTGTGCGCCCGCTCCAGCCGCGCGATCTCCCGCCGGAGCGCGTCGGCGTCCTGGTGGAACAGCCGCCGCCCGCTCCCCAGCGTGTGCTCCACCCGCCGCCACGGATGCGCGCGGTACGTCGAGTGCTCGTCCATCCCCGCCCCGACCACCGGATGCGCCGCCTGCAACACCAGCAGTCGCCACGCGACCAGCGCCACCCGCCACTCGGCCAAGTCCCGCCGAAACCCCACCGCCACCCGCCCCTTCAGCTCTTCCGGTCCCCGCGACCGCCTCTACCGAGCCGCTGGAACCGTCGCACTCGACCGGGGCAGGGGCCCGGGGAACAGCCTGGATTCACCCGATCGGGGTCAGGAGGCCGTGGTCGTCGGGAGCTCGACGCGGAAGGTGGCGCCGGCGCCCGGGGAGGTTTCGAGGGTCAGGGTGCCGCCGTGGGCGTGGGTGAGGGCGGTGGCGATGGCGAGGCCGAGGCCGGCCCCGCCGCCGTCGTGGCGGCTGCGGGAAGGGTCGACGCGGTAGAAGCGCTCGAAGACCTGGAGGGCCTGGTCCTCGGTGAGCCCCGGGCCGGCGTCGGCGACCTCCAGGAGGCAGACGCCGCCGGGGGCCCCGCCGACGCCGATCCGGACGGGGGTGCCGGGCGGGGTGTGCTTGACGGCGTTGCCGACCAGGTTGGTGACGACCTGGCGCAGCCGCGCCTCGTCGCCGAGGACGGGGGCCGCGCCGGGGGCACCCGTCCCGGCCGGGCCGGTGAGGGCGACCGGGCGGGTCGGGTCGAGGGCGGTGAGGTCGTGGAGGGCGTCGGCGGCGAGGGTGCGCAGGTCCATCGGGGCGAGGTCGAGCGGGCGTTCCTCGTCGAGCCGGGCGAGCACCAGGAGGTCCTCGACGAGGGCGCCCATGCGCACGGCCTCGCTCTCGATCCGGGTCATGGTGCGCCGCACGTCCTCCTCGGTGGGCAGCGCGCCCATCCGGTACAGCTCGGTGAAGCCGCGGATGCCGGCCAGCGGGGTGCGCAGTTCGTGCGAGGCGTCGGCGATGAACCGCCGCATGCGGGCCTCGGACTCGGCGCGCGCGGCGAACGCGGCCTCGATCTGGGTGAGCATCCCGTTGAGCGCGATGGACAGCCGCCCGACCTCGGTGCGGCGGGAGGGTCCGGGCATGCGGTGGGAGAGCTCGCCGGCGGCGATCCGGGCCGCGCCGGCCTCGATGCGCCGCAACGGGCGCAGCCCGGTGCGGACGGCGAAGAAGCCGAGGGCGGCGATGAGGACGAACACGGCGCCGCCGATGGCGAGGAAGGAGGTGCGGAGCTTTCCGATGGTCGCGTCGATGTCCTCGCGGGAGACGGCCACCATCAGGTAGGTCGGGGTGACGAGCGGCGACGCGTAGGGGCTGGCGACCGTCCCGGGGCCGGCCGCCTTGGCCGGCTGGAGCGGCAGGACGAGCACCCGCCAGCTGCGGTGGCCGCGCTGGTCGGGCAGGTCGAAGGGCACGTCGGGGGCGGTGGCGGCCGGGTCCAGGCCGGCCAGCTGGGGCGCCGGGTCGCTGTCGGAGACGGGCTGGCGCATGACGCCCTGCACCTTGCCGTCGGAGGTGAGGTACTGCACCAGGTACTGGCTGGGCAGGCCCTGCCCGCGCCGCCCGTTGACGGTCGGCCGTCCCCCGGCGTCGGGCGGGCTGAGCTTGCCCGGCGACCGGTGGGACAGCGGCAGCCCGAAGCGCTGGAGCTGCTGGTCGAGCTGCTCGACCAGCTGCATCCGGACGGTGCCGAGCACGATGGTGTCGCTGACCACGAGTCCGGTGGTGACGAGGGCGAGTACGAGCACGAGCAGCCGGGCGCGCAGCGAGAGCTGGGAGGTGAAGCGGGTCGGCACGGGCGGGGCCGGTCAGCCCTGCGGGGGCCGGCGCAGGGCGTAGCCGATGCCGCGCACGGTGTGGATCAGCTTGGGGCCGTGGGCGGGGCCGGAGTCGAGCTTGCGGCGCAGGTAGGAGATGTAGGACTCGACGATGGAGAGGTCGCCGCCGAAGTCGTAGGCCCACACGTGGTCGAGGATCTGGGCCTTGGAGACGACCCGGCCGACGTTGGCCATCAGGTAGTGCAGCAGCTTGAACTCGGTCGGCGAGAGCGAGACCGGGATGCCGCCGCGGGTGACCTCGTGGGCGACGGGGTCGAGGCTGAGGTCGGCGACGATCAGTCGGCCGTCCTCGGCGGGGCCGCCGGCCCGGCGCAGGATGGCGCGGATCCGGGCGATCAGCTCTTCGAGGCTGAACGGCTTGGTGACGTAGTCGTCGGCGCCCGCGGCGAGGCCCTGGACCTTGTCGCCGACGCCGTCCTTGGCGGTGAGGAAGAGCACCGGGAGGTGGTCGCCGGGGTGGCCGTGGGCGGGCCCGGCGATCTGGCCGCGGCTGGTCTGCTCGCGCAGCTTCTCGACGACGGTGAAGCCGTCGAGGTCGGGGAGCATGACGTCGAGGACGACGAGGTCGGGGCGCTCGTCGGCGATCAGCCGCAGGGCCTCGGTGCCGGTCGCGGCGGAGGCGACCCGGAAGCCGGAGAACCGCAGGGAGGCGGAGAGCAGTTCACGGATGTTGGGCTCGTCGTCGACGACGAGGAGGAAGGCCTCACCCGGCCCGCCGGCCACGGCGGAGCCGCCTGGCGTGGTCACAGTGCCTTGCACGGGGGTTTCGCCTCCCGGTCGGACGATGGCGTTCAGCATGAGGCTAGCCCCCGGAGGCTATGCGGCATGGATGAATGTTGGATTAACACCTTATCGGTCGGTTTTTGGCCGACAGGCCCACGGCGACGGGCTGGATGGTGTGCGTACTGGCGGGTAGGGCGGATCGCGGCCGGGCGGAACCCGTGCCGGGGCCGCCCCCGATCACGACGGCCGGACTGCCCGGACCGTGGCATAGGGCCACTGGGTCGAGAGGAGGAGCGGTACGAATCCGTTGGTGGAATCCCCGGTGCTCTCCTGGCTGCCGACCTCCAGCGGGCTGCACGGCCCTTCCTTGCCCTTGGACGGCGGATGGACCGTGTTGTCCGCCACGTTGCGCCACTGCTCGGCATCGACACCCCGCATGAGCGGGTCGTTCAGGAAACCCGGTGGCCAGCAGGTCCGTTCGTTGGCCTGCGCGCCGGCGAGCGTGCCTATCACGGTCGTGTCGCTCCAGCTGAAGTCCGCGTCCTGGAGCAGGGCACCTTCGAACTTGGCCCCCCTGAGTTCGGCCGCCGTGACGCGCGCTCCGATCAGGTCCGCGTTCCTGAGGTCCGCACCGGTGAAGTCGGCTCCCCGGAGATCGGCGTCGCGGAACTCGAAGTCGGTGAGGTCCTGGTGACTGAAATCCGCGTCCCGCAGGCTCTTGCCGCTGAAGTTCAGTCCCTTGATCGAATGGGCGTGGGAGTCGAACCCGGGGATGGTGGAGGCGATCGCCACGTCCGCCCGCCAGGCCGCCGCCTCCTCCGACTTCCCGATGGCCTGCTGGAGGAACATCACCGACAGCCCGACGGCGAATCCGGCGATCAGACCACCACCCACCCCGGAGAGCACGCTGCTTTCGGCCTGGCTGTCCCCCGTCAGCGTGGGGTGCGCTGCCAGCCGCCAGGCGAGAGCGGCGAGGAACACTCCCACGAGTACCAGGATTCCAACCAGAATCCACTGCCAAGGACTGATTCCGGGCATGGGAGAACCACATTCTGCGCACTACACGACCGGGCGCGCGGCCGACTGGAACCGGGGCACGACCTGCGCCCCGCAGACCTCACTTTCCACCGATACCAGCCCCCACCGGTTCCCGCCACCGCGGGTCGGCCGGCGAACCTCATGAGGTGCGGATCGACGCCACAGGTGTCGCTCGCGGTCCATCGCCCGTCTCTCAAAGCCTCCGGTTGAACGAGTTTCCGTCCGGGGCCGGGTAGCGCACTGCCCGTCCGCCCCCGCCGTGATGGCGAACCACATGCGGCGGGAGCGGTTGTGGTCGAGCCAGGAGCAGCGCGCGGCCTCGAGCACTCTGCTCGTCGTCGGCGCCGTCCTCCTCGCCCTCCTCGCGATCGCGATCGTCACCGTCGCCCTCGGCGTCGTCGCGACCTGAGGATCAAACGTCCGGACGACGGCGAGGTTCAACACGCACGAAGGCCCCCGCCCGACGACGGCGGTTTCTAGGGGTCGTTGCAACACGTGGTCGGTTGTCTAGGCCGCGATGAGTTTATGCAGACGCTCGGCTGGGGTTTCCCAGCCGAGCGTTT
>NZ_JBEZGX010000033.1:0-100599 GCF_040650235.1 Kitasatospora sp. NPDC048722
ATCCGGGGTATCCGCGTCGGCGGGTGGAGTTCATGCTGGCGGACGCGCGTCCGTCGCTGGTGCTCACGACGTCGGCGCTGGGGATCGACGGGCCGTGCCTGCTGCTGGACGATCCGGCGACGGCGGCGGCCGTGGCGGCGCACGGGAGCGAGGACCTGCCCTGCCGGGTCCACCCGCAGAACGCCGCCTACCTGATCTACACCTCCGGGTCCACCGGTACCCCCAAGGCCGTCCAGGTCCCGCACGCCGGCCTCGCCAACCTGGTGGCCGCGTCCGCGGCGAAGCTGCGCCTCGGTCCGGGGCGCTCGCTGCTCCAGCTGGCCTCGCCGGGCTTCGACGCGGCCGTCTACGAGTGGGCCAACGCGCTGCTGGCCGGAGCGGCGCTGGTGCTGCCGCCAGCCGACGCGCGGTCCGGCGAGCCGCTCGCGCGGGTGCTGGCGGAGCGCGGCGTCACCCACGCCGTGATCACGCCCGCCGTCCTCGCGACGCTGCCCGCGCGGTCGGCGGCGGAACTGGGCGCACTGGCCGTCCTGGTCGTCGCGGGCGAGGCCCTGCCCGGCGAGCTCGTGGCACGGTGGGCACCCGGTCGGGACCTGATCAACGCCTACGGGCCGACCGAGACCACCGTCTGCGCGACCGCCAGCGAGCCGCTGCGGCCGGACGGCGGGGTGCCGATCGGCCGCCCGCTCGACGGCACCCGGGTGTACGCGCTGGACGCCGGGCTGCGGCCGGTTCCGGTGGGCGTGGCCGGCGAACTGTACGTCGCCGGGGCGCAGGTGGCGCGCGGCTACCTCGGCCGCCCCGGGCTGACGGCGTCGCGCTTCCTGCCGGATCCCTTCGCGGGTGCGGGGGAGCGCATGTACCGCACGGGTGATGTGGTGCGGTGGCTGCCGGACGGCCGACTCGCCTTCGTGGGACGGGCGGACGACCAGGTCAAGGTCCGCGGAGTCCGGATCGAGCCGGGCGAGGTGTCGGCGGCGCTGGAGCGCTGCACGGAGGTCTCGGCCGCCGTCGCCGTGGTCCGGGAGGACCGCCCGGGGGACCGGAGGCTCGTCGGCTACGCGGTGGCGCGCGAGGGCGCGGCCGTCACGGGCGCCGACCTGCGCCGCCACCTGGGCACCGTCCTGCCGGAGTACGCCGTCCCGTCGGCCGTCGTCGTGCTGGACGCGCTGCCGCTGACCGGCAACGGCAAGGTGGACCGCCGGGCCCTGCCCGCCCCCGAGGCCGAGGTGCGCGTCACCCGCGCGCCCCGGGGTCCCCGCGAGGAGGCGCTCTGCCGGCTGTTCGCCGAGGCGCTCGGCCTGCCCGGGGTCGGGGTCGAGGACGACTTCTTCCACCTCGGCGGCCACTCCCTGCTGGCCACCCGCCTCGTCACCCGGATCCACGCCGAGCTCGGCGAACGCGCCGAGCTGACCGACCTGTTCCGCGCCCCGAGCCCGGCCGGTCTGGCCGCCCTGCTGGACGGCGGCCCGGCCGCGGACCCCGGGGTGCTGGTGCGGCTCGGCGGCGAGGGCGACCGGCCGCCGCTGTTCTGCGTCCACCCGGTGACCGGCCTCAGCCGCTGCTACACCGGCCTCGCCGACGGGCTGGCGGACCGCCCGGTCTACGGCCTCCAGGCCCGCGGCCTCGACCGCCGCGCCGAGCAGCCCGCGGACCTGGCGGAGATGGTCGGGGACTACGTGGACCGGATCCGCGAGGTGCAGCCGGCCGGCCCCTACCACCTGCTCGGCTGGTCGACCGGCGGGAACATCGCGCACGCCATGGCCTGCGCCCTGCGCGCCGCCGGTGAACAGGTGCGCCTGCTGGCCGTGTTGGACGCCTACCCGGTCGAGAGCGGACACTGGGGCGCGGAACCCGAGGACGTCGACGCGGCTCTCGTCGCCGACCTGCTCGGCCGCGAGGGCGGCGGGTTCGCCCCCGGCGCCACCGCGCTCGACCACCTCGCCGCGACGGCGACCGCCGTCGTCCGGGCGGTGGCGGACGCCCCGACCGGACGGTTCGACGGCCGCTTGCTGCACGTCACCGCGACGCTCGGCCGGCCCGGGGACGCGCCCGGCGCAGAGGCCTGGGCGCCGTACGCGGCCGGCGGGATCGACCGGCACGAGGTCGAGGCCGAGCACTTCGACCTGACCCGCCCCGAACCGCTGGCCGCGGTCGCCCGGTTCGTCGCCGAGGCCCTGGACGGACGCTGAGCCCGTCCCCGCACCCCCGTGATCACCCCACCGAAGGGAAACACCGTGTTCGACAACGACGCCGCCCGCTTCCACGTCGTCCTCAACCACGAGGAGCAGTACTCCGTCTGGCCCGAGGACCAGGAGATCCCGGCCGGCTGGACCGCCGAGGGCACCACCGGCACCCTCGACGAGTGCACCGCGCACATCGACCGGGTCTGGACCGACCTGCGCCCGCTCAGTCTGCGCCGGCTGATGGCGGAGCAGGCCGGGCGGGCGTGACGCCCCCGCCCCGGGACGACCGGCCGCCCCGCCCGGCGGCGCCCCGGCTCCCGACCGCCCTCGCCGGGCTGGCCGACCTCCGGGTCGACACCCCGGTGACCGCCGTCCTCAGCTGGGAGCGCTCCACGGCCGGCTCGGGGCTTGCCCAGCTGTACGAGGGCGCCAAGCTCGCCCAGTGGAACGCCGCGACCGACATCGACTGGTCGCTGGACGTCCCGTTCGGCGAGCCGCTGCCCGCGGGCTCGGCGTACGCGCTGGACTCGCTGCGCGCCTCGCCGATCGGCCGGCGCGGACCCCGCGCCTGGGACGACTTCCGCTGGCAGACGCAGGCCTGGACGGTCTGCCAGTTCCTGCACGGCGAGCAGGCGGCGATGCTCGCGGGCGCCCGGCTGGCCGAGGTGCTGCCGGACGTCGAGGCGAAGCTGTGCGCCGTCAGCCAGGCCGGGGACGAGGCCCGGCACGCGGAGGCGTTCGGGCGCTACGTCGGGGAGCACGTCCCCGAGCCGTACCCGGTGTCGGAGGGGCTGCGGCGGCTGTTCGCGGACGCGCTCGGGGCCACCGAGTGGGACCTCCTCGCACTGGCCGTCCAGTGCCTGGTCGAGCCGCTGGCGCTGGCCGGCTTCCGGCTGGCGGAGGCCACCTTCCACGACCCGCTGATCAAGCAGATCACCGCCCGGGTGGCCCGGGACGAGGCCCGCCACGTCTCCTTCGGGGTGCTGCTGCTGCGCGACGTCGTCCCCGGGCTGTCGGCGGCCGAACTGGCCCGGCGGGAGGAGTTCCTGCTGGCGGCCGTCGAACTCATGCGCCGCCGCTTCCTGCTGGGCGACCTGTGGGAGCGCTTCGAGGTCCCGGCGGCCGAGGGCGCGGCCTTCGCGCTGGCCGACCCCGGCCTGGCCGGCTACCGGCAGATGCTGTTCTCCCGGGTGGTGCCGATGCTCGCCCGGATCGGGCTGCTCACCCCGCGCGTGATGCGCGGCCTGGAGTCGATGGACCTGCTGAGCCGGCTGAGCGCGGACACCGTCGCCCGCGTCCGGCGCGAACGGGCCGCGCTCGGTGAGCCGACCGGTCGTGCGCACGCCTGATCACTTGTCGTCGACGATCCGCCCTGAGTACGGTCGCTGACCGTGTCCGGTCCACCACGGCCGTCGCACCGCGGCGGTCCCCGAACAAGAGGTCCCACATGGCCCAGTCCCCAGACACCGACCCTGCCGAGAAGCCCCAGGGGCTCTGGCGCAACCGCGACTTCGGACTGCTGATCAGTGGTCAGGTGGTCTCGTTCCTGGGGAGCCAGGTCCAGGTCTTCGCGCTGCCGCTGCTGGTGCTCGCCGTCTCCGGCTCGCCGACCCAGGCCGGGCTCGTGATGGGCCTCAGCTCGCTGTCCTGGCTGCTCTTCGGCCCCTTCGCCGGCGCGCTGGCGGACCGCTGGGACCGCAAGACCACGATGATCCTCTGCGACCTGGGCCGCGCCGTGGTGACGGTCAGCGTGCCGCTCGCGATGTGGCTGGACGGCCTCACGGTCGCCCAGCTGTGCGCGGTGGCCGTGCTCAACGGGGTGCTGGAGACGCTCTTCGAGTCGGCCAACTCGGCGGCCCTGCCGAACGTCGTCGGCGCCGGGCAACTGGGTTCGGCGCTCGGCCAGTTCGAGACCGCGACGAACACCGTGCGGATCGGCGGGGGGATGGTCGCCGGTGCGCTGTACTCGCTCGGGCGGGCGGTGCCCTTCGTGGTGGACGCGGTCTCCTTCGTGCTCTCCGCGATCTCGCTGCGCTTCACACGGGCGAAGTTCCAGGAAGAGCGCAGCGAGGAGACCCCCGCCGGCCTGCTGAAGGAGGTCCGGGCCGGCCTCGGCTGGCTGATGGGCCAGCCGCTGATCCGCTTCCTCGCGCTGATCTCGGCGGCGGACGCGATCCGCTACGGCGCCGGCTACCTGGTGATCATCACGCTGGCCGAGCGGATCGGCGCCTCGCCCACCGAGATCGGGTTCGTCTTCACGGGGGCGGCCGTCGGTGCGATGGTGGGGGCGCTGGTCTCCAGCCGGGTCAACGACCGTTTCCCGCTGGGCCGGATCGCCACCGTGACGCTGTGGGTCGAGGCGCTGATGTTCCCGCTCTACGCCGTCGCCCCGAACGCCTGGCTGCTCGGTGCGGTGGCCGCCGCGGAGTCGGTGCTGGCGCCGGTGTACATGGTCGCGCTGTCCAGTTACCGGCTCGCGGCGACCCCGGACCACCTGCGCGGGCGGGTCTCCAGTGCGGTGCAGACCCTCGGCATGAGCGCGATGTCCCTGGGCGCGCTGATCGGCGGAGTCATGATCGACGGCCTCGGCCCGCGCACCACCACGGTCGTCTTCGGCGGCTGGCTGATCCTGCTCGCGGTGCTGACCACCGTCAACCGCGCGGTGCGCCACTCCGCCGGGACCGCCCGGCCGGCCCCGGTCACGGAGGCCGCGCCGGCCCAGTCCTAGGGCCGGTCCTCGAACCCCCGTCCGCCGTGCGACGCCGGGGGGCCGAAGACGGGCCCCAGCCCGGACCCGAGGCGCGTCCGGGCCGCCCCGCCACCACCAGAAGGGCTCACACATGACCGTCCTCAGGACCGTCGACGCCACACCCGGGCAGCGGCTGCTCTGGATGATGGAGCACTACCGCGGCGCCGACACCCCGCTGAACGTCAACGCCTGCTACCGGCTGCGCGGCCCGCTCGACCGCCCCGCGCTGCGCACCGCGCTGGACCGGCTCGTCGAACGGCACGAGGCGCTGCGCACCACCTACGAGTCGGTGCGGCGCAGGCTCGTCCAGCACGTCCACGCCCCCCGGCCGGCCGCGCTGGTCGAGGAGGAGGTCGGGCCGGAACCCGAGGCGCTGGCCGAGGCGATGCTGCGGCACGCCCGGCACCGGCACGACCTGGCCGTCACCCCGCTGCACGCCGCGCTGCTGGCGGTCGGGCCCGAGGAGTCCGTGCTGGTGCTGAACATCCACCACCTGTCCACCGACGGCTGGTCGGGCGGGGTGCTCTCGCAGGAGCTCGGGCGGCTGTACCGGCCCGGCGGCGAGGCGGCGGCGGAACTCGGCAAGGGGGCCTGGCAGTTCGCCGACTTCAGCGAGTGGCAGCGGCAGCGCTACGAGGACGGCGTACTGGCCGGGAGCCAGAAGTACTGGCGCGACACGCTGGCCGGAGCCGAGCCGCCCCGGCTGCCCGGCACGTCGGCGATCCGCGACGGCGTCGGCCAACTGCCCGGTCTGGCCGCCTTCACCCTGGAACCGGAGCTGGTGGCGGGCCTGACGGCGCTGTGCCGCAAGCAGCGCTCGACGATCTTCGTCGCCGCCCTGGCCCTGTTCGCCGGCGTGCTCTACGGCCGGGACGGGCAGCGGGACGTCGCGCTCGCCTCGATGTTCGCCAACCGCACGCGGCCCGAACTGGCCGGCACCGTCGGGTTCCTGTGCAACCTGCTGGTGCTGCGCCTGGACCTGGAACCGCAGGCGGGCTTCCTGGAGGTGCTGCGCTCGACCCGGGACACCGTGCTGGACTCGCTGGCCCACCAGGAGGTCCCGTACCACCTCGTGCCGCAGGGCCGGGGGGAGCGGGGCGAGGGGCTGGAGAACATCCTGTTCCAGGTCGCGGTCGGGCCCGAGTACGCGCTGAAGCTGAGCGGTCTGGAGGTAACCCAGGTCCACCCGCCGGGCGGCATGGCGAGCCGGTTCGACCTGGAGTTCGTGCTGATGCCCACCGAGGACCGGATCGAGGGGCAGGTCTGGTTCGACCGCCGCCGCTTCGACCCGGCCTGGGTCGAGGGCCTGACCGGTGACTTCCGGCGCCTCGCGGCGGCGGCCGTCGCGGAGCCCGGACGGCCGCTGGCGGAGCTCGTCGCCGGGCTCGCCGAGGACGCTGTCCGAGTGCGCGGCGGCGGCAGTTGAACACAGGCGTGACACCGAAGGGGCCCGAGCGTCGAAACGCTCGGGCCCCTTCGGTGTTCCGGCCGGCCGGGCTACTCGCCCAGGTGGTGCATCACGTGCTTCACCCGGGTGTAGGCCTCGAACCCGTACACCGACAGGTCCTTGCCGTACCCGGAGTGCTTGAAGCCGCCGTGCGGCATCTCGCTCGGGAAGCCCAGGTGGGTGTTGACCCAGACGCAGCCGAAGTCCAGCCGCCGGGTGAACCGCATCGCGCGGGCGTGGTCGGTGGTCCACACCGCGGAGGCCAGGCCCTGCTCGACGCCGTTGGCGAGGGCGACCGCCTCGTCCTCGTCGGCGAAGGGCTGCACGGTGATGACCGGCCCGAAGACCTCCTGTTGCACGATCTCGTCGTCCTGGCGGACGTCGGCGACGACCGTCGGCGCGTAGAAGTACCCGGCCTCGCCGACCTGGTGGCCGCCGGTGACGACCCGCGCGTGGGCGGGCAGGCGCCGGACGAAGCCGTCCACCCGGGCCAGCTGGTCGGCGTTGTTGAGCGGCCCGTACAGCGCTCCGGCGTCGTCCGGCGGGCCGGGGCGGGCCGCCTGCGCGGCCTTGGTGAGCGCCACCAGCAGGTCCTCCTGGACCACCCGGTCGACCAGCACCCGGGTCGCGGCCGTGCAGTCCTGGCCGGCGTTGCCGTACGCCCCCTCGACGATCTTCGCGGCGGCGGCCGGGAGGTCGGCGTCGGCGCAGACCACGACCGGGGTCTTGCCGCCCAGCTCCAGGTGGACGCGCTTGAGCCCGGCCGCCGCGTCCCGCGCGACCTCCGTGCCGGCCGCCACCGACCCGGTCAGCGACACCAAGGCCGGGACGGGGTGGCGCACCATGAGCCGCCCGGTGTCCGGGCCGCCGCAGACCACGTTGAGCACCCCGGGCGGCAGCACCTCGGCGGCCAGCTCGGCGAGCAGCAGGGCCGTCTCCGGGGTGGTCTCGGCGGGCTTGAGCACCACGGTGTTGCCCGCGGCCAGGGCGGGTGCGCTCTTGAGCACGGCCATCAGCAGCGGGAAGTTCCACGGCGCGAGCTGCGCGCAGACGCCGACCGGCTCCCGGCGGGTGTAGGAGGTGTGGCCGGGGGAGTACTCGCCCGCGGCCAGGCCCTCCAGCACCCGGGCGGCGCCGGCGAAGAAGCGCAGCTGGTCGACCATCAGCGGGGTCTCGCCGGCCGCCGCCGCGCTGCCGGTGCTGCGGGCCTCGGCGGCGGCGAACTCGTCGAGCCGGCCCGCGAGGGCGTCGGCGATGCGCAGGAGGGCGTCCTGGCGCTCGGCCGGGCTGGTCCAGCGCCACTGCTCGAAGGCGGTGGCGGCGGCCCGCATGGCCCGGTCGACGTCCTGCTCGCCGCTCTCGGGCGCCAGCAGGTACGGGGCGCCGGTGCAGGGGTCGAGCAGCTCGGTGTACGTGCCGTCGGCGGGCCCGGCGGGCCGGCCGTCGACGAAGTTGCTGAGGCGGGGCAGGTGGGGAGGGGTCATCAGCGCTCCTGTGGGTCGGCGGTGGCGGCGGACTCGGCGGATCCGGGGACGGTCGTCGCCGCTCAGGCGCTCACCCGCAGAGACGTGAAGCCGTGGAAGCCGAGGTTGTTGTTCCAGTTGAAGCCGTCCTGCGAGACGCGCAGCGCGGGCCAGCGCCGGTACAGGGTGGCGAGGGCGATCCGGAGCGTCTGGCGCACCAGCGGGTCGCCGAAGCACAGGTGGCGGCCGGCGCCGAAGGTGAGGTGGCGGTTGGGCAGCGGGCGGTCGAGGACGAGCTCGTCGGCCCGGCCGAAGGCGGCGGCGTCGCGGTTGGCGGAGCCGACGTAGAGCATCATCGGGCGGCGGGCCGGCAGCACGATCTCCTGGCCGGCGGCGGTGGTGTAGGCGAAGTCCTCGCGGGCGACCCGGCCGACGAACTGGACCGGGGTGCAGAAGCGCAGCAGCTCCTCGACGGCCGGGCCGACGGTGTCGGCGTCCAGCAGCAGGTCGCGCTCGTGCAGCGGGCGTTCGTCCAGGGCCTGCACGCTGTTGCCGATGAGGTAGCGGATCGAGGCGACCCCGGCGAACAGCAGGAGAGCGGCCTGGGCCACGACGTCCTCGTCGCTGAAGCGGTGGCCGTGGACCTCGGTGGTGCGCAGCGTGTGCAGCAGGCCGTTCTGCTCCTCGGAGAGCTTGGCGCACTCGGGCGAGGCGAGGAACTCGGCGAGCTCGCGGGTGCTGGTGCGGGTGCGGTCGAGGTGCTCGACGGTGACCTTGGTGGAGCCGAAGAGGTAGGCGATGTCGTCGGTCCAGCGGGTCAGTTCGGGGTGCGCCTCGGTGGGCACCCCGAGGACGTCGGCGATGACCATGGCCGGCAGCGGGAAGGCGAAGTCGGTCATCAGGTCGAAGCCGGCCGGGTCGACGGCGTCGAGCAGCCCGTCCACCAGCCGCTGTATCCGGGGCTCCAGCGCCGCGTCCGTGAAGGGGACGTAACTGCGGTTGGCCTGGCGGCGGTTGCGGGTGTGCTCGGCGCCGTCGTGGAAGGCCAGCCAGCGTTCGTAGACGCCGAGCATGTCGGCGTAGTCGGTGCGCTGTTCCTCGGGCAGGAACCAGAGCGGCACGGCCGCCCGGGCGTTGGAGAGCCGCTCGTCCTTCATCAGGGCCAGGCAGTCGGCGTAGCTGAAGAAGAGCCAGGCCCCGCCGAAGATCTTCTCGGACCGGTACGCGGGGTGCTCGGCGCGCATTCGGTCGTAGAAGGAGAAAGGGTCGGGAATGTACTCGAAGTCGTTGTGCGAGAAATCTTCGGCGGCGAGCGCGTGGGTGGCCAAGGAAATTCCTCCGGGCGGGATTCGGGTCGTTGACGGCCTCAGTGGACCAAAGGCGCCGAACGCCTGACAAGGCGTCACCGGTGAACGGTGATCGGGTCATCGCCCGAGGTCAGCGGGGTGTTCGGGCGGCTGCGGTTGGACACTGGCCAGTGCCCGGCGGGACGGCCTAACCTGCGTTTTCGCGTCCCCGCTTTTCCCTGTTGTTTTCCCCGTCCGCCGACCGGCCCGTGGAGTACGGATGGCTGAAGCTCTGCCCTGGCAGGAAGTCCTGCCCGGATATCCGCTGGACCGTCGGGCGTTCTCCGACGACGCGGTCCTCGACCGGGAACTGCGCCGGGTGTTCCGGGAGTCCTGGCAGTTACTGGCGTTCGCGTCGGAACTGCCCGACGCCGGCGACTACCTGGTCCGAAGGCTCGGCAACGACAGCGTGATCGTGGCCCGCGACGAACAGGGCCGCTTCACCGTGCTGCTCAACTCGTGCAGCCACCGCGGCACCCAGCTGTGCCGGGCGACGTTCGGCAACGCCGCGCACTTCCGGTGCAGTTACCACGGCTGGACGTTCGCCAACGACGGCCGCCTGGTGGGCGTGCCCGCGCTGCGCACCAACTACCCGAAGGACTTCCGCAAGGACCGCTACGACCTGCCCCGGGCACGTGTGACCTGCTACCGCGGCTTCGTGTTCGCGACCTGGAGCGAGAGCGCCCCGCCGCTGGAGGAGTACCTGGGCGACGCCCGCTGGTACCTGGACGCGCTGCTCGACCTCGCGGGCGGCGAGTGGGAGGTCTACGGGCCGCCGCAGCGCTCGGTGACGACCGGCAACTGGAAGGTCGTCACCGACAACTTCGCCGGCGACGGCTACCACATGGGCACCACCCACCAGGCCGCGTTCGAGCAGGGCATCTACGGCTCCAGCCTGGCCGACGGCACGCTCGGCAAGGGCGAACTGGAGCTGATCGGGATCAACGTCCCGACACCGCAGGGGCACGCGGTGCGGGCCGGCTACGTCGTCGAGAAGGGCCGGCGCACCCTGCCGGCCAAGGTCGAGGACCCGGCCTACATCGGCTACCCGCGAGAGGTGTGGGAGGCGTTCACCGCCGGGCAGACGCCCGAGCAGGTGCGCTTCAACTCGCACTGCGAGGTCGTGCACGGCGTGCTGTTCCCGAACGCCGCCTTCCTGAGCGTCTCGCACGACCGGGCGATCGGGCGCGAGGACGACCCGCTGACCAAGTACTTCGTGTGGCGCGTGCACAACCCGATCGACGCCCGGCACACCGAGTGCCTCTACTGGACGCTCGTGCCCAAGCGGCACGTGGACGAGGAGTGGAAGCGCCGCTCGTACGCCTTCCAGGCCCGCTCCCAGTCGGCCGGCGGAATCCTCTTCGAGATGGACGACTTCGAGAACTTCGCCCGGATCGACGCGGCGATCGGCGGCACGGTGGCCGACGGCGCCCCGCTCGACCTCTCGCTCGGCCTCGGCCTCGGCGAGCCGGTGCCGGACTTCCCCGGCCCCGGCCGCGCCGAGTACCTGACCCTGTCCGAGCAGAACCAGCGGGCCTTCTACCGCCGCTGGGCCGAGCTGATGGAGGGCGACGATGAGTGAGCCCGCCCGCGCGGACCACCGACCGGCCTACGAGCTCCAGCCGTTCCCGCCGCGCGGGGCCCGCCAGGTCGAACTCGACGCCTCCGCCGGCGCGTTCCTCACCGAGGAGTCGGCCGCTTTGGACGAGGGCCGCCACCAGGACTGGCTGGACCTGCTCGACGAGCGCTTCCTCTACCAGGTGCCCGTCCCGCTGCTGCGCGAGGACCCGGCCCTGCCCCGGCACAGTGACCGGGCGCTGCTGTTCGAGGCGACCAAGCACATCCTCGCGATGAAGCTCGGCCGCACCGGCCTGCGGCACGCGTGGTCCGACCGTCCGGGCGGGGTGACGCGCCATTTCATCAGCGGCGTACGGGTGTTCGCCGCGCCCGAGGCCGACACCTGGCGGGTGGAGTGCAACGTGCTCGCCTCCTGGACCCGGGGCCGGGGCGAGGCCGCCCTCGCCACCGCCGCCCGGCACGACATCGTGCGCTGCCTGCCCGGCGCCGGCTACCGGCTGCTGCGGCGCCGGGTCCTGCTGGACACCGAGGTCGCCACGCACCAGCAACTCTCGATCATCTTCTAGCGCGGGCCGGCACGCGCCGGCACGCGGGAGGCGAGGCAGCGGCATGAACGGGCTGGCCTGGACGGCCGAGGAACGCCGGGAGACCGAACTGTGCCGGATCTGCTGCGAGTCGGCGGCGGTCACGGTGTCGAGCTACCCGACCGGGAACGGGACCCGGCTCAAACTCGTCTCGGAACGCTCCGGCGCGGCCGTCCTGCTGGACGCCACCGTGCTGGACGCCCTGTGCCACCTGACCCCGGAGCGCGCCGCCGACCTGGTCCGCGAGCGCACCGAGGGCGCCGGCCCGGCCGAGGGGGACACCACCGCCGAAGGAGCCGCCGAGTGAAACCCGCACCCTTCGAGTACCGGGCCGCCGGCACGCTCGACGAGGCCCTCGCCCTGCTCGACCCGCCCGGGCGCAGCATCGCCCCGCTGGCCGGCGGGCAGAGCCTCGTGCCGCTGCTCAACCTGCGCCGGGTGCGGCCCGCCGTGGTGCTCGACCTCAACCGGCTGACCGAGCTGGCCGGCGTCGAGGTGACCGACACGGCCGTCCTGGTCGGGGCGATGACCCGGCTGCACGACCTGGAACGGCACGAGGGGCTGCGAGCGGCGCTGCCCGTCGTGCCGCAGACCGCCGCCCGGGTGGCGCACCGGCAGATCCGCCACCGCGCGACCCTCGGCGGCTCGCTCTGCCACGCCGACCCCGCCGCGCAGCTCGCGGCCACCGCGGTCGCGCTCGGGGCGACGCTTCGGCTGCGCCGGGCGGGCGGCGAACGAACCGTGCCCGCCGCGGAGTTCTTCACCGGGCCGCACCGCACGGCTCGGCGCCCCGACGAACTCCTGACCGCCGTCTCCTTCCCCCGCAGGCCCGGCTTCCGCTACCGCTTCGAGGCCGTCACCCGGCGCGGCGGCGCAGGTTTCCCCCTGGTCGGCGTGTGCGTGGGCGTACGGCTGGAGGCCGGTGCGGTGGCGGAGGCCCGCATCGCCGCCTGCGGGGTGGCCGACCGCCCGCTGCGGCTCACCGGGGCCGAACGGGCCCTGGCCGGGTACGGCGCCGCCGCGGCGGACGGTGCACTGGGCGAGATCGCCGACGCGGCCGTCGCCGGGAGCCGCCCGCCCTCCGACCTCCACGGCAGCGCCGAGTTCCGGGGCGACCTGCTGCGCGCGGTCCTGCGCCGGGCCGCCGTCCACCTGCTCACCGAGGGGAGCTAGCCCGTGCCCATTGAACCGACGAGCAGCACACCGATCAGCCTGAGCGTCAACGGCGCCGCGCACACCGCCGAAGCCGAGGACCGCACCCTGCTCAGCGACTTCCTGCGCCACGGGCTCGGCCTCACCGGCACCCACGTGGCCTGCGAGCAGGGCGTGTGCGGCGCCTGCACCGTGCTGGTGGACGGCGAACCGGTGCGCTCCTGCCTGATGCTCGCCCGCCAGGCCGACGGCTGCCGGGTGGAAACGGTCGAGGGGCTCGCCGAGGACGGCCGGCCCGCGCCGCTGCAGCAGGCGATGACCGACGAGCACGGCCTGCAGTGCGGCTTCTGCACGCCCGGCGTGCTGATGGGCCTGACCTACGCTCACCGGGCCGGCCTGAGCGCCGACCAGGCGGTGACCGAGGTGCTGCGCGGGCACCTGTGCCGCTGCACCGGGTACGCGGGCATCCGCGCCGCCGTCGAACGGCACTGGCAGGGCGAGGAGGCGACGGCATGACCGCATCCGACGCCGGGCGTGGGGCCGGTCCCGACGCCGGCCGCATGATCGGGCGCGCCGTCCCGCGCGTGCACGCGCCCCGGCTGGTGCGCGGCCAGGGCCACTTCGTCGACGACATCGACGACGCCGGCGCCCTGCACGCCGTCGTGCTGCGCAGCCGGGTGGCGCACGGCCGGATCACCCGGTTCGACCCGGCGGCGGCGCTGGCCGGCGGCGAGGCGCTGCTGGTGCTCGGCCCGGACGAGATCGAGCGGTTCACCGACCCGATCCCCACCGCCTGGCGGATCCCCGGCCAGCTCACCGGCACCGTGGCGCTCGGCGACCGCACCGTCCGCTACGTCGGCCAGCCGATCGGCCTGGTGGTGGCGCGCAGCCGGGCGCTCGCGGAGGACGTCGCGGAACTGGTCGCCGTCGACATCGACCCGCTGCCCGCCGCGATCGGCCTGGCCGCCGCGCTCGCGCCGGACGCCCCGCGGCTCCACCCGGAGGCCCCCGACAACATCGGCGGGCGGATCCACTTCGGCGACGACCCGGCCGCGCTCGACGCCGTCCTCGCCGCCGCCCCGCACGTGGTGGAGCGCGAGTTCGCGGTGCAGCGGATCAACCACAGCCCGATGGAGCCGCGCGGCCTGCTCGCCGAGTGGATCCCCGCCACCGGGCGGCTCACGGTCCACAGCAGCACCCAGTCCCCGCACGCCGTCCGCCAGGAGCTCGCGACCGCGCTGCGGCTGCGGGTCGACCACGTGCGGGTGGTGACGCCGGACGTCGGCGGGTCCTTCGGCGGCAAGGTCACCCTCTACGTCGACGAGGCGCTGGTCTGCCTGGCCGCGGTCCGGCTCGGCCGCCGGGTCAAGTGGATCGAGGACCGCACCGAGAACCTGAGCTCCTCCTACCAGGGCCGCGGCCAGCGGGCCCGCGCCCGCCTGGCCCTCGACGCGGACGGGCGCTTCCTCGCGCTCGCCGCCGAGATCACCGGGGACCTCGGCGCCTTCGCGATCCAGGCCGGCAGCGGCCCGTTCCAGGTCACCGGGCTCGCCCTGGAGGGCCCGTACCGGTTCCCGCACGCCGGGGCCACCATCACCGCCGTCCACACCAACACCGTGCCGACCGGTGCCTACCGCGGCTACGGCATGCAGGAGGCGGCCTGGATCCGCGAACGGCTGATCGACGAGGCCGCCCGCGAACTCGGCCACGACCCCGTCCGGCTGCGGCTGCACAACCTGCTCGGGCCGGACGAACTCCCCTACACCACGCGCACCGGCCTGACCTACGACAGCGGCGACTACCCCGCCGCGCTGCGCCGCGCCGCCGAACTGGCCCGGGAGCGTGCCCGGGAGTCCACCGGGACGGTGCGCCGAGGGGTCGCGGTGACGGCCAGCGTGGAGATCACCGGCTTCGCCCCCTCCGCGCTGCTGGAACTGTTCCGGATCGACTGGGCCGGCTGGGAGAGCGCCCGGGTGCGGGTCAACCAGGACGGCACCGTCACCGTGTTCGCCGGGGTGATCCCGGTGGGCCAGGGCATCGAGACGACCCTCGCCCAGATCGTCGCGGACCGGCTCGGCGTGCCCCTGGACTGGGTCGCCGTGGAACTCGGCGACACCGCCACCGCTCCCTACTCGGACCTCACCTCGCAGGCCAGCCGCTCGGTCACGCTGGCCGGCGGGGCCCTGGTGCGGGCCGCCGGGCGGATGCGCGAGCGGATGCACGCCCTCGCCGCCGCGCACCTCGGCGCCCCGCCGGACGAAGTGGTGCTGGACGGAGCCCAGTTCCGCTGGCCGGCCGGGAACGCCACGACCGGGTGGTCCGAGGTCGCCGCCCGCGGCTGGCGCGGCTGGGGCCGGCCCGACCCGGACCGCATCCGGCTGGAGGAGAGCGTCGACTTCGACCCGCCCGCCATCACCTACTCCTACAGCGCGCACGGCGCCGCCGTCGCGGTCGACCTGGAGACCGCCGAGGTCACCGTCGAGGACTACTGGACCGTCAACGACAGCGGCGTGCTGGTGAACCCGGCCATCGCCGACGGGCAGATCGTGGGCGGCGTCGTCCAGGGCCTGGGCATCGCCCTGGTCGAGGAGGCCGTGCACGACCCGGCCACCGGACGGCCGCTCGCCACCGGCTTCACCGACTACGTGCTCCCGGTCTGCGCCGACGTCCCGCCGGTCACGGTGGAGCACCGGTGCACCCCGAGCACGGTCATCCCCGGCGGCTTCAAGGGCCTCGGGGAGGGCGGGGTCATCCCCGCCCCGGCCACCGTGGCCGGGGCCGTCGCCGCCGCCGTGCCGCACATCGCCCACCGGCTCACGGCCACGCCGCTCAAGCCGGAACGCATCTGGGCGGCGCTGTCGGAGGCCAAGGAGCTCTCGGAGGCCGGGGAGCTCCCCGGGGCCGGGGACGACCGGGGCTGAGCCCCGAGGACCGTACCGCCGACACCCGCGACGCCCGCGACATCCCCGACACCCGCGACGCCGCGACGCCGCGACATCCCCGACACCGAAGGGACCACCAGCGTGCCAGCCCGTCAGGACGAGCCGACCGGCCGCCCGCCCACCGTCCGCGAGGCCACCTTCGCGCTGCTGCGGAGCCTCGGCATGACCACGGTCTTCGGCAACCCCGGCTCCACCGAGCTGCCGATGTTCCGCGACTTCCCCGCCGACTTCCGCTACGTCCTCGGGCTCCAGGAGTCCGTGGTGCTGGCCATGGCCGACGGCTTCGCCCAGGCCGGCCACCGCCCCGCCGTGGTCAACCTGCACTCCGCCGCCGGCGTCGGCCACGCGATGGGCAGCCTCTTCACCGCCTGGCGCAACCGCACCCCGCTCGTGGTCGTGGCCGGCCAACAGGCCCGCTCGCTGCTCGGCGGGGAGCCGTACCTGCTCAACGACCAGGCGGCCGAACTGCCCAAGCCGTACGTCAAGTGGAGCCGCGAGCCGGCCCGCGCCGAGGACGTCCCGGCCGCCATCGCCCGTGCCTGCTACCTGGCCATGTCGCCGCCCCACGGCCCGACCCTGGTCTCGGTGCCCGCCGACGACTGGGACCGGCCCTGCGAACCCGTCGAACCCCGGACGGTCTCCACCACGCTGCGCGCCGACCCCGAGGCGCTGGAACGCGTCGGCCGCGCCCTGGCCGGCGCCGCCCGCCCCGCGTTCGTGGTGGGCGCCGCCGTCGACCAGGACCGGGCGTTCGCCGAGGTGGTGGAGCTGGCCGAGCGCCACCGCGCAGCCGTCTGGGCCGCGCCGATGTCCTCGCGCTGCGCCTTCCCCGAGACCCACCCGCTCTTCGCGGGCTTCCTGCCCCCGGTGCGCGAGGAGATCGCGGCCCGGCTCACCGGCCACGACCTCGTGCTGTCGCTCGGCGCACCGGTCTTCACCTACCACGTCGCGGGCGGCGGTCCGGTGCTGCCGCCCGGCACCGCGCTCCACCAGCTCACCGACGACCCGGCCACCGCCGCCTGGACCCCGGTCGGCGACGCGCTGCTCACCGGCATCCGCCTCGGCGTGCGCGACCTGCTCGCCTTCGACCCGGCCGTCCCCCGCGAACTCCCGCCCCCGCGGCCCGCACCGGCCCCCGTCCCGGACGGCGACGTCATCACCCAGCCGCTGCTGATGCGCACCCTCGCCGACCTGCGCCCGGCCCGCAGCGTCATCGTCGAGGAGGCCCCGAGCAGCCGCCCGGTGATGTGCGAGCACCTGCCCAACGAGCGGCCCGAAAGCTTCTACACGTGCGCCAGCGGCTCGCTCGGCCACTCGCTGCCGGCCGCCGTCGGCATGGCGCTCGGCCGGCCCGACGAGCGGGTGATCGCGGTGGTCGGCGACGGCTCCGCGATGTACTCGATCCAGGCCCTGTGGTCCGCCGCCGAACTCGGCCTGCCGCTGACCGTCCTGGTCGTGAACAACGGCCGCTACGCCACGGTGGACCGCTTCGCCGACCGCTTCGGGCTCGGCAAGGCCGTCGGCACGCGGATCGGCGGCCTCGACTTCGCCGCGCTCGCCCGCGCCCAGGGCTGCGCGGCCGGCCGGGTCGAGCACCCGGCCCGCCTGGCCCGAGCCCTGCGCACCGCCCTGGCCTCGCCGGGCCCGTACCTGCTCGACGTCCGCGTCGGCGACTGATCCCCGACCCCGTTTTCCTCCGAGAGGGAGAGCACCTCATGACCCAGCGCACCGCGGAAGAGATCCGGCAGGACATCCGCGACATCGTGATCGCCATGGCGCCCGACCAGGGCCTCGCCGACCGGCCCGACCCGGAGCTGGTCGAGGAACTCGGTTACCACTCCCTCGCGTTGCTCGAACTGGCCTTCGCGCTGGAGGACGAGTACGGCCTGCCGGCGATCGACCGCGAGCGCGCCCGGCTCATCCGCCGCCTCAGCGACGTCCAGGACTACGTGGTCGCCGAGCTGGCCCGGGCCGAGGCGAGCGGGGGCGCGGCGTGATCGACGGACGGCTGCGCGCCGTGGCGGACCGCGGGCCCGGACGGGCGGCGCTGGTCTGCGGCGAGCGCCGGATCTCCCACGGCGAACTCGCCGACCGGATCGCCCGGGTGCGCGGCGGACTGCACGCGCTCGGCCTCGGACCGGACGGCCTGCTGCTGCTCGCGCTGCCCAACTGCCCCGAGTTCGTGGTCGGTTACTTCGCCACGGCGGGCATCGGCGCGCGCGTGCTCGCGCTGGACCCGGGGCTGACGGGGGCGGAGTACCGCCGGGTGCTGGCCGAGGGCCGGCCCGACGTCGTGGTCACCACGGCGGCGCTCGCCCCCCGCTGGGCCGAACTCGCCCCGGGCGCCGCCCTGGTGGTCGTCGGCGGCCCGGCACCGGGCGGCCGTTCCTTCGAGGAGCTGATGCGCGCCGACGCGCTGCCCGCCCGTCCGGCCGACCCCGACCGGGCATGGGTGCTCACCTACTCCTCCGGCTCCACCGGCGAGCCCAAGCGGATCTGCCGCAGCCAGGACAACCAGCTGGCCGAGGCCGACCACATCATCGCCAGCGCCGCCGTCACCCCCGACGACGTCCTGCTCTGCCCCGTGCCGCTGTACCACGCGCTCGGCCAGTTCTGCTGCATGATCGTCGCGGTGCTCGCGGGCGCCACCCTCGTCCTGCCCGAACCCGACGGTGCAGCCGAACCGGGCGGGCCCGACCCCGCCGACCTGCTCGCGCTCGTCGCCCGCCACCGCGTCACCGTCCTCCCGTCCGTGCCCTACCTGCTCGGCGCCCTCGCCGACTGGCCCGAGGACCGCCCCGCCGACCTCTCCTCCGTGCGGCTCTGCCTCTCCGGCAGCAACTTCCTGCCGCCCGCCGTCCGGGAGCGCTTCCTCGCCCGGTTCGGCGTCCCCGTCCGCCAGACCTACGGCAGCTCCGAGGCCGGCAGCGTCAGCTGGGACTGCGACCCCGACGGCTTCGTCCCCGAATCGGTCGGCCGCCCCCTGCACGGCGTGCGGGTCGAGGTGCTGGACGAGCACGGCCGCGTCCTGCCGACCGGCAGCACCGGCGAGATCGCCGTCACCAGCCGCTCCGTCATGCTCGGCGAACTCGCCCCCGGCGGCACGCTGCTGCGCCCCGGCCCCGAGCGCTACCTCACCGGCGACCTGGGCCGGCTCGACGAGGACGGCCGCCTCCACCTCACCGGCCGCAAACGGATCCTGGTCGACACGGGCGGGCACAAGGTCAACCCCGTCGAGGTCGAGGAGGTCCTGGAGGCGCACCCGGCGGTGCGCGCGGCGGCCGTGGTGGGCGTCCCCCTGGCCGGCGGCGGCGACCTGCTCGTCGCCGCCGTCGTGCCGGGCGACGACGGCCCGGTCCCCGCCGAGGAGTTGCGCGCGCACTGCCGCGCCCGCCTCGCCGGGCACAAGGTCCCCGCGCGCTTCGAGACCGTCGACGGCCTGCCGCGCACCGAACTCGGCAAGCTCCGCCGGAGCCGCCTGGCCGCCGAGCTCACCGCCCTCGTGGACGCCGGCGCGGACCGCCCGGCCTCCGGGATCTGGCACGAACCCGACCCGGGGCGGCGCGCCCGGCTCATCACCGAACACCTCCGCCGGCGTGTCGCCGACCTGCTGGCCGTCCCGCCCGAGCGGATCGACCCGGCCGCGCCGCTGCACGCCCAGGGCCTCGACTCGCTGGCCGCGCTGCGCCTCAAGATGGCCGTCCAGGACGACCTCCGCCGCACCGTCGGCCTGCCCGAACTCCTCGGCGGCGCCGGCCTCGACACCCTCGCCCACCGCCTCGCCGAGGACACCGCCGGTCCCACCGAAGCACTCGTCGCCCGCGGCCCGGTCGTCGGCGAGTTCCCGCTCTCCCACAACCAGTCCGCGATCTGGCACGCCGACCAGCTCGTCCCGGAGGCCGCCGCCTACAACCAGAGCTTCGCGGCCCGGATCACCTCGCACTGCGACCCCGCGGCCCTGCGCCGCGCCTTCCAGAGCCTCGTCGACCGCCACCCCGCCCTGCGCACCACCTTCGTGCTGCGCGACGGCCGCCCGGTCCAGCGCGTCGCCGAGCACGCGGACGTCGACTTCGCGGTGGTCACCGTCCCCGCCGACTGGCCCGGCCGGACGGAGCAGCTGAGCGCGACGGCGTTCCGCCCCTTCGAGCTCGACCACGAGACGCCGCTGCGCGTCCGGCTCCACCTCGGCGCCGCCGACGGCCCGGTCCTGCTCGTGACGGTGCACCACATCGCCACCGACTTCTGGTCCACCGTCGCCCTCCTGCGCGACCTCGCCGCCGCCCACGCCGCCGACGGCGAGCTGTACCGGCCCGCGCCCCGGCACGGCTACACCGACTACGTCCGCTGGCAGGCCGAGACCCTCGCCGGCCCGGCGGCCGAACGCGACTGGGCGTACTGGCGCGACCTCCTCGCCGACCCGCCGCCGGCCCTCGAACTCCCCGCCGACCGGCCCCGCCCGGTCGTCCAGAGCCAGCGCGGCGCCCTCCACGTCCACGAACTCGACCAGCCGCGCGTCAAGGCCCTGCAGGACTTCGCCCGCCGCCACGGCAGCACGGTCTACACCGTCCTCCTCGCCGCCTTCCAGGGCTACCTCCACGCCTGGACCGGCGAGCGCGACATCGCCGTCGCGACCATCACCACCAACCGGCAGCGCTCCGAATTCGCCGACGTGCTCGGCTACTTCGTCAACCCCGTGGTGTGCCGCACGCAGGTGGATCCGCAGCGCCCGTTCACCGACCTGCTCGCCTCGACGGGCCGTGGGCTGCTGGCGGGCCTGGAACACCAGCAGCTGCCCTTCGCGACGGTCGTGGAACGGCTGGCCGCCGAACACCCCGGCCGCCGACGCGACCGCAGCCGGGCGCCGCTGGTGGAGATCGGCTTCGGCCAGAACAAGGCCCAGGACGGCGGGATGCTCGCCGTGAGCCGCTTCCTCTCCGGGGCCGGCCAGGAACTGCGGCTGGGCTCGCTCGTGCTGGAGTCGCTCCCGCTGCGGCGGCGCGGCGTGGTCTACGACTTCTCCGGCGCGGTCCACGAGTCGGCGGACTCGGTGGCGATCGCCTGGGAGTACAACACCGATCTCTACGAGACGGCCACGGTCGAGCGGTTCGCCGCCCAGTTCGAGGAGTGGGTGGCGCGGCTGCTGGAGCGGCCGGAGCGGCCGCTGGCGGAGCTGGACGCGGGCGGCGGAGCGGTGGCACCGCTCGCCGACCCGGCCGACCCGGCCGACCCGCCGCCCGCGCTGCCGCGGGCGATCGGCGACCTGGCGCGCGCCCACCCCGGGCGGGCCGCTCTGGTGGCGGGCGCCGACACGCTGACGTACGCGCAGGTGTCCGCCCGGGCCGGGGAGCTGGCCGCCCGGATCGCCGCGCTGGGCCTGGCCCCGGGCGCGCGCGTCCTGCTCCGGCTCCCCGGGCGGCCTGCGGACCTGCTGGCCGCCGGGCTGGCGGTGCTGTGGTGCGGCGCGGTCGCCGAGCCGCTCGACACGGCCGCCGAGGTCCGTGGGGCGTGCGCGGACGCGGAGCTGCTGATCACCACGGCGGAGGGCGGCGTCGAACTCGGCGCGCTGCCGCTGCCGGTGCTCTGCCCGGAGGGGCCGGGCGAGGCCGGGCAGGCCGAGCCGCTCCCCGTCGGGCCGGGCGATCCCGCGCTGGTGCTCCGCACGTCCGGCGTGACCGGCGAGCCCAGGGCCGTGGTGCAGCCGCACGGCGCGCTGGCCGCCTGGGCACGGTGGCTCGCCGGGCAGTGCGGGCCGGGTGGCCGCGTCCTGGTGCACGGCGGGCCGGGCGCCGACCAGGTGCTGGCCAGGGCGCTCGCGGCGCTCGCCGCGGGCAGCACCGTGGTGGTCGCCGGTGAGCTGCCCCAGCTCCTCGACGGCGGCGATCGGTTCGACCTCGCCACCGTCACCCCGTCCGAGCTCTCCACGCTCCTCCCCGAGCTCGCCGCGTCCGGCCGCGAGCCGGCCGTGCGTACGCTCCTCGTCACCGGGGAGGCGCTCACCCCTGCGGTTGCCGCGCGGTGGCGGGCGGTGAGCCCCGACTCGCGGCTGCTGCACGGCTACGGCGGCGCGGAGACCGCGCCCGTCGTCTGTGCCCGCGAGGTCGTCGCCGACGACCTGCCCGCCACCGACCCCTTCCGGCCGCTGCCGGTCGGGCGGCCTCTGGACGGGATGACCACCCGGGTGCTCGACGACGTCGGCCGCCCGACCCCGGCCGGGGTGCCAGGGGAGTTGTGGGTGACGCGCTTCCCGGGCGACGAGCCCGTCCGTACCGGCGACCTCGCCTGCCGGCTGCCCGACGGCGGGACCGTCGTGCTGGGGCGCGCCGCCGATCCCACCCGGCGCAACGGCTACCCGGTGCCGCCCGGCCGGGTGGAGGCCGCGCTGCTGGGGCTGCCCGGGGTGCTGGGCGCCGTCGCCGTGACGGAGGACGCCCACCTCGTCGCGCGCGTGGCCGTGGACCGCTCCGCCGGGCGGCCGGCACCACGCCTGCGGGAGGCGCTGCGCGAGCTCCTGCCCGAGTACCTGCTGCCCTCCGAGGTGCTGCTGACCGACCGCCTGCCCGCCGTCCGGAACGGCAAGACCGCCCGCAGCGGCCCGGCACCGGCCGCGCAGCCCCGGACCGAGGAGCCCCGGACCGAGCAGCCGGACCGGCCGGCCGGCCCGACGGACCCGGTGGAGGCCGTGCTCGCCGCGATCTGGGCCGAGGTGCTGGGCGTTGCCGAAGTCGGCCCCGAGGACGACTACTTCGACCTCGACGGCGACTCGATCACCAGCATGAGCATCGTCTCCCGGGCCGCCGAGGCCGGTTTGCGGCTCACTCCCCGGCAGATCTTCACCCACCCCACCGTGCGCGAACTCGCCACCGTGGCCGAGCGGACGGCAGCACCCGAGCCCGGCACCCCCGCGTCGCAGGACGGCACCCCCGCGTCGCCGGACGGCCCCGTCGACGTGCCGCTCGCGCCCGTCCAGCAGTGGTTCCTCGACCTGCCGCTCGTCCGGCCGCAGCACTGGAACCAGACGCTGCTGCTGCGCGCCGCCCCGGGCCTGGACGCGGACCTGCTGCGCCGCGCCCTGCTCGCCGTCGCCGCGCACCACCCGGCCCTGCGCTTCCGCTACCACCGCGACGAGGACGGCTGGCACCAGACCGCCCGGCCCGACGCCGAGCCGGTCCGCGTGATCGACGCCACCGGCACGGGCCCTGATGCGGAGAGCGCCGCCGTCCGCGCGCAGGCCGGACTGGACCTGACCGACGGCCCGTTGTTCGCCGCCGTCCTCCTGCCCGGGAGCGAGGAGCCCGGCCTGCGCCTCCTCCTGACCGCCCACCACCTCGTCGTCGACCTCGTCTCCTGGCAGATCCTGCTGGACGACCTCGGGCGCGCCTGCGAGCAGCTGCTCGCAGGCGAGGAGGTGCACCTGCCCCCGGTCACCACCCCCTTCGCCGAGTGGACGACCCGGCTGCACACCCACGCCGACACGCCCGCCGTCCGGGCCGAACTGGAGCGCTGGAGCGGCCCGGTCGCCCAGCCGGCCGCCCGCCCCGACGCGGGCACGGAGGGCCAAGCCGCGCTCGCCGAGGCCGCGTTGCCCGCCGAGGCGACGGCCGCGCTGCTGGCCGCGAGCGGCGGCCGCGGGCGCGACCGCGCGCAGGACGTGCTGCTCGCCGCCGTCGCCCAGGCGGTCGCCGAGTGGACGGGGGAGCGCGAGGTGGTGCTGGACGTCGAGACGCACGGCCGGGCCGACCTGTTCCCGGACGTCGACCTCAGCCGCACCGTCGGCTGGTTCACCGCCGTCCACCCGGTGACGGTCGCGCCGGACCGGTCGGCCGGGGAGGCCGGCCCCGCCGCCACCTACCGCACCGTCCGCGCACTGCTGGACGGGCTGCCCGCCGAAGGCCTCGGCCACGGCCTGCTCCGCCACGCCGCGAGCGATCCGGCGGTGCGAGACCGGCTGGCCGCGGGCCCGCCCGCGACCGTCAACGTCAACTACCTGGGCCGCGCGGGCCGCCTGGTCGGCGGCGGGCCGACCGAGGGCCGGGCTCTGACCCCGCTGCCGCTCGCCGGCACCGGCGACCGCGGCCCGGACAACGCGCGCCCGTACCCGCTGGAGGTCAGCGCCCTGCTGATCGACGACCGGCTGCTGGTGCGGGTGCGCCACAACGCGGTGGTGCATCCCCCGACGGAGGTCCAGCGGCTGCTCGACCGCGTCCTGACCGGCCTGACGGCCATCGTGTCCACGCTCGCGACGGTCCCCGCCGCGGACCGCGCGCACCAACTCGCAGGAGGCCAGTAGTGTCAACAACTCCTTCCGCCCCCGCAGGTCCCCTTCCCCCCGCCACCGCCCTGGTCCGGGCCGGCTGGGCGGCCGCGCTGGGGCGCGACGACTTCGGTGACGAGGACGACTTCTTCGCGGTGGGCGGCCACTCGCTGCTGGTCGCCCGGATCATGGCCGGCATCGGCCGGCAGGTCGGCACCCGGCTGCCGCTGCGGATGTTCTTCGACCACCCGACCGTCGCGGACCTCGCCGGGGCGCTCACCGCCAGGGGGCTCGTCCCCGGCGAGGGCCGCGAGGAGAAGGGAGCCGGCGCGTCATGACCGGACCGGACCGCCTCCTGCCCCCGCCGCAGTGGTTCGCCACCGCCCGGCCGTTCCCCGACACCGCGACCGTCCCCGACCTGCTGCGGGCCGCCGCCCGGGCCCACCCCGACCGGCCGGCCCTGGTGGCGAGCGACGGCACCGCCCTGACCCACGGCGAACTCGACGCCTGGACGGACCGGCTGGCCCGCCTGCTGGCCGAGCGCGGCATCGGCCGCGGCTCGTACGTGGCGCTGTACGCCGACCGCACCCCGCTGGCCGCCGCCTCGCTCGTGGCGGTGCTCAAGGCCGGCGCCGCGTACGTGCCGATCGACCCGGCCTGGCCCCGGGCCCGCGCCCTCGAACTCCTCACCGACCTCGGCGTGAGCTGCGTCGTCGCCGGCCGCGCCCGGCTCAAGGCCGTCCAGGAACTGCGCTGGGACGCACCCTCCGTGCGCGAGGTCGTCTGCCCCGAGATCACCGCGAAGGACACCTGGGCCGAGGTGCTGGACCGCGAGATGGTCGAGGAGTTCTTCGACTTCCTCTCCGGCGAGCCCGACCCTCTGGAGGCGGCCGGCTTCAACCTGCGCCGCTCCGAACGCCCCTACCGGCCGGGCGACGTGACCGGCTACCGCGACCACGTCGGCCGGCTGGGCCGCGAGGCGGCCGGCGAGGGCGCCCGGATCCTGGAGGTCGGCTGCGGCTCCGGCCTGATCACGGAGGCGCTGGCACCCACCGCCGCCCGCTACGTGGCGGTCGACCCGTCCTCGGTGGCGGTCAACCGCAACCTGGCCGCGGCGGCCGCGGGCGGCTACGCCGCGGAGGGGGCGGTCTGCTACGCCCACGAGGTGCCGCAGACCGTGTCCGGAACCTTCGACCTGGCGATCATGGCGAGCACCGTCCAGTTCCTCCCGGACCTGGACTACTTCCTGGAGACCCTCCGGGGCCTGCTGCCGATGCTGCGCCCCGGCGGCACCCTGCTGCTGGCCGACCTCATCGACCCGGGCCTGGAGGCCCACGCGGGCCTGCGGATCCCGCCCGCCCTGCTGGAGCGGCTCCCGCAGCTGCTCCCGGTCGTCGCCGGGGTCGAGGTGCGCCGCCGCCGCGCGGAGGACTTCGCCGGCGAACTCTCCCACCGCTACGACGCGTTCATCACCGTGGGAGAGGGGGCGGTACCGGCGGTGCGGCCCGGCCGGGTGTGGACCGGCGCCGACATCGAGGCCAGGCCCGCCGGAGCGCTGCCGTCCGGCACCGTCACCGCGGACGACCTCGGGTACGCCGTGTTCACGTCCGGCTCCACCGGCAAGCCCAAGGGTGTCATGGTCCAGCACCGTCCGGTCGTCAACCTGATCGACTGGCTGAACCGGACCTGGGCGGTCGGGCCGGGGGACCGCATCCTCGCGGTCGCCTCGTTCTGCTTCGACCTGTCCGTCTACGACCTCTTCGGGGTGCTGGCCGCGGGCGGCTCGGTGCACCTGGCGACCCAGCCGGAGATCGCCGAACCGGAGGTGCTGATCGACCTCCTGGAGGCCGAGCCGATCACGCTGTGGGACTCGGCACCGGCCGCGCTCGCGATGCTCACCCCCTTCCTCGACGGACGGCCCGCCGACGGCCTCCCCGCCGAAGGGCGCGGCTCGCTGCGCCTGGTGCTGCTGAGCGGCGACTGGGTGCCGCTCACGCTCCCCGACGAGATCCGCACGGCCTTCCCCCGGGCCGAGGTCGTGGCCCTCGGCGGTGCCACCGAGTGCACGGTCTGGTCCAACGCCTTCCCGGTGGGCGAGGTCGACCCGGCCTGGCCGAGCATCCCGTACGGCCGTCCGATGGCCAACGCCCGCTACCACGTCCTGGACGCCGCCCTGCGGCCCCTGCCCGTGGGGGAGCCGGGCGACCTCTACATCGCCGGGGCGTGCGTCGCGGCGGGTTACGCGGGCCGGGCCGCGCTGACCGCCGCCTCCTTCCGCCCCGAACCCGGCTCGCCGGAACCCGGCGGGCGGATGTACCGCACCGGCGACCGCGCCCGCTGGCTGGCGGACGGGAACCTGGAGTTCCTCGGTCGGCTGGACGAGCAGGTGAAGGTGCGCGGCCACCGGATCGAACTCGGCGAGGTGCAGCACGCCCTGCACCAGTGCCCGGCGGTGCGCGCCGCGCTCGTCACCACGGTGGACCAGCCCGGCGGCCGGGACCTGGTCGCCTTCTACGTGCCGGCGGCCGACGGGCCGTCCCCCGAGGAGGCCAGGGCGTTCCTCCTCGCCCGGCTGCCCGCGCACCTGGTGCCCGCGCGGGTGCTGGCGGTGGACGCGTTCCCGGTGCGCGACACCGGCAAGGTGGACCGGGTGGCGCTGCTGCGGCTGCTCTAGGCGAGAACGCCGGAACGGGCGGTGGCGGGAACCTCCCGCCACCGCCCGTCGTCGTGTCGGGCCCCTCAGAACGCCGCCCCGGCCGGCCGGGGCTCGCCCATGAAGTGGACGATCTCCTCGTGGTTCGTGGAGCGCACCGCGTTCAGCGCGCCGCTGCGGTAGTAGAGGTCCAGGCAGGTCGGGTCCGGGCCGAGGTCCGGCTCCTGCCCGGCCCGCATCAGGGCCAGGGCCGCCGGGACGTTGTGGCTGAACGTCACCCCGGCCCGCCGGAAGTAGCCGCGGCCCGCCACCTCCTCGACCAGCGCCTCCTGGTCCGCCACGACCGGCTGGGTCAGCAGGTCGTAGCGGAACACCTCGTCCAGGAAGGCCCGGTGCTCCGCGTCCAGCCGGGGGCTCACGGCCTCGCCCCACCAGCGTTCCAGCGCCGTGCGGCCCGCCTGCTCGGTGAACAGGTAGCCGATCGCCGCCGCGTAGGCGGGGGCACCGCCGCCGTGGGCCCGCGCGGCCGCCTCGCGCAGCGGCGCGGCCTCGGGGGCCGGGGTGGTGTCGATCCAGTCGGCCAGGCTGTCGAGGACCTCGGACTGGGTCCACCCGGCCAGCCGCCGCAGCGGCAGCCAGCAGTGCCGCAGCACGGCGTTCTCGGCCACCACCCGGGCCCAGAACAGGAACCGCTGCATCCGGGCGTTGTCCTCGAACGTCATGGTGCGGTGCGCCAGCACGTACTCGAAGTCGTCGTGGTCGCCGCGCAGCGCGACGATCCCGTGGACCTCCTTCTGCTCGGAGTACTCCGTGTTGGGCAGCAGCATGATCGGGTAGACGGCGATCCGCGAGACGTGCTCGGCCAGTTCGTCGTAGCCGCGCAGGAAGGACTCGACGGTCTCGCCCGGCGCGCCCCAGATCAGCTCGGCGTAGCAGTCCAGGCCCTCGCGCCCGAGCCACTCGACGAGCTCCCGCCAGTCGTTGACCTTCATGTTCCGCCGGCGCATCGAGTCCAGGGCGTCCGTGCTGAGCGACTGCAGGGCGAGGGTGAACGAACTGCGCAGGCCGGCCTCCTTCATCCGCCGCACGATCTCGTAGAACACCTTCGACTTGTTCTTCGCCCAGGAGGTCTCGAAGGCCCGGGGAAAACCCAGCCGGCGATTGACGGAAATGAGGTCCTCGACCAGTTCGAGGTCGATCGGCAGCATCCCGAAGTTCGCGTCGCAGGCCACCACGGTGTGCACGCCGAGTTTGCCGAAGAGTTCGAGTTCGGCGCGCAGCCGCTCGCGCGAGAAGGCCCGCACGCGCTGGCCGACGGCACCGCCCCAGTAGCAGAAGGCGCATTTGTACGGGCAGCCCCGGTTGGTCTCGATCAGGGCGACGTCGTAACGGAAGTTCCCGGCCTCGTCGAGCAGGTCGATCGCGCCGGTCAGGAACGGCGAGGGAATGATGTCGAGGTTCTCGATCCGGGGCCGGTCCCCGGTGGTCACGACGGTGCCGTCGGGGCGCCGGAAGGATATCCCGGCGATGTCGTCGAGCTCGTGCCGGGAACGGCCGTCGCGGCGGGCCCTGACCAGTTCGGGGAAGGTCAGCTCGCCCTCGCCGTTGACGATCACGTCGACCTCCGGGTGGAGCCGGAACACCCGCTCCGCCTGGCCGCTGACGTGCGTGCCGCCGAACACCACCCAGCCGTCGGGCTGCAGTTGGCGGTAGGTGGCGGCGAGCGCCCCGAAGGCCCGCACGTTCCAGCCCAGGACGGAGAAGCCGACGAGGTCGGGGAGCTCCTCCCGGAACAGCCGGTGGGCCATCTCCCCGTGCGTCACGCGGCCCCGGAAGTTGCAGATCTCGACCGCCGTCCCGGACCGGAGCTCGGGATCCTCCAGAATCATCGCCTTCAGGTATCCGGAGGCCAGCGGCATGGATTCCAGAGGCATGTCCCAGACGCCCTGCTGAACGAGTGCCACCCTGAGCTGAGGACCATGCATTCAGCGCTCCAATTCTCCACGTCGAATGGTTCGGGAGAAAGTCTGACGGTCCACGGAGGAAGGGTAAAGCGGCGTTTGACCGGAACGCAGACAGCGGGCGACGGAAATGCCTATCATGCCGCCCATGGCAAAATATCGATGGCTGGTGGAGATATCCGGGCAGGACTCCGCCGCGACGGTGCTCTACGCGTTTCCGCACGCCGGTGCGGGCGCCGCCGCGGTCAAGCCGCTGTGCCGGGGGCTGGGCGACTCCTGCCGGGCGGTGGCGGTGCGGCTGCCCGGGCGCGAGTCGCGGATGGACGAGGAGCCCTACACGGAGCTCGGTCCCCTGTGCGACGGCCTCGCCGAGCAGGTCGCCGCGCACGCCGACGGGCGCCGGGTGGTGTTCTACGGTCACTGCGGCGGCGCGGTGTTCGCCTACGAGACGGCCCGCCGGCTGCCCCCGGGCCGACTGGCGGGGCTGGTCCTCTCGGCCCAGCAGGCGCCGGACCGGATCCCCCCGGTGCACACCTGGCGGCTGCCCGACGACGAGTTCCTGGCCCAGGTGGCGCGGGACGGCTACCTGCCCGAGGCGGTCCTCGCCCAGCCCGAGCTGCGGGAGCTGGTCCTGCCCGCACTGCGGGCCGACTACGAGGCCATCGAGCGGCACGAGTTCGCGGTCGACCCGATCGGAGCGCCCGTGCTCGCGCTGCTCGGCGAGGCGGACCACTCGGTGGCGGAGGAGGACGTGGCGGCCTGGTCGCGCTTCACCACCGGCGGGTTCCGGCTCGGCCTGCTGCCCGGCGGGCACAACCTGCTGCTGGAGGACCCGGCCGCGGTGGCGGCCGTGCTGCGGGCCGAACTCGCCTGAGGGGTGCGGGTGGTGGGCCGGTCATGCGCGTCAGGTGCCCGCGGTGCCGCCCACCACCCGCCCGCCCAGCGTGCCCGCCGCGAAGGCCTCCCACATCGGCCGCCTCCGGGGCTTGCCGCTGGACGTGCGGCGGATCAGCCCGGACGGACCGGCCACCACCACGACCTCGGCCCCGTCCAGCCCGCGCCGCAGCCGCTCGACGGCCGTCGCCACCCAGGCCCCCTCCCGGCCCTCGACCACCGCCACGGCGGTGTCGACGCCGTCGCGGGCGCCCAGCAGCACGGCCGGGCGCCGGTGCCGCAGCTCCGCGATGCCCGCCAGCACCGCCTCCAGGTCCTCGGCGAAGACGGTGCGGGCCCGCTGCTTGAGGCTGTCCCCGAGGCGGCCGAGGACGAAGAGCCGGCCTCCGTGCAGGAAACCGCTGTCCCCGGTGCGGAGCCCGGTGGGGTCGAAGGCGGGGCCGGCGCCGAGGTAGCCGTCGGCGATCGAGGACCCGGCGCAGACGATCTCGCCGACCCGGCCCGGCGGCAGCTCCTCGCCCCGGTGGCCGACGATGCGTATCCGGCCGTCGGGCAGCAGCGGCCTTCCGCAGCCCACGAGTTCGAGGCGTCGTTCCGGCGGGGTGGTCCGGCCGGCCGGCCGGATCGGGTCCCCCGTCCGCAGCGCGCTCCGGTCCACCCGCAGGGTGGTCGGCTCCTCGGCCAGCGGCACGCCGGTGACGGCCAGGGTGGCCTCCGCGAGGCCGTAGGCCGGCAGCATCGACGCGGCGCGGAACCCGTGCGGCGCGAGTAGCTCCACGAAGCCGGACAGGATGGCCGGATCGATCCGCTCGGCACCGGTGATGACCGCCCGCCACCGCCCGAAGTCCAGCCCCGCCAGCGCCTCCGGCCGGACCCTGCGCAGCACGTGGGCCAGCCCGAACGCGGGCGCCGCCGTGAGCCGCGCGCCGTGCTCGCCGAAGCAGCGCAGCCAGGCGAGCGGTGAGCGGACGAAGTCCTCCGGGCGCAGCACCCACAGGTCGGCGCCGGTGGTCACCGGGGTGAGCAGGCAGCCGACGAGCCCCATGTCGTGGTGGAAGGGGAGCCAGGTGGCGGTGGGGTCGTCCGGCCCCATGCGCAGCCACCGCCGGACGGCGGCCAGGTTGGCTTCCAGCGCCCGCGCGGAGACCACGACCGCGCGGGCCGGCCCGCTGGAGCCGGAGGTGAACTGGACCAGCGCGGTCGCGGGCGCCCCGACGGGGGCGGTGTCGGCGGCGCACCCGTCGGGCCACGCGGCCGCGAGGTCGAGCACGGGGGCGGCCGCGCCGGGCGGACCGAGGCCCGTCGACGCGGCGCCGAGCAGGATCGCCGCCGGCTGCAGGACCGCGAGTCGGGCCGTCAGCCGGTCGCGGTAGGCCGTGTCGTCCTGGAAGGTCGCCGGCGGCGCCAGCGGAGCGGGCACCGCCCCGCACAGCAGCGCGCCGAAGAAGGCCGCGACGAACTCCGGCCCGGAGCCCAGCACCAGGGCCACCGCCCGGCCGGGCCGCACGCCGGCCGCCCGCAGCCGCCGGGCCACCGCGTGGGCGGCGGCGGCCAGTTCGGGGTACGGGTGCCGCGTCCAGGTGCCGTCCGGGCGGAGGAAGCGGATGCCGCGGTCCGGGTCCGGTGCGTCCAGCCAGTCGAGCAGCCCGCGCGCCGTCACCGGGCGCCCGGGGCGGTGCGGGGGAGGAGCTCGTCCAGGCGGCGGGCCCCGGCGAAGACGCCGAGCAGCCGGCCCGCCGCGACCGGGTCCTCCCTCGCCTGCCGCACGGCGGTGGTCAGGTGCTCGTCCGCCCCGGTCAGCGCGGCCTGCCGGCAGGCGAATTCGAACATCGCGGCGGAACCGGCGTCGCGCCGGGCCTGGTGGCGGGCGAGGGCGCGGTCCGGCGGCAGCTTCCCGGTGAGGGCGTCGTGCAGGGCGGCGGCGAGGTTCTCGGCGTCGGTGAAGGCGTCGGAGATGCCGCGGGCCGCGATCGGGTCCTTGTGGTGGCCGGCGTCGCCGGCCAGGGCCCAGCCGGGACCGTGGGACTGGCGGTAGTAGTTGCGCAGGCCGGCGGCGCCGTGCACCGGCCCGGCGAGCCGGGCCGCGGCGATCCGTTCGGCGGCGCCGGGGAAGCCGGCGAGCGCGTCGAGGTAGCCGCGCCGCCGGTCGCGCCCCCAGGCGCGGAACGCCTCGCGGCGCAGGCTGAGCGCGACGACGGTGCGGCCCTCGTGGGTGGGCCACATGGACAGGCCGCTGCCCGGCCGGAAGTGCGCCTCGACGCCGTCCACCGGAAGCCCGGTCCAGTAGGCGTAGGCGGTGGCGGCGAGCGGGCCGCGGTCGACGAGCACGGGGGCGTCGACGGCGCGGGCGACGGTCGAGTTGCGTCCGTCGGCCCCGACCACGACCCTCGCCCGGACGGTGAACCGGTCGCCGTCCGCGGTCGCGGCGAGCACGCCGGTGACGGGGCCGCCGTCCGTCCCGCGCAGCACGTCCAGCACGGTGACGCCCTCGCGCAGTTCGGCCCCGGCGGCCCGGGCCGCGTCGGCGAGCAGCCGGTCCAGGACGGTGCGGCGCGGCGCGTAGGTGACGGCCGGGGCGGTGGCCGCGTCGTCGGAGGTCGGCGCGCCGCTCAGGGCGAGGCCGCCGAAGTCCAGGCCGATCCGCTCCAACGGCGGGCAGCCGGTGTCGACGAGGGCGTCCAACAGGCCCCATCGGGCGAGGAGTTCGACGCCGGGCCGCTGCACCCAGTGGGTGGACATGGTGTCGCTGGGGAAGCGGTCGCGCTCCAGCACCAGGACCCGGTGGCCCTGCCGGGCGAGCAGCATGGCCAGCGGGGAGCCCGTGCAGCGGGCGCCGACCACGACCACGTCGACCTCGGTTCCGGGGGACGGCGTCTGCGCCGCGGCGGTGTTCAACTGACGCTCGTCCGCGCTTGAACCGGTCCGGCGGCCCGCGGTGCGTCGCCCCGCTGCAGGCTGTCGGCCAGCGACTGGAGGATCCCGGCGCAGCCGTGGCTCAGCTCGACGACCGACACCAGGCAGTGCGCGGGCAGGCGTTGGGCGATCTCCTGCTGCTCGCGGACCACCGCGTGGCAGGCGTCGAACATCCGCAGCAGCGTGCGGCCCGTCTCGTTGAAGCGCAGGGACGGGTCCTTGCGCAGCCGGTCGAACAGACCGGCCAACTCGGCCGGGGACTTGGGCTCCTGGCGCGGCGCCGCGGGCTCTCGTGGTGGTGCGTTCCGCTCGCTGCCGCCGCCGCGGCGCCGGGCCGGCACCGGGTCCTCGCCGCGGCGCAGCCGGTCGCGCACGTCGGCCGCGGTGGCCGGGGAGATGCCGGCCTCCCTGGCTATCTGGCGCAGCGAGGCCTGGGGATTGCTGGCGATCAGTTCGACGGCGCGTTCCCGCCCCTGGGAGCAGTCCAGCGGCCGGGAACGACCGTCGCGGCCGATCCGGCTGGTGAGCTTGGGCAGGTGGGAGACCTGCTCCTGGCGCAGCTCGGCGACCTTCTTGGCGGACAGCCCGGCGACGGAGGCGACCATCCGGTCCGACCAGGCGGGGTGGGTGGCGAAGATCCGCCGGGCCGCCGAACTGCGGTCGGCCAGCGAGAGCGGCAGCCCGTGCTTGATGTTGGCGGCCACCGAGAGCAGGAAGACGTCCGCCTCGCTGCCCTGGAAGAAGCGGACCTCGATCTCCTGCTGGCCACGCAGTTCCGCGGCCCGCAGCCGGTGCATGCCGTCGACCACCCGCATCGACGGCTGGTGCACCAGGATCGGCGGATGGGTGGCGTCGGAGGCGGCGAGCAGCCGCACGTGCTCGCCGTCCTCGCCCTCCAGTCTGGGCGAGTCGGCGTCGAGGAGCGCCCGGATCGGCACGACGGTGACGGCGGAGCGCTGCAGCTTGTCGTGCCGGAGCGACAGCAGCAGCGAAGTGGGATCGCCGACGTGACAGAAAGGCTGAGTCGTGCTCATCTCGACGCTACTCCCCGTGTGTGACGGAACCGTTGTCCGGGAACGCGCGCCTGGGTCGGCTCAGGCGGTAACGTTCCCGAAGTCGTTGAGGTTCAGCGGATTTTCCAATTTCTGGGGCGACCCGTGGATCGGCGCCCGCCGAGCGTCCGCATCCCGTTGTCGCCCCCCGGTCAATGTTCCTGACAATGCGTGATTTAGCTGCGAACAGTCAAGGGCCACGGCGGCCCCGGGACAATTCCCGGCCCCGGGTGTGAGGCCGGCCGCGGCCGGGTAGGCAATCCTCTTCCCGGGCGGCGGTGGCACCGGTGGCGGGCGAATCCACGGAAAGCTTCGGTCAATTCCAAAGCGATGTCGGCGTGGTTCGCGCGAATCGGGTGCGCGGTGTGCTCGCGGCCGAGGGGCGCCGCCCGGGCGGCGGGGCGCGGCCCGGCCCGTCGCGCCCGGGGTGGGCCTCAAGCGCCCTGCGGGACGTCAAGATGCAGGTGTGACGGGTCTGGTGGCGGAATCCCGCCACTGGCGTCGATCCGCCGCCGAGGCGTCGGGATCCGGCCGGGGCGGCCCGGTGCCCGTGCGTCGCCGGCTGCGAATGTGCGTGCGAATCCTCATGGGAATGCGCGCACGGCGGAGTGCGGCGGTGTGCAGGCCGCGCGCATCCACGGCCGGGTGTACGTGCGGATGCGTGTGCGAACGGCGGGCGTCCGGCCACCGTCGACTTCCCCGGGAAATCCGCCTAGGGTGCGAAGCGGGTCGAACTCCGGCCGTTCCGTTCGAGTTCGGCCGTTGATTTCTCGCGCTATTCCACGGCGTGAATCCTCGCAATGTCCTCAGGGAGCAGCATGGTTCTGCACGTGCGGCATGTCGGTCTGGGCGTACCGGATCTCCGGAGCGCCGCGGAATTCTACGAGAATCGCTGGCAACTGGAGGTCGTCGAACGCGACGGCGACCGGATCTATTTCGGTGCGGGCTGCCCCGAGAGCCACGTGCTGCGGCTGCGCGCCACCGAGGAGCCGAGGGTCGACCTGATCGCGCTCGCGGCCGAGTCGGCGGCCGAGGTGGACGGCGTCGCCGCGCGGGTGGCCGCCCACCCGCGCGGGCGGCTGCTCGGCGAGCCCGGGCCGCGCCAGGACCTCGGCGGGGGCCATGCGGTGCGGTTCCTGGACTGCGACGGCCGGACGGTCGAGGTCTCCGCCGACGTGACGGGGCGGGTGTTCACACCCGTGTCCGCGAGCGAGACCCGCCCGAAGGGCATCGGCCACGTCGTGCTCAACACGCCCGATATCCAGGTGGCGCGCGAGTTCTACGAGACGGTCATGGGATTCCGGGTGACCGACTGGGTCGAGGACGTGATGTGCTTTCTGCGCACCGGCCCGGTGCACCACACCATCGCGTTCACCCGAGCCCCGCACACCTCGCTCAACCACGTGGCTTTCGAGGTCCGCGGACTCGACGAGTTCATGCGGGCCACCGGCGCCCTGATGCGCTCGGGCATTGCCCCGGTCTGGGGGCCCGGACGGCACGGCGTCGGGCAGAACACCTTCTCCTATTTCCAGGAGCCGTCCTCCGGTTTCGTGCTGGAGTACACCACCGCCGCCCAGGTGATCGACGAG
Organism: Kitasatospora sp. NPDC048722; assembly: GCF_040650235.1. Classification (NCBI taxonomy): domain Bacteria; kingdom Bacillati; phylum Actinomycetota; class Actinomycetes; order Kitasatosporales; family Streptomycetaceae; genus Kitasatospora; species Kitasatospora sp. NPDC048722. The sequence goes on from NZ_JBEZGX010000033.1 coordinate 34,761, forward strand.
GAGCACGGCTGGACCCCGAAGGTCTATCCGGCCAACGCCCAGACCACCGACGTCTGGGGCACCGCCAACGCGCGCGACGAACTCGTCTCCGCGACCCTGATCGGCCGCCCCGACCCCGGCACCTGGACGCCCCCGCCGGTGTGACGGCACGCTCGTGGGGCCGGGCGCGCCTGCGGCGCCCGGCCCCACGGTGGTCCTTCCGTCCTCGTCAGCGGACGTCCAGGCCGCCGTCCGGGCGGAGCACCTCGCCCGTCATCCCGTGCGCGTCGTCCGAGGCCAGGAAGCGGTACAGCGGCGCCAGTTGCGCCGGCGTCAGGACCACGCGCAGCGGATTGAAGTCCCGGATCACCGCGCTGATCCCGTCCGGATCGCCGAAGACGTCCGCCGACCCCTCCGCCCCCACCGCCGCGCGCAGCCCCGTCACCACGCCGCCCGGGGCCACCGCGTTCACCCGTACCCGGGGCGCGAGGTCCGCCGCCAGGTGCCGGACCAGCCCGACCGCGGCGTGCTTGGCCATCGCGTAGGCGACCCCCGAGCCGTTGCCGCGCACCACGTACGAGGCGTCGGACAGCGTGAACACCATCGCGCCGCGCCGCTCCAGCAGCGGCTCCGCCGCCGCCCGGGCCGCCAGCAGGTAGCCCACCGCGTCCACGTCCAGCACCCGCCGCGCCAGCTCGGCCAGTTCGGCCGCCGGCCGGTCGCGCAGCCCGACCCCGCCGTCGTGGATCCCGGCGTTGCCCACCAGCACGTCCAGTCCGCCGTGCGCCTCCACCGCGGTGCGCACCGCCCGCTCGTTGTCCGCCGCGCTGCGGACGTCCCCGAGCACCAGGGCGGCGCCGTCGGGCAGCGGCTCCCGGGGCTCCTCCCGGTCCAGCACCACCACGCGGTGCCCGTGTCGCACCAGGTCCTCCACCACCGCCCGCCCGATCCCCGACACCCCACCGGTCACCAGGGCCACCCGGACCCCACTCTGCTGTCCCACCACGGAGAACTCCCCAGGTCCGCACCGATCCGACCCGGCAACGAGTACACCGCCCCCGCACCCGCCCACCACCCCCGCCCCCGAACGCCCCACCCACGTTCAACCGCCCCCCGTCAGCACTCGAACACCCCGACCACCCCGAGCCGTTGAACCACCCCTGGCCGGCCCGCTAACCTCGCCGAACGGGGCCCGCCGCAACCCGCAGGAGCTCCCCGCCGCCCCGTCGAGCGGGGCACCCGTCGTGCCCAGCTGTGACCAGCACGTTCGCAACGGACCCTTGGCCCGTCGGGGATCTCGTCGTCCGTCCGTCCGTCCGTCCGTCGGCGTGGGTGGGGGCGGGTCAGGTGCGCGCCCCGCGGGGGACGACGAAGTCGCGGAGGCGGGCCGGGGACGAGCCCAGTTCGGCCCACGTGCCCGGGACGTCCAGTACCGCGAGGCCGCTGGTCGGGAACTTCGCCCGGAGGCGGTCGAGGGCCTCGCCGCCCGCGTCGGCGGCGAGGTCGATGATCAGATCCTCCAGGGCCGGGTTGTGGCCGATCAGGAGGACGGTCGCCGCGTGGCCGGGCTGTGCGTGCAGGACACGGACGAGGTCGTCGGCGTCGGCGGTGTACACCCGGGGGTCGAACGTCGCGGAGGGTGCCTGCGGCAGCTCGGCGCCCGCCAGCTCCCACGTTTCGCGCGCCCGCCGCGCCGGCGAGCACACCACCGCGTCCGGCAGCAGCCCCCGGTCGCGCAGCCACCGGCCGGCCTCGGGCGCGTCGCGCCGCCCGCGCGGGCCCAGCGGCCGCTTCTCGTCCGGCACGCCCGCCGGCCACGCGGACTTCGCGTGGCGCAGCACGATCAGCGTGCGGTGCGGCGGGGACGTGGACGTGTCGCTCATGCCTCCACGCTGCCACAGACCGGGGTGTTCGGCGCCCGCACCGGCCACCGACGGTAGTCGGTGGCCGGTGTGAGGATCCCCGTGACGGATACCGCGAGGAGACCACCGTGGAGCCCCGGGACATCGGTCCGTTCGACAACGACACGGCTGCGGACTTCGCCGGTGCCCTGGACGAAGCGGCGTTCGACGAGCGAGAGGCCCTCGTCCGCGGCGTGCTGATGCGCGTCGGCGGGACGTGGGAGCATCTCGACGGCTCGGCCGGATCCGGGACGTCCTCGCACCGCCGCCCGCGCCCCAGGCGGAGGTGCAGTTCGAGTCCTGGGGCAGGGGCCGAGGCCCCTGCCCGTCGAGCCCCGTTCCGGTCAGACCGGGAGCGACCAGTACTGGTTGGCCTGGTGGCTGCCGCAGGTCCAGAGCTCCAGCGCCGTGCCGGAGGCGGTGGCGCCGCCCGTCACGTCGAGGCAGAGGCCGGAGTCGGTGAGGGTGCCGTCCGGGGTCGGCGCCCACTGCTGGAGGGTGCCGCCGGTGCAGGTGGCGAGCACGATCCGGCTGCCGGCCGACGTGCCGGTGGCGGTGAGGCACTTGCCGAGGGTGCGGACGGTGCCGTCGGCGGTCCTGGTCCAGCGCTGGTTGGGGTTGCCGGTGCAGTCGTAGAGGATCACGGGGGTGCCGTCGGCCGTGCCGCTCGCGGTGTCGTCCATGCACTTGGCGCCGTTTCCGGTGACCTGGCCGGTGGGGACGGCGGGGCCGCAGCCGGTGCCGGGGGTGAGCCGCCAGACGGCGGTGCCGTGGGCCGGGACGGTCTGGCTCAGGGCGCCGGAGACGGCCGAAGTCTGCCCGGTCCAGAGGTCCTTGGCCGTCGCCGTGCAGCCGGGCAGACCGATGGTCGCCAGCGGGATGGTGAGGGTCTGCGCGCCGTTCGAGCGGTTCAGCACCGCGACCGCGCGGTCCCCGCCGGCCAGCGGCCGGGCCAGCACGTCGGCGGCGGAGGTACTGGACACCACGCCCGCCTGCCGGCCGAGCGGGTCCTGGTCGACGGCGATCAGGTCGGTGTCGCCGAGCGCGCCCAGCCCCGCGGGGGTGAGCCGGGAGACGTCCGAGGAGAGGATCAGCGGGGCGGCCGTCATCGACCAGAGGGCGACCTGGCTGCGCGCCTCGTCGTCGGTCAGGCCGCCGTCGCCGGCGATGAGGAAGTCGGGGTCGTTCCAGTTGCCGGGGGAGGCGAAGGAGCCGATCCAGCGGTCGTAACCGTAGTTGCCGAGCACGCTGGACCAGCGGCTCGCGGCGGGGTGGGCGGCGTCGTAGGTCGCGATGTCGTAGCCCTCGCGCCAGAGCTGGCCGTCCTGGCCGACCCAGGAGAGCACGTCGTACCAGTCCCGGGCGCCCCACTCGCCGTTCTGGAAGTAGGCCGGCGCGGATTCGGAGAAGACGATGTCGCGGCCGGCGGACCGGAGCGCGGCGGACTGGGCGTCGTACGCCTGGCGGTAGGCCTGTTCCTGGCTCTGGCCGGTTGCGGTGTGGACGTTGCAGCCGTCCAGCTTGAGGTAGTCGACGCCCCACGAGGCGAAGGTGGCGGCGTCCTGCGCGAAGTGGTCGGGCTCGCCGTTCGCGCCGGTGCCGCTGCCGGGGTAGCCGCCGCAGGTGCTGGAGCCGGCGTCCTCGTAGATGCCGAACTTCAGGCCACGGGTGTGGAGGTAGGAACCGAGCCAGGCCATGCCGTGCGGGAACTTGGCCGGATCGGCGGTGAGGTTGCCGCCCGCGTCCCGGGCGGCGGACATCCAGCAGTCGTCCACGGTGACGGTGGTGTAGCCCTTGGCGGCGAGGCCGGTGGAGACCAGGGCGTCCGCGTTGGCGGTGACGGTCCGTTCGTCGATGCCGCACTGGTAGTGGGCCCAGTCGTTCCAGCCCATCGGCGGCGTGACGGCGAGCGCCCGGCCGTCGCCGGAGGTGGCGGTGGGGGAGGCGTGGGCGGTGGTGGGGGTCAACGGCAGGGCGAGCAGCGCGGCCGACAGTGCGCCGGCCGCGAGTCTGCGCCGGGACGTGCGGAAGGACGTGCGCAAGGGTTGCATGGCGGACTCCTGGCATCGGGGACTGTGGAGGAGTGCGCAACCAGTGCACTGTGCTTGCTCATTGGCGTCAATAAAAGCGACAGAATTTGCAACTCTGAGCATTGGCGCTGCAAGTGGCGACAGATCGTCCCGGTCGGAGCCCTGCTGCACGCCGTCGAGTTCACGGCGGCGAGCCTCGGCTCACCGCTCTCCCCGCGCTCCTGGCGATGCTGCTCGTCACCCCGTGATCGCGTGGGCGATCGCCCCGACACGATGGTGCTGATCCCGGGGCGGGGTCGATCTCCGATCCGGTCGGCGGCCTGCCCGGCACGGCGGCGGGGCCCCTCGGCCTGGTGCTGGCCGCGTACGCGGGCGGGCCGCTCGCCGGGGCGCAGGTCAAGGCAGCCCAGCCGTCGGTTCCCCGGAGGTGGGAACCGACCTGGGGAACCAGCGCCCGGCCATGCCACCGAGCCGGAGCCCGGCGGTCAGGACGGCCAGATGGAGACCCGACGGTCGGGTTCTCCCCGCCGCACGTCCCCGCCTCGGTCCGTCGCCGCCCTCCGGGGCGGCACCCTCAAAGACCTGTGTGCACGTCAACACGCTCCGTACACTGGGACGTTGCCGAGGAGCCTCGGCCGTGTCCCACCCGGAGGTGACGTGTGGTCGGCGGGCAGGCGGTGCCGGATCCGGACGAGGCGTACGACCTCGCGGAGTTCATCGACGCCCTCGGGCGGCTCCGGTCGTGGGCGGGCGCGCCGTCGTACCGGGAGCTGGCGAGGTCGGTGGGCCGGCTGCTCCCCGTGCCGCAGCCGGTGGCCGCGTCCACGGTGGTCGACGCCTTCAGGCCGAACCGCCGCCGCCTGGACTTCGACCTGGTGGTCGCGATCGTGCGCGCGCTCGGCCTGCCCGACGACGAGGCCGACCGGTGGCGCCGTGCGTGCGTGCGCGTGCACGGGGAGACCGGGGCGGGCGGACCGGAGGCGGTCCTGGGCCACCTGCCCGCGGACCGCGGTGCGGGAACGCCTCGGGGGCGCCTGAACGCCGGGGCCGGGGCACGGACGCGCTGGTGTCCCGAGCCCCGGCGCCCGCCGGCGGGCTCAGCTGGGCTGGCCGGTCGGCATGATGGTGACCTGCTGCAGGTTGGCCCGCGGCGGGAGGGCGGCCAGGAAGCCGATCGTCTCGGCGACGTCCTGCGGCGTCAGCCACTCCATCGTCTCCTGGGAGTCCGCCAGCCACTGCTGCACGCCCGCGTCGGTGACGTGGTCCTGCAGCTCGGTGCCGACGATGCCCGGCTCGATCGCCGACACCCGCACGTGCTTCGCGCCCAGTTCGGCCCGCAGGTGGCGGGAGAGGTGGGAGACGTAGGCCTTGGAGGCGGAGTAGACGGCGAAGGTCGGGAAGATGTTCTGCGCGGCGATCGAGGACGTGTTGATCAGGTCGGCGACGCCGCGCTCGGCGGCGGCCGCGACCAGCTGCGTCGTGAAAGCGCCGATCACGTTCATCAGGCCGCCGATGTTCAGGTCGATCTGCTGCTGCCACTGGTCGGTGGCCAGGCCCTCGACCGGCGCCGGGAGCATCACCCCGGCGTTGTTGAACAGCAGGTCGGCGGTGCCGAGTTCGGCCTCGACCCGCTCGGCGGCGGCCCGCACCGCGGCGGCGTCGGTGACGTCCACGACGATCGCCAGGGCGGTGCCGCCGTCCTTGCGGATCCGGGTGACCAGATCGTCCAACCGGTCCGCGCGCCGGGCCAGCACGGCCACCTTCGCGCCGAGCGCGGCCAGCTTCTCGGCGGTCGCCTCGCCGATCCCGCTGGAGGCGCCGGTGACGACCGCGACCCGGCCGGCGAGGGACTGGACAGGGGTGTGAGAAGACATGCGAATGCACCTCGGGGGTGAGGGGGTTGGGTTCCTGCTCGGCCGAGCTCCGTCGGCCGCACAACCATCAGACCACCGCCGGGCCCCCTCGGAAGCGCCGTAGCCGGCCCGCCCGAAACAGGTACTGGCAGGGCCACCTTCCGCCCGCCCGGGGCCGCCGCCGGTGTCCGACAATGGGGTCATGGACCGCAGCAGCGAGCTCGCCGACTTCCTCCGGACCCGCCGGGCCCGGATCACCCCCGAGCAGGCGGGACTCCCCGCCGGAGGCCGGGCGCGGCGGGTGCCCGGCCTGCGCCGGGACGAGGTCGCCCGGCTGGCCGGGATGAGCACCGAGTACTACACCCGCCTCGAACAGGGCCGCTCCGGCCGCCCGTCCGTCGAAGTGGTCGACGCCCTCTCCCGCGCGCTCCAGCTCGACCCCGTCGAGCGCGAACACCTCGACGACCTGCTCGCCCGCCCCGGCACGCCCCGCCAGGCCGGGGCGGCGCCCCAACGTGTGCGCCCGGGGCTGCACTTGATGCTGCAAACCCTGGAACACGTGCCCGCCTTCGTGATCGGCCGGCGCACCGACGTGCTCGCCGCCAACCGGCTGGCCCGAGAGGTGCTGACCGACTTCGACGCGCTCCCGGCCACCCAGCGCAACCTCGCCCGGTACTACCTCCTCGACCCCGGCGCGCGCGACAGGGTCGGCGACTGGCCGCGGATCGCCGCCGAGACCGTCGCGATCCTGCGCCTGGAGGCCGGCCGCCATCCCACCGATCGCCGCCTCGCCGACCTGGTCGGCGAACTCACCCTGCGCTGCCCCGAGTTCACCACCTGGTGGAACGACCACAAGGTGCTGCGCCGCACGCACGGCAGCAAGTCCTACGTGCACCCCGAGGTCGGCGAACTCCACTTCGCCTACGAGTCCCTCCAGCCGCCGGGCGACCCCGACCAGACCCTGTGCGTCTACAACGTCGAACCGGGATCGCCCACCGCCGACGCCCTGCGCCTCCTCGCGAGCTGGACCGCCGACCCGGCCACGCGCTGACCCGTGCCCTCCGCCGGGTGCGCGGCCCGGGTGGTCAGGCCGGGTGGTGGTCTGGGACGTTGATGTGCGCCGGCCGGCGGTCCCGGTCGGCGGCGAGCGAGGCCATCCACCGTGCGTCGCGTCCAGCGCCGCGGGGCCGCACGGCGTAGCGCACCTCGCGCCCGACGCGGCCGCCGGTCACCAGCCCGGCGGTGTCCAGGACGGCGAGGGCTGCGAGGACGGTGCCGACCGCCTCGACGGCTCAGCGCCCCCGACCCGCGAGGACGCGGAACGTGCGGGCGTGCGGCGGCAGCGGGCGGCCGCGCCGCCACGCCAGGCCGACGGTGCGGCAGGCGTCGGCGGCGGTGAGCGGGACCGCTTCGACCCCCGGGTGGCCGGTCGCGGCCCTGACCGGGACGAGGGCCGTCCCGTGGCCGGCCGCGACCAGGTCCAGGATCCCGGCCACGGTGTCCGCCTCCGCTGCGACGGGCGCCGTCAGACCGGACCGGTGGAAGAGGGCGCAGGTGATCTCGCGCAGCCCGACGTCCTGGCGCATGATCACGAACTGCCCGTCGGTCAGCTCGGACAGGTCGACCCCGGCGCGCCCGGCCAGCGGGTGTCCGGCCGGGGCGGCGAGCACCAGCCGCTCCTCGCCGAGCGGCAGCCAGCCGTAGCCGGGCAGGGACGGCTGCGGACTCGTGACCGCGAGGTCGACCACGCCGCCGGCCAGCAGGTCGAGCACGCCGGCCGCCGAGCCCTCGCGCACGTCGACGGCGTGGCCGGGCGCGTGCTCCCGGTAGGCCGTGAGGAGCTCCGGCAGCAGCCAGGTGCCCAGCGAGTGCGCACAGGCCAGGCGCAGCGGGTCGGCCGGTGCCGGGAGCAGCGCCGCGATCCGGTCCTGCGCCGACTCCAGCTCGTCGAGCGCGCGTCGGGCGTGCCGCCGGTACACCCGGCCCGCCTGGTTGAGCCGCAGCCGGTTGCGGTCGCGGTCGAACAGCGGTGTGCCGAGGCGCCGTTCGAGCCGGACGATCGCGCGGGAGAGCGTCGGCTGGGTGGTGCCGACGAGCGCGGCCGCATCGGTGACGTGCTCGGTCTCGGCGACGGCCAGGAACCAGCGCAGTTCTTCCGCGATCATCCCGCCATTATGCGCGCGGCGCATGGTCCGTCGTCGCGGACGGCATTTCCGTTCGCCGCGGCCCTCGACGAGGCTCGGCATCGACGACCCGCCCCACGAAGGAGGTTCACCACCATGTCCGACCCGACCGCCCTCGGCGCCATCGAGACCTACGTCTCGGACGTGCCGAGCATGAACGCGTTCTTCGTCTGACGGTGCGCTTCCGTACTACACGTCGCCGTTCGCGCCTGGGGCGCACGGACCGGGCGGCAGGGTGCACGCGGAGATGCGTCGAACCCAGGCCGGGCGACCGTGCATGCAACGTGCGGGCCATGAGGTGCCGTCAACTGTGCGTCCTGGCACAGTGGTCCCGGCGCGCAGGGGCATGGATCCCGACGCCGAGGCCGGATCGGGGCCGCGTCGTCACATCGGGGGGGAAACGTCATCGAATCGTAATGGTCGAAAGGTGGGCTCACGCCCTCTCATAAATCCTTAATGTCCGCATTCCGAGCAGAGGGATTCGGATGCTCCAAACGCGTTTTCCCGTACTGCGTCTGGTCGCCGGTCAGCTGGCGGCACGGGGCGGCCGGATACGTTGACGTGCCGGATTTCTCCTCGATAGCGTCCGCTTGATTCTTTCTTAGCCAGCTCGGGGGTGCTGGTTTCCCCCGGGCGCATCTCTCTTCTGGAGTACCTGTGCGTACCGTTCGCAGACTGGCCTGGCCTCTCGGCGCGGCCCTTGCGATCCCCGTCGTCGCCGCCCCGATGCCCGCCGTGGCCGCCGATGCCGCGCCGCCGAGCGCGGTGGAGGGCTTCTCCTACCCGGACGCGGCGAAGATCCTCGCCGACCGCAACATCACCCTGAAGACCGGCGACGGCCACATCGTCCTCGCCGACTGCGCCTCGGGCCCCGGCCTGGTCCAGCTCTTCAGCCGCGCCGCCAACCCCAGCGAGGTCTGCTTCAGGATCACCGGGCCCACCGGCTACCTCGCCCTGGAGATCCCCAAGATCTACAACATCAAGGGCGACGACCACACCATCAAGGCCACCGTCAGCACCGACGGCAGTCCCACCGCCTCCTTCGACGTCGCCAAGAACACCTGGACCCCCATCGGCGAAGGCGGCACCACCGGCACCAGCACCACCCTGCTCGAACTCACCGCCACCGACGGGCCCGCCGCCCCGGCCGGCACCGACTTCCCGGCCGTCGGCACGGTGACGGCCGGACAGCCCGGCCGGGCCGGCGCCCGCTCCTGCACGGCGACCCTGATCGACCGCTACTGGGTCCTGACCGCCGCCTCCTGCTTCGGCGACCACCCCGCCGCCGGCACGCCGGCCGCGCCCAGCACCGCCACGATCGCCGGCCGCACCGTCGCCATCGCCGAACTCGCCCCGCGCGGCGAACGCGATCTGGTCATGGCCCGCCTGACCTCCCCCGTCGACGGCATCACCCCCATCGCCCCGGCCTCCGCCGCGCCCGCGGCCGGCGAGAGCCTGCGCATCCCCGGCTACGGCCGCACCGCCACCGACTGGGCACCGCTCACGGTCCACACCACCGCCCACACCACCGGCACGGTGAACGCCACCAGCATCGACACCGCGCCGGCTGCGGGCGCGGCGCCGCTCTGCCAGGGCGACACCGGGGCCCCGCTGCTGCGCGACCGCAACGGCACCCCCGAGATCGCCGCCGTCGCCTCCCTCTCCTGGCAGGGCGGCTGCCTCGGCACCCCCGCCACCGAGACCCGCACCGGCGCCACCTCCACCCGCGTCGACGACCTCAACGCCTGGATCCAGCAGGTGAAGGCCTCCCGCCCGGGCAGCCGGCTGTTCGCCATCGGCGGCGACAACCGGATCTGGGCCAACGAGGGCTCCTACTCCACGAACGTGTGGGGCACCTTCGAGGCCGTCCCCCAGAACAGCGGCATCCGCCAGGTCAGCGCCGTCACCATGGGCAGCACCGTGCGCCTGTTCGCCATCGGCAGCGACCAGCACATCTGGAGCGCCAGCAAGGACGGCGCGAACGGCACCTGGAGCGCGTTCCAGATGGTGCCGGGCAACAGCGCCATCCAGCAGGTCACCGCCGTCGCCATGGGCGACAAGGTCCGCCTGTTCGCCATCGGCGGCGACGGCCAGATCTGGACCTCCACCGGCGACTACACGGCCGGCACCTGGACCACCTTCCAGGCCATCCCCAGCAGCGCCATCAAGAACATCACCGCCGTCGCCATGGGCGACAAGGTCCGCCTGTTCGCCATCGGCGGCGACGGCCAGATCTGGACCACCACCGGCGACTACACGGCCGGCACCTGGACCACCTTCCAGGCCATCCCCAGCAGCGCCATCAAGAACATCACCGCCACCACCGCCGGCAACACCGTGCACCTGTTCGCCGTCGGCGGCGACGACCGCATCTGGACCACCACCGGCGACTACACGGCCGGCACCTGGACCACCTTCGACGCCGTGCCCAACGCCGCCGGCGTCAAGCAGGTGGCCGCCACCACCATCGGCGACACGGCCCGCCTGTTCGCCATCGGCGCCGACGACCGCATCTGGACCGCCGACCAGAAGGCCGACAACACCTGGACCACCTTCTACGCCGTAGCCAGCAGCGCCATCCAGGGCATCACCGCCACCCCGGCCGGCTGACACCCCGCACACCCATCGTGCGCCCGGCAGGGGCCGGGCGCCCGATGCGATCCACCCGGGAGTTCCGGCCCGGCCGAACCGGAACTCCCCGCTGCCGAGGCCCCCGGACCCACGGGCCCCGCCCACATGTGCACTCCTGCACCCCTTCCCTGGCTCCGTACGCCTGGTCGCCCCTTCCCGTCCGGCACTTGACCACCCATCGGCGGGCTGCCGGCGAACTCCCGCACGCTTCGACGCGCGGGACTGACCACCTTGCTCACGGCCGACGTCGGCACGAACCCGCGGGCATCACCTCTGACGCCGCGTCGCAAGGTGGCTGCACCCCAACTCCCTTACCCGGCTGCCCTGTCAGCCCCCTCGGGCCCGCTGGACGAACGCAGGGCCACCCCGCTCACCCGAGCCGCCGCTTCCCGGCGCCCGGCGCGCACCCCGAAGGACCTTCCCCGCACCCGCCGGCACGCCCGTCGGCGGTCATCACGGCACGTCGGTGCCCGAAACAGGAATGAGACGACGAAGCTCCCATGAAGATGCCCCTGACATCACGGGCCCGATCACGGCTGGCAGCCGGATTCGTGGCCGGCAGCCTGCTGACCGGGCTGCTGACGACTCCCGCGGTGGCGGCCGACACGGCGCCCGCCACCGCAGCCAACCCGGACCGGGTCAAGGCCGTCGCGGCCTGGCAGGCCGGCGGCCCGGCGGTGCGCCACGCCGCCGAGACGGCGCTGACCGGTTCGGCCGACGACCTGACGGCGTTCCTGGCGAGCGGTCAGGCAGCGGCGGCCGAGCAGGACCTGCGCACGCAGATCGAGAACCTGGTCGCGACCTCCGGCCCCGGTGTGCGCGATGCGGGAACGGCCGCGCTGAAGGGCTCGGCCGCCGATCTGCAGGCCTTCCTGGACAAGGGCTCCAAGAAGGCCTTCGAGGACGACCAGCGGGTGCGGCTGTCGCAGATCATGGCGGCCGGCGGGCCCGGTGTGAAGGCCGCTGCCGGCAAAGCCATGGACGGCAGCCTGGACGACGTCAACCAGTTCCTGAGCGATGGCCAGTTCAAGGCCAGGAACGACGACGACCGCGTGCACCTCTCCCAGCTGATGGCCTCCGGCGGGCCGGAGGTGAAGAAGGCCGCCGGCGCCGCGCTGGACGGTTCGATGGACGACGTCCGGCTGTTCCTGCAGTACGGCTACCAGACCGCGGCCGCCCATGACCAGGAGACCCTGACGGTCGCCCAGCTGGCCGACCTGACGAAGAACGCCTCCGATCAGGCCGGCCAACAGGCGCAGACCGCCGTGGACGCGGCTGGCAAGGCGCTCGACGCGACCAGGCTGGCCAAGGAGGCCTCCGAGCGGGCCGCCGCCGAGACCAAGGCCGCGCAGGGCTCCGCCGGGCAGGCGTCGAACGCGGCGAGCCGTGCCGCGGACGCTGCCACCCGCGCCGCCGCCGCGGCCCAGACCGCCTCGAAGGCGGCGAGGGCCGCCAACGAGGCCTCCCGCCAGGCCGCCAATGCCGCCGCCGACGCCGCGTCGGCCGCCACCAAGGCCGGCAATGCCGCCGCGCGGGCCCTGGCCGCCGCGGCCGGTGCCGCCGGTGACGCCGGGCAGGCCGACGTGGCCCGCGCGGCCGCGGTCGCTGCCCGCAACGCCGCCGCCGACGCCCGCACCGCCGGCGAGGCGAGCGCCTGGGCCGGCCGTGCCGTGGCACAGGCCAATGCCGCCGCCCAGGCCGCCGCTTCGTCGGGGGCCAACGCGGATGCCGCCGCCCAGGCCGCCCTTGAGGCCGCCGACTACTCCGGCGTGTCCGCCGAGGACGCGGCCCGGGCCCGCGACGCCGCCGCACGCGCCAAGGCCGCCGCGGCAGAGGCCACCCGCGCCGCCAAGGCCACCGCCGCCATCGCCACCCAGGCCGCAGCCGCGGCCGGTGACGCCCAGCGCGCCGCCAACGAAGCCGCGGCCCACGCCGATGCCGCGGCCGCCGCAGCCGAGGAGGCCGCACGGCACGCCGGCGACGCGAACACCGCGGCCAACGTCGCGCAGGCAGCCGCCAGCGCGGCCGACGCGGACGCCAACTCCGCGGCGAACTCGGCCGCCCAGGCCCACAAGGTCGCCGACGTCGCCCGCGCCAGCGACGCCGAGCGCCTCGCCGGCCAGCAGGCTGACGAGATGGCCGCCGCGGACGAGGCATCCCGCGAAGCGGACCAGAAGGCGAAGACCGCCGCGTGGGAGTCCGGCAAGGCGACGCAGTTCGCCGCCGACACCGACCAGCTCATCAAGGACGCCACCGCAGCCGGGGTCGACCTGAAAGCGGCCGTGCTGAAGGGCCGTCAGGCCGCGTTCCGGCTCCTGGCCTCCGCCGGCCCGTGGACCAAGGCCGCCGCGCAGACCGCGCTGGAGGGCGACGACACCGATGTCCAGGCGTTCCTGAGCACCGACCTGGCCGTCGCCCGCGAGCGTGACGACCGCACCAGCGTCATGGCCATCGCCCAGAGCTCCGGAAAGCTGGAGCAGCGCCTCGCCGCGGAGACCGCCTCGGTCGGCACCCCCGACCAGGTGCGGGCGTTCCTGGCCACCGGCCAGTACCCGGGCAAGGACGACGACGACCGCGTCGCCCTGTCCCAGATCATGGCCAACGGCGGACCCGGCGTGAAGGCCGCCGCCGGCAAGGCCCTGGACGGCACCATCGACGACGTCCGCGCCTTCCTCGCGGTCGGCCAGTACAAGGCCCGGGACGACGACAACCGCGTCCTGGTCACTCAACTGCTGACGACCGGTGGACCGGAGGTCCAGGCCGCCGCCCAGGCCATCCTGTCCGGCCCCGCCGACCGCCTGGTGCCGTTCCTGCAGACCGGCCTGCCCAAGGCGCGGCAGCGGGACGCGATGACCGCCACCCACGTGGCCACCATCGCGTCCTACCTCGCCACCATCGACGGCTCGGTCGCCCAGGCCCGCCAGTACGCAGCCCAGGCCGCTCAGGCCTCCGCCACCGCCCGCGGCGCCGCCAACGAGGCCGCCGGCTACGCCAACCAGGCCGGCCAGTCCGCCCAGCAGGCCCAGGGCTTCGCCAACCAGGCCGCCCAGTCCGCCCAGGCCGCCCAGGCCAGCGCCCAGCAGGCCGCCCAGTATGCCCAGCAGGCCCAGGCGTCGGCGGCCTCCGCCACCGACGCCGCCACCCGGGCCAGCTTCTCGGCAGCGGCAGCCACGAGCTACGCCGCCCAGGCGAGTCAGTACGCGGCCGACGCCAAGAACGCCGCCGACCAGGCGAAGGCCTCGGCCGCTGCCGCTGCCAAGAGCAGGGACGAGGCGTACGCGGCCGCCCGGGAAGCCGCGCAGCTGATCATGTCGAAGCAGCAGACCGACGCGGTCGGCGCCGGCCAGCTGCAGAGCGAGACCGCCGCCGTCGACGACAACGCCCGCGTCTCCTACATCGACGTCGTACCCCACGGTGATCTCAGCCAGAAGGCCCAGACCTGGGACGACTCCAGGTGTTTCAGCTGGGCAATGCGGAACGACAAGTACTGGCACAGGAATCCGGGAGGGAAGGACGTCTGCACGGTACCCGCGAAGATAAAGATCACCGGTCAGGTCGACTACTACCTGAAGACCTGCCCGGAACCGAATCTTTCCATTGCGGCGTGCCAGGGGAAGTACAGCTCCTGGGACACGCTCCTCGTGGCCACGAAGCCGATCGACATGGTCGCCGACGGCACCGTCGATCTCGATGAGGCGTACTTCCAGTACAACTCCTGCTACGGCGGGGACAGCTCGGGGGCGGGATGCGTTCCCGGCGCCATGGCAGTCGCCCTCGTGCAGGATTTCTGGAACTGCGCGAAGAACCCCGGACTGAACGCCTCCTGCGCCTGGGCGGCGTCCAACTTCATCCCCTTCGGCACCCTCGGCAAGGCCGCCAAGGCGATCATCGCCTTCCGGTTCGCCCTCGAGGCGGGGACCGACCTGGTACAGGCCAAGCTCGCCCTCCAGGCGTCCCTCGACGGCATGAAGGACGCGACCTACGGCAAACTGCTGGCCACGGCCGATTCCGTCGCCGCGTTCCGCCTCACGCTCAAGGACGGCGTCGGCACCCAGGACGCCCTGAACGCACTGCGCAACGACCGGAACGTCGACCGTGCACTGGTCGACCAGATGGAAGGTGAAGCGGCCTTCGCGTCGGCCAAGCGCACGAGCTGCCCGACCAAGCCGGGGACCACCAACAGCTTCCCGGCCGGCACGGGCGTTCTCATGGGCGATGGCACGGTCAAGGCCATCGAGACCGTCCGGATCGGCGACGTCGTGGTTGCCGCGGACCCCGTCACCGGTACCTCCGGGCCCCGCGCGGTGACGAACACCATCGACACCCCCGACGACCGCGACTTCACCGAGCTGACCGTCCAGCAGAACGACGGCACCCCGAGCGCCGTGACCGCGACCGACCACCACCCGTTCTGGGTGGAGTCGACCCGCGCCTGGACCGACGCGTCGGCGGTCCATGCCGGCGACACCCTGCGCACCGACACCGGCGCCACCGCCCAGGTCGCCTCGGTCCGGCACTGGACCGGCCTCCAACACGCGTACAACCTCACCGTCGACGGCCTCCACACCTACTTCGTGTTGGCCGGCGGCACCCCCGTCCTCGTTCACAACGCCGACATCTTCGAGATATGCCGGGTGATCATCCCGGCTCTCGAAGGCCTCGGGGAGCGCCCCGGAGACCAGGGCGCCACGACCGGACAGGGGCTGGTCCGGGACGCGAGCGGGAATCTGGTTCCGGCGACTCTGCCGGTCGTGAGCGGCACCGGTGGAGTTTTCACCGACCTCAACAAATTCCTCCTGGGCCCCGACTCACCGACCCGTCCGCCGAGGAACGCCACGGTGTTCCCGGGGGCCGACCATGCGGAGCCGAAAATCGCGTGGGAGCTCGCGGACAAGCCCGAGATGAAGAACGCCACGATAGAGGTGGTCATCAACAATCGAGACGGTGTGTGCGTCGGCGACATGGCCTGCTCAATGGCCGTGGCCTCCATCCTCTATACTGACCAGAAGATGCTGGTTCGATGGGTCGACAGGAAGACCGGACTTCTCACGGAGACCGGCACGCTTCAAGGGATAAGGGTTCGCCAGTAATGATCCTCAGGATTTCCTTTGCCGGGAAGCACGTGTTCCCCACGAGCCAGGAGGAGGTCGATGGGCTGATCTCCGAGGCCATTCGGTACATCACCCCCGGGGAAGGGGGCGACGGCAATGGCCCCTGGCACGACGCGGGGTTCAGCTTCCTCGAACCGGACGCCCCTTTCCCGAGCGCTTTCCTCCGCCTTGCGGCCAACGAGGCGACCGGATTCGGGGCCCTCGTGTGGTGCGTCTTCGGCAGGGAGGGCGGAATCTACGATGACGCCTGGATCTCCGATAACCCCACCCCGTCCGAGATCGACTCCCGCCTCGTGTGCGACGCTTACTACCCGAGGTTCCACGACCCCGCCAGCGCGGTGCCGCTGCCGCAGGTCCGGGAGGCGATCAAGGAGTTCTGCCGATCCGGCACGGGGGAACGCCCCGAATCCATCGCGTGGGTGACCGGAGAGATCAACGGCCCACGAAACGACAGGCCTCCATTCGAGGACTAATCGGCGCATGAGGCGATGGCCTTCACCGGGCGGTGAAGGCCATCGCCTTCTTGCTTTTCGTATGGACGATCGCCAGTGCTTCTCAATGTTCATGTCGGTGGTCAGCGGCGCCACGGCGAGACCCCGGAGGAGAGGTCCCGGCTGATCCCGGAGGTTTTCGGGATTCTTGCGGAGAAGGGCGGCGGGGGCCCGGGCCGGAGGCCCGGAGAGATCGCCTGGTTCTCCTTCTCCGAGCAGTAGTACGGTGATGACAGCTGGCCCGACAGCTGCTTGTCGCTATCCGTCAACGCATCCTCCGGATACGGCGGCCCGGTGTGGTTCTCCAACGGCGGAAAGAAGGGAGGCGTGTATGACAGGACGTGGGCTTCCGACAATTCCGAGCCGCCCGAGGTCGATCCCCGGGGCGCGTCGGATCCCGGTCATCCGCTCTTCCATGACCCGGTCGGCACCCTTCCGATCGCGCAGGTGCGCCAGGCCGTCGAGGAATACGGTCGGATGGTCACCTGCGCCGTCGGCGGACGCGACGAGGCCGAGGTGCGCGCGGCTCGACTTCATCCGGCGGCGGACCGGGATCCGGACGCACACCTCGATCGCCTACGCCGACACCTGCGCCGACAGCGGCTGTGCCGAAGAGGGCGCCCGCCACTGGTCGAACCCGGCCACCGTGCGCACCCCGTCGTCCAACACCGATCGGTAGACGTCCCAACTGCGCACGCTCCGGCCGTACTCGGGGCTCTCCGCCCACGCGTGCTTGATCAGCAGGATCGCCTCCCGGGCCTCGGTGGTGAGCCGCGGCGGCAGCGTCCGCAGGTGCGTCAGATCCGGCTGGCGGTCGGGCTCGTCGACGAACCAGATGTCCAGGGACCACGTGCGGCCCTGCGGCGACCGGTAGTCCACCCCGAGGTACAGCCCGTCCGGGTAGCCGGGATCGGTGTTCCACACGCCGGTGTCGTTGCGGAACCGCACCTGCCGCACCCGCTCGTGCACCGCCAGCCCCGCCCCGATCCCGGCCACCGCCTCGTGCGCCCCCGTGTCGAGCCGGGGGCACACCACCGTGACGTCCAGGTCCCTGCGCACCATCAACCCCAGCGCCGCACTCCCCACCCGCACCGGATCCCCGACCCGCCCGAGCGCCGCGTCCAGCCCCAGGTCCTTGTTCACCTCGTCCGCCTCGATCTGGAGGGCGTCCTGCTGTCGCGTCAGTTGATCGATCGTCATGCCCACATTCTCACAAGGTCTCAACCACTTCGGGCCGAGAACACCTGGCGGACCAGGCGCTCCCCGCGTGCACCGGAGCGGTTCGCGGTACTGCATACGGCGTGGTCCCGGAATGACCACGGCTCGAGTGGGTAGCACGGGCCTTCGACGCGTGCGAGTGCGAAGGAGACGACCCCATGGCCGAGCCGGGATCCGCGGGCCGGGGCCTCGCGCGCGAGGTCGTGTCCGGCGCGCTCGGCCGGGCCGCCGCCGTCGGGCACCTCAACGCGTTCATCACCCTGGACGCCGGGAAGGTGCTCGCAGAGGCGGCCCGCCATGACGCGCGCGGGAGCCGGGAGCCCTGGTGTCTGGTCGTCAAGGACAACATCCACGTCGCCGGCCTGCCCAACACCGCGGGCACACCCGCACTCGCCGGCTTCGTCCCCGGTGCCGACGCGCCAATCGTCGCGGCGCTGCGTGCCGCGGGGGCGATCGTCCTGGGCAAGACGAACATGCACGAGCTCTCCCTGGGGGCCACCTCGTGCAACCACACCTTCGGCGCCGTCGGCAACGCCACCGACCCGGCCCTGTTCGCGGGCGGCAGCAGCGGAGGGACGGCGGCCGCGGTGGCCGCGGGGATCGCCGAGGCCGGGCTCGGCACGGACACCGGCGGTTCCGTCACCATCCCGGCCGCACTCAACGGCATCTACGGCCTGCGCCCCAGCGCCGGACGCTACCCATCAGCGGGCGTCACACCGCTGTCCACCACCCGGGACACCCCCGGGCTGATGGCCCGCACCCTGGACCGGCTCGTCGCGCTGGACACCCTCGTCACCGGGGAGGACGGAGTCCCGCTCGACCCGGGCCGCCCGCTCCGGTTCGGCCTCCCGAGGCACGTGTTCACCGAGGACCTGGAGGGCCCGGTCCGGACCGCCTGGGAGACGGCCGTCGACCGCCTCACGGCGGCAGGGGCGGAGTGGATCCCGGTGGACACGGAACACCTGGTCGCGTACGACTCCCGGGTCGGGTTCCCGCTGGTGTTCGGCGAGTTCGGCGCCGCGCTCGGCCGATACCTCGACGCGCACCGCACCGGGCTCACACCCGCCGGCGTGCTCGACGCGGTCGCCGACCCGGTCATCGCGGAGACGCTCAAGGCCACCGCCCTGCCCACCGCCCCCGGGTACCCGGGGCCCGCCGTCCTGCGCGGCGCGCTTGCGCAGCGGCAGGCGATGCAGACCGCGTACGACGAACTCGTCACCGCCCACGGCCTGGACGCGATCCTGAGCCCGACCGTCCCGGTGTGCGCCCGGCCGCTGTACCGGTACGAGGAGTCCCTCCCCCTCAACGGCCGGGACGTGCCGACGTTCCCCACCCTGATCCGCAACACCTCGCCGGCGGCCGCCGCGGGCCTGCCGTCGCTGACGGTCCCGCTCCCGGTCACCGGCTCCGCCCCCGTCGGCGTCCAGCTCATCGGGCGGCGGAGGGCCGACCGGGACCTGCTCGCAGTGGCGGCGCGGATCGACGGTCTCCTGCGGCCCGAAGCGGCGCACCCGGTGACCGGCCACGATCCGACCGGTCGGCACGAGGAGGCCCGATGAACGCCATCCCCGGCCCCGACCCCCGCCCGGACGGCGGGGTGGGCGCGATCGCGCAGGCCGGCGGGCTGCACGCCTACCAGCTGAGGCTGCACGCCGAGTACGGGCCGGTGGTGCGGTTCCAACTGCCCGGTGCCGAGACGGCCGTGTCGATCGCCGACCCGGTGCTGCTGGAGGCCACGGCTCACCTGAACGAGCGGCCGGAGCGGCTGTTCTCCTTCCTGGACCCGCTGTTCGAGGCGGGCAACCTCCAGGTCCTGCCCGCCGATCTGGCCACGTTCACCGGTCGAGGGCGCGAACTCGCCGTCCTCGTAGGCGAATTCGGCAGAGGTGCCGCCGTGGTGTCGACGATCGAGGGCCCGGCCGGGATCGGGAAGACCCGACTCGCCCTGCACGCCGCACACCGGCTCGTCCGTGACGGCCGGTGCGCCGACGTCCAGTTGTACGTCAACCTGCGCGGCTGCGACCCCGAGCACCCGCCGGCCGATCCGGTCGCCGTACTCGGCATGTTCCTCAGGCAGTTGGAGGTGCCCGCGAAACACGTACCGACCGGAGCTGCCGAGCGCGCCGCGCTGTTCCGCGGGCGGATGCACGGCAAGCAGGCCGTCGCCGCGCTGGACGACGCCGCCTGCGACGACCCCCGTCCGGGGAACACCCGCCGGGCGAGCACCGCGAGGTGACGCTCGCCCACCGGGCCGCCGGTCGGTCCTGGACCAGCTGAAGCCGCCGGAATCCGGCGTACTGGCCCCGCACCGTCCGGACGGGACACCGACGTTCCCGTTCCCATGCTCCGGGCATCATCCCTGCCGGGGCCGGCACCTCTGATCAGAGGCGCCGTCAAGGCGGATCGAGCCCATGGGAGCCGATGCGCTGGCGTGGCCTTCAGCCGGTCGGCAGGGGCGCCGCGTCGCGGTGGTCAGGCTTCCATCAGAGGGGGCTCCCAGCGCGGCCCGCCGAATGCGGCCAGCACGGCCGAGAGTTCGGGTGTCAGCGGGTGCAGGCGGTCGAGCGGGACCAGCACCACCCATCCGTCGTGCCCTATCCGGCTGCGCGGGGGCAGGGCCTCGTGATCGTGGACGAGTGCCGCTACGGCTGCGAAGCGGGTCGTCCGACCGAGCGAGTTCTTGATCGGCCGCACGGTGATCCGGGCGATCTGCTCCGGGGTCAGCAGGATCCGGCGGCCGTCGACCGTCGCGTCGAGCAGCTCCGGGCTGATCGAGACCCGGACGTCATAGCCGAGCCGTCGGCAGCGCAGGCAGAGCCGGACGGCCTGCCAGAGCATCACGTAGAACGCCTGAACCGCCGAGGCGGCGGCCAGTGTCAGCACGATCCGCGCGGGGAAGGCAGGGAGGACGTCGGCAAGGAGGAGCAGGAGGGCCGCCTTCGCCACGATGATCACCCACATCAGCACCGACCGCTTCAGTGGCCACTGCCAGGGCAGGCCGCGCTGCCAGCCGACGCTGCCGGGCGCGCTCGGCCGGAGGTCCGCGGCATCGGTGTGCCCGGCCCAGGGCGGCTGGGCGTGCCCGGCGAGCCGCTGTTGGAGGCTGCTGTGCCGGAACTGCGGGGCGCCGTCGACCATCCGCAAGGCGCCCAGCGTCCGGGCGTCCTGAAGGAATCCGGACGTACGCCAGGGCAATTGCCGCACGAGCGCGAGCATGAAGCGCCCGCACTGCCAGCGTCCCCACGGTGTCATCAGGAGTACGGTCGCGGGGAAGCCGACCACAGCCTCCGTCGCGTAGGAGAGGGCTTCACGGTCCAGGCCCGCCCGGAACACGGAGTAGCGGGCGGCCACGACGGCGGAGATCCAGGCCGCACACGCAAGGCTGTAGTACCTCTCGCGCTCCAACTGCGCCCGTGCGGTGCCGGCACGGGCCGGATGGATGGCGACCCGGAGGACCCGGAACCCGGCCACCAGCAGGCCCCAGAAGGCTGTGACGCCTGTCGTCGCGGTGTCGTGCCGCGCACCCGCCACCGCGAGGAAGCCGGCCGCAACCGCCACAACGGCGGCCAGGGCGTACGGGCGCCTCCACCGGTCGTCCGCCGTGGCGAACAGCGAGGCCAGCACGTAGTCGAGCGGGAACAAGATGACCGGGGCCATCAAGGCCCAGACCGCTGCGACCCCGGCCCATCGCGTCAGCCACAGCGGGTCACCGGGCGGGCCGTCGCCGACCGCCGAGAGCCCCGGACCGACGACCGAGCCCAGGGCCGGGGCCAGGAGGAGGAGCAGCGCGGCTCCGGCAGCAACCGCCCACCCCGGTGCTGCGTGCCGCCAGTCCAGTTCGCGGGAACCGAGCCGGGTGAAGCGGCGGGCCAGGAAGCGCAGGTACGCATCGGCTTGCTCCGGGTGCCAGCGACGCCGCATGGCGGAGCTCGACGCGGGAGGCTCGCCGAAGAGGGCCGGGACCAGGGCGTCGAGCAGGTGGTGCTGCAGGGCCGCCTCGTCGGGCAGCCGCGTCCGGTCGGCGAGCTGCGCGGGGTGGCCGGCCGGTCCGCCGTGGACGCGGTGGGCCAGCCAGATGTTCAGCGGGCTCGACAGGATCCGGGCGAGCGGTCCGGACGGTTCCTGACGAAGCCGCTCGGCGACCGGGCTCCAGCGCCCGGGTGCGTGTGAGGCCGTGTCCAGGTGGTGCAGGGCGGCCTGCGGTTCGATCGGGCGGGCGCGCAGCACCAGGTCGGGGATCCACCGTGCGCTCAGAACCGCTTCCTGGTACTCGGGGACGCGGCTGGTGATGATGACGGCGTCCCGCGGCTCCAGGCCCTGGGTGAGCGCGACGAGCATGCGGATCCGGGCCGCACTCGGCAGTTCATCCAGGCCGTCGAAGATCGGGAACACTCGCCTGGAATCGACCAGGATTCTCATCGTGCCCGCGCCGTACCGCCGCTCTATCTCCGGGTAGCGCTGTTCGAGCCTGTGGACGAACCAGTCCCGGAGGCGTTCCCGGCGCGGGTCCCAGGTGTCCGGTGTGGCCGGTACGGGCAGTGGTTCCCGGGCGGTGCGGCTCAGCAGATGCAGTGTCAGTAGCAGGACGAGCGTGGTCTTTCCCGCACCGGGATCGCCGAGCAGCACCAGTCGGCGCTGCGGCAACCGGAGGAAGAGCTCGGCGACCTGTCCGGCGCGATGGCTCTCGGGCGGCTCGCCCGTAGCGGCCGCTGCCCGCTCGGCGCCTGCCGGGGTCTCGGCGGGCGTGTGGAGCGGGTCGTGCGGCCGGATCGGGCCGGTACCGCCGGACTGCGCGGGACCGTCCGCACGTTCCCACTCCACGGCCAGCTCCGCCTCGAACACCCCGCGCGTGGCAGCCTCGTCGGCGACCTGGGACCTGATCAGTTCTCGCAGCCTCGTGACGGCCGAGTCGAGCCGAATCCGATCCGGTTCGAGTGCGTCGGGGAGGACGTAGACGTGCGAGCCCTGAACCAACTGGCCTACGTGACCGGATATTTCGGCCGTGTTGTGGACGTTGCTGACACTGCCGGCTTCCAAACTCGTTCTCCCCCATACCCCTTGGCAGGACAGTACGTCGTCCTGCGCGGGGCCAAGGCTACGATGCCGGGCGGTTGCCCGCAGCCGAACGTCGCAACGGCCCGGTCCGGGGCAGCAGCACCACGCCCGACGCGGACGAGCCGGCAGGGCGGGCCGGGTGGCCCGCCCTGCCTCCGTCCCGCCACCACCCAGGTGGTTGCCGTAGTTCCGGTCCTGCGTGGGGATCGCCGCTCCGCCTCGGCCTGTCGGCGGTCGCCCGGCTGTCGGTGATCCTTATGCGGACGGGGTGCGGAAGATCTTGGTGAAGCTGTCCAGGGTGCCTCCGTTGGCGGTGAAGCCGAGGTAGGCGGCGCCGGTGGCGGCGAGGCCGAGGAGGGCGCCGAGGTAGGTGCCGACGTCGGCGCCGGCATCGATGAAGGCGGACTGGCCGACGGGGACCGACGGGTAGGTGAGCCAGCGGAGCAGGACGATCACGGTGGCGATCGCCGCGAGCACGAGGCTGGTGGCGTGGCCCTGGCGGGCGGGGAGGCCGCGGCCGATGGCGGGGAGGGCGGCCACGATGCCGACGGCGACGAGGGCGACCATCGGGATCCAGGCGCCGGCGCCCACGTCCCAGGCGTTGCCGCTCGCCGCGTACTGGGTGAGGAGGCCCGTGGCGCCCGACTTCTCGGAAACGGTGTACCACGGGAGGAAGCTGTCGATGAACGCGATCACGCCGATGGCGGCGAGCGCTCCGGACTGGACGCTGATCTTGACGGGCTGCACGGGCCCAACCCTTCTCTGGTGGTGTTCGGTTGACGTTCTGGGGTCCTTGCCCGGGCACGACTCCGCACGGGCTCTGGTTGCCGTCGGTGAAGGAATCGGGCCCGACGAACCAGCTGCACCACGCGTAGTCCTCGGGCAGGATGAAGGTCTTCGTCTCGCCGCCGCTGGCGGGATGGAGGGGGGCTGTTCGCGGGTGGTGCTCACCGACCAGGTCCCCGTCGAGCCGGTCCGGTTCTGCGACGTCTGGGCGTCGACGTCCTCCAGCGCCGTGCCGACGTCCTTGACGTTCGTGTAGGTGTAGGAGGTCTCGCACGTCGGTGCGGGGTGGCTGCCTTGCCGGGCCCTGTTGCGGCCGACGAGCGGGGTGAGGGGCGCGACGGTCACGAGGAGCGGTGCCGAGGTCCTGCACGCCGTCGTGGGCCCGGCCCGTGCCCTGACGAGCGGGCCGCGGCGGCGCACAGTGCCACGGCGACCACCCCCGACCGCACGACCGGACCCTGGCGACCGTTCATGTGCCCGCCCTCCCGCTCGGGGACGGTCGCGATGGGGCCGTCGGTAGAACGGTAGAGCTCCGGTCGCGCCTCGGTGAGGGATATGCGAAGTCGTGGCACTGCCGCTTCGAAACCGTGACAGATGTCCGGATCCGCGGTGCGACCGGCCCGATTCGGACCGAGGTTTCGGTGATCTTCCTTATCCCCATCGTCGTGCGCGGGGCGAGGCCGGCGGCCCGTTCGAGCCGCGTCACCTCGTGCCCGTCGTCGTGGAAGCGGATGGCGCCGTCCAGGTCGCAGAGCAGGGCGTCGAACGCGAGGTCCGTCAGAGCTGGTGATCATGTCAAGCCCGGCCGGCCGGGCCCGGCCGGACCCGTGCTTCCACGAAGGAGGAGGGGGAGGTTTGGCGGGTGGGGCGGGGAGTCTTGTATCGTTCCTCGCGAATCATCCAGAGGGGTGGAGGGACCGGCCCTACGAAGCCCCGGCAACTCCCCGTTCGACCCGGCGTCCGAAGTACGCGCCGTGCCGTCCGGGATCAGTGCCAACTCCGGCCTGCCGCCAACGTGGCGCGGGAAAGATGAGGAGACACGGTGCTCTCTGTGCTGTCCTTCGCCCGGGCGCTTCCCGCCCCGGCCCTTCCGCGTACCCGTCTCGTGCCCGGCGCAGGCATTCGGCCGACTTCTCCGGCCCGTTCTCGCTGACCACCCCCCCGCTCCCCGCGGGGAGCCCCCGTGTGCCGAACCACCCGCCGGCCGCGGATTCGAGACTGGAGTACCCATCCATGGAGCTCACGAGCGGCGTCGGCGTGCTCGACAAGGCCACCGCGATCCTCGCCACCCTGGAGTCCGGCCCCACCACCCTGGCCGGACTCGCCGCCGCCACCGGCCTGGCGCGCCCCACCGCCCACCGGCTGGCCGTCGCGCTGGAACACCACCGGCTGGTCACCAGGGACCTGCAGGGCCGGTTCGTCCTGGGCCCCCGGCTCGCCGAGCTGTCGGCGGCGGCGGGGGAGGACCGGCTGCTGGCCGCCGCCGGGTCGGTGCTCGTGCACCTGCGCGACGTCACCGGCGAGAGCGCCCAGCTGTACCGCCGTCAGGGCGAGGTGCGGATCTGCGTGGCCGTCGCGGAGCGGCTCTCCGGCCTGCGTGACACGGTGCCGGTGGGGGTCACGCTCCCCATGAAGGTCGGCGCCGCAGCCCAGATCCTGCTCGCCTGGGAGGAGCCGGAGCGCCTCCACCGGGGGCTCCAGGGGGCGCGCTTCACGGCCACGGCCCTCAGCGGCGTACGGCGCCGGGGCTGGGCGCAGTCCATCGGCGAGCGCGAGCTCGGGGTCGCGTCCGTGTCGGCGCCGGTGCGCGGGCCGTCCAACCGGGTGGTGGCCGCGGTCACTGTCTCCGGCCCGATCGAACGGCTCACGCGGCACCCGGGCGCGCGCCTGTCCCAGGCCGTCATCGAGGCGGCGAACCACCTCACCGAGGCGCTGCGCCACCCGTGACCGGCCCGGCCCCGGGGCGGTCGACCCGGGGTCGGGGGCCAGGCTCAGGCCCCGGGCGCCGGTGTGAGGACCGCCGGCCGGGGAATGCGGCTGATCACCGAGCCGATCAGGGTGCCGATCGACACCCCGAAGACCGCCGAGACGGCCGCCAGCACCGACTGGGCGCCGTTGCCCACCTCGATCTGGGCGGTGTTCAGGAGGCCGAAGGAGCCCGGCACGACGATCCAGAACGCCGGCAGGTAGAGCACCTGCCAGAGCGGGCCGCCCGGCAGCCAGTGCACCAGGGTGGCGGCGACCGCTGCCGAGACCGCCCCGGCCAGGCCGCCGATCGCCGCGCCGTGCTCCGAGCTGATGACGACCTGGACGGTGACGCTCACCGCGATCACCGCGACGATCCACGGGACGGCGCCCGGCGGGGTGTTCACATTGATCACGACGCCCGCGACGGCGATCGCGAGGCCCAGCCCGATCACCCACCAACTCGGCTTGGCCACCTGGACGTTGGCCAGTGCCGAGGCGGGCATGCCGATCGCGGTGGCGGCCGCGGCCACCCCGGCGAGGAACAGCGCGAGCTGTACCGCGCCGGACACCAGCCGGGCCGTCCCGGCGCTGGCCGAGCCCGCGGCGATCTCCGACAGGCCGGTGACCAGCAGCCCGCCCGGCAGCAGGATCGCCAGCGTGGCGACAATCGTCCGCAGCGGGCCGTCCAGCAGCGAGGCCCGCGCGAGCGCCAGGACGAGCAGCGCGACGAGGAACCCGGCCGTGACGGGCAGCAGCGGCCGCAGGGACGGCAGCCGCCGCGCGAGCACGGTCAGCCCCGTGACGACCAGCGAGCCGGCCCCGGCGGCCAGCACGTTCGCCGCGGCCGGCTGCAGGAACATGCAGACCCCGACCCCGACCGGCAGCGCCCCGAGGTCCGCCACCCACGTCGGCCAACGGGCCTGCGCCCGGCGGATCGCGTCCAGCTCGGCGAGCGCCCGCGGCCCGTCGAGCCCGCCGGCGCGCAGCCGGTGCACCAGGTGGAGGACGTCGGCCGTCTGCTCGAAGCGGAGCGCGGCGCCGACGGGCCGGAACGCGGTGGCGTCGTCCGCGCCGAGCGAGACGAACAGCCCGTTGGTGAGGGCGGCGACCTGCACCTCGGGAGCCCCCAGTGCCCGCCCCAGGCCGTGGAGTTCCTCCTCGACGTCGTGGACGGGCAGACCACCGCCCAGGAGGGCGTCGCCCAGTTCGAGCAGGAGGCGGCGGAGCGGGTCGGGCGGGGCGGCGGTGCCCCGGACCGGGGGAGACGTGCTTGACATGGCACGTATCGTCCCATCCCGCCCGATTCGGTCCGACCGTGCCCTTCTTCCGGGCGCTCAGCCCCCGGCCAGCAGCCCGCGCACGTAGGCCGCCTGGCCGGCGTGCTGGAGGTCGTCGGAGATCACGCTGACCAGCCGCACCCCCAGGGTGACCGGAGGGTCCCAGGACTCGTCGACGATCCGCGCGAGGGACGGGCCGTTGAGCCTGCGCACGAAGTCGACCGTCCGGGCGTGGACGGCCTCGTGGTAGGCCAGGAGCAGCTCGGCGGTGGCGGTGACCTTGGCGACCTGGGCGGGCCGCTGCCCGTAGCCGGTGGCCGCCGCGGCGAACGGGAGGGCGTAGCGCTCCGCCCAGCCCTCCGCGGTCCACACCTGCTCGCGGTCGGCCGCGTCGGCGACGTGGTCGTCCTGGATCCTGGTGAGGTGCCAGACCAGCCAGGCGATCGAGTTGGCCGAGTCCCGCACCCGGAACGCGAGCTGCTCGGGGGAGAGGCCGTCGACGACGCCGGCGACCTCCTCCCGGATCCGGCCGAACGCGTCCACGAGAAGATCGGCGCTGGTCACACCCGTCACTGTCGCCTCCGGTCAGGGGTTCTGCGACACACCGGCGCGCCGCTCCGACGAGCATGTCCCGCGGCGGCCGTCCCAGCCACTCGGCGTCCCAGCCGCTCGGCGCCCCCGGCTGCCCCGGCACCGGAGGCCGTCACCGCCCGCGCAGTCGCCGCACCAGGTCGCGGGCGGCCTGCGGCCAGTCCGGGTGCTCGAAGGCGAAGCCCGCGTCCAGCAGTCTGGTCGGCACGACCCGGCGGCTCTTCAGCAGCAGCTCGGTCTCCGAGCGCAGCGCGAAAGCGCCGAGCTCGGCCATCCAGCGCGTGGCGGGCAGGGCGAGCGGCATGCCCCAGGCCGCCCGCAGATCGCGCATGAACTCGCGCTGGGGCAGCGGGTGCGGGGCGGCGAGGTTGACCGGGCCGGCGAGGTCGTCCCGGGTGACGAGGAATTCGACGGCGCGGACGAAGTCCCGCTCGTGGATCCAGGACACGTACTGCGCGCCGCCCGCGATCGGCCCGCCGGCGCCGAGCCGGGCCAGCCAGGAGAGCGAGTCGAACGCCCCGCCGCGCTCCGGCCCGAGGACGACTGCGGTGCGCAGCGCGAGTCGGCGGGTGTGCGGGGTGTCGGCCTCGGCCTGGGCGTCCTCCCAGGCGCGCGCGATGTCGATGCTGTACCGCCAGGACGCCGGGGCGTCGGGCTCGGCGCCGCCGATCACGCCGTCGAGTTCGTCGTTGGCCGCGTCGTGGCGGTGGGCGTAGACGGTCGCGGTGCTCATCTGGAGCCAGACGGCGGGCGGGCGGCGGGCGGTGGCGACGGCCCGGCCGATGGCCCGGGTGGAGAGCACCCGCGAGTCCATCATGGCCCGCCGGTTCTCCTCCGTGTAGCGGCAGTTGACGCTGCGCCCGGCGAGGTTGAGCACCACGTCGCTGCCGTCGACCTCCGTCGCCCAGGCCCCGAGGTGCTGCCCGTCCCACCAGACCTGGCGGGGCCCGGCGGGCCGGCGGCTGAGGACGACGACGCGGTGTCCGGCGGCGGTCAGGCGGCGGTCGAGCAGGGTGCCGAGCGCGCCGGAGCCTCCGGGAATGACGATCTTCATGAGTTCCCCCCTTCATCTCGGCTTCGAGCGTAGCGCCTCAATTGAACACGTTCAAATGTCCCGCCCCGCGCGATCGGTGGTTCATATCAGTTAGCCGGACCCGTATAGTCGGATCCGGCTAATAGAGATCGACCAGAGATGCGGTGGGCAGTCCGATGGCGAAGCGAAAGATCTCCAACACGCTGGCGCTGGCCGTGCTGGGCCTGCTGCAGGAGCAGCCGATGCACCCGTACGAAATGGCGTCCACCCTGCGGGAACGGCACAAGGACAGCAGCTTCAAGGTCAACTCCGGCTCGCTGTACGACACGGTCGAGTCGCTCGTGCGGCACGGCTGGATCGAGCCGGTCGAGACGGCGCGCGACGGCCGCCGCCCGGAGCGCACCGTGTACGCGGTCACCGGCCTGGGCCAGGACGAGTTCGTCCGCTGGATCGACGAACTGCTGCGCACGCCCGTCGCGGAGTACCCGAAGTTCATGGCCGCGGTGTCCTACCTCGGCGCGCTCGGTCCGCACGGGGCGGCGGAGGCGCTCGCCGAACGGGCGGAGCACCTGGCCCGGCGGATCGAGGAGACGGGCGCGGTGCTGGCCGACACGGTCGGCTCCGGCGGCGTCCCCCGGCTGTTCATGATCGAGGTCGAGTGCGCGCTGCACGCCTGGGAGGCCGAGCTGGCCTGGACGCGGCGGACGATCGCCGAGATCCGCGAGGGCAGCCTCGCCTGGCCCGGGGCCGAACGGACCGGGCAGGGCTGGACCTGGACCGACCCGACGGACGAGAAGGGAACCACCCGATGACCGAGGTGCTGATCGTGGGAGCCGGCCCGGCCGGGTTGTTGCTCGCGAGCGAACTGCGGCTCGCCGGCGTCGACACGGTCGTGCTCGAACGCCACCCGCGGCGGCCGGACTTCTGCCGCGGCTTCAACCTCAACGCCCGCGCCCTGGACCTGCTGGCCCGGCGCGGCCTCGCCGAACGGATGACCGCCGAGGGGTGGCCGGTCCCGCACGCCGCGTTCTCCGGCCTGCCCGTGACCCTCACCCTCGCGGGCGCCCACACCGACCACCCGTACTCGCTGGGCATCCCGCAGACCCGGGTCGAGGAGATCCTGGAGCAGCACGCTCTCGACCGGGGCGCCGACATCCGACGCGGCCACGAACTTCTCACGCTGGAACAGGACTTCGAGTCCGTCACCGCCACCGTCGCCGCGGACGGAGGCGAGTACCGCATCCGGGCCGCGTACCTGGTCGGGTGCGACGGCGGCCGCAGCACCGTCCGCAAACGGGCCGGCATCGACTTCCCCGGCACGGCGGCGACCCGCTTCTCCCTCCTCGGCGACGTCGAGCTCGCCGACCCGCAGGCGCTGCCGTTCGGCGTCACCACCGGCCCCGGCGGGAGCGTGTTCGCGATTCCCCGACCCGGCTACGTGCGAATCATCACCACCGACCGGCAGCCACCCGCCGACCAGGACACCCCGGTCACCCTCGACCTCCTGCGGACCGCCGTCGACGAGGCGCTCGGCCGCCACGTCGAACTGCGCGCCCCGCGCCGGCTGACCCGCTTCGGCAACGCCGCCCGGCAGGCGGCCGAGTACGTCCGGGGCAGGATCGTCCTCGCCGGGGACGCCGCGCACATCCACCCGCCGGCCGGCGCGGTCGGCGTCAACCTCGCCCTGGACGACGCGTTCAACCTCGGCTGGAAGCTCGCCGCCACCGTCCGCGGCACCGCGTCGGCACACCTGCTCGACAGCTACCACGCCGAACGCCACGCCGCCGGCGCGCACGTGCTGGCGAACACCCGTGCCCAGGTGCTGCTCGGCGAACCGGGCGAGCTCGGTGACCGGCTCGCCCCGCTGACCGACCTGCTCACCCGCGTCGCCCGCCACCCCGACGGAAACCGCGCCCTCGCCGAGACCGTCACCGGCCTGGACACCCGCTACGAGACGCTCCCCGACACCGGCCACCCCTGGCTGGGCCGCCTCGTCCCCGATCTCACCCTGACCACCGGCGACGGCCGCACCCGCCTCAGCGACCTGCTCGCCCCGGGGCGCGGCGTCCTGCTCGACCTGACGGGAGGAACGGACGTCCGCGCGGCGGCCGCTGGATGGGCGGACCGCGTGGACCTCGTCGTCGCGACCTGCCCCGACCACCCCGACCTCCGCGCCGTCCTCCTCCGCCCCGACGGCCACACCGCCTGGCTGCGCACCGTCGAGGACGAGGGCGAGACCGACGGGCTCCGGCAGGCGCTCCAGCACTGGTACGGAGCAGTCTGACGGCCGCACAGTCACGCGGCGGAGCCGATGTCGCGCTGTTCACCCGCCCGGAGCACGGCCATGATGGTGGCGTGACGAACAGCAAAGAGAACCACGTGAAGGTCCACTACCCGCTGGACGTGGACGAGAACGGCTGGCCGCCGGTGGGCGTCGAGAGCCTGTGGGCGGAGGATCTCGGCGACGGGACGGTCCGCGTCGCCAATGCCCCGTGGTTCGCGCAGGGCGTCGCGAGCGGGGACGTGGTCCGGGTCGAGGTCGACGACGACGGCGTGCGCTGGGCGGAGGAGACCGTCGACGCCTCGGACCACTGCACCATCCGGCTGATCGTGCTGCAGGACGGCGGCTCGGCCGAGGCTCGGAAGTCCGTGCTGGACGACTTCCAGCGGCTCGGCGCGGCCGGCGAGGGTGTCGAGCGGTTCGGGATGGTCGCCCTGGACGTCCCGCCCTCGGCCGACCTGCCGGGCATCCGCGCACTGCTGGAGCGCGGCGACGCGGAAGGCCGGTGGGACTGGGAGGAAGGCTGCGTCACCGCCGCCTGGGCCGCGCACGACGGCGCCGCCGACGACTGACCGCAGGGAACACGGCAGCGCCGTCGCCAACGCCGTCGCCCGCCGCATGGTCGCGCCCCCGCACCGCGGCGAGAACCTCAGCCACCACGTCGCCCGCCGCTGCGGCACGACCCCCAGGCCAACCGTCGCACCTTCGGAACCCCACCGGCCGACGGCTGACCCGAGGCGCTGTCGCCGGGCCGGGTGAGGTCCTCAGCCGCTGACGCCCAGTTGGGTCAGCAGCGTCTGGTTGTCCTCGATGTGCCAGTCCTCGACGATCCGGTCGGTGCCGACGTGCTGGATGTCGATGGCGTTGAAGTCGACGCTCCGGCCCGTCCCCCGGACGCCGTTGAAGGTGCCGGTGAAGTGGCCGCGGAAGACCAGCCTCGCGGTGATGCGGTCGCCGGCGACCAGGACGTCGGACAGCTCGCAGGTCAGGTCCGGCACGGCGGCGCGGAAGCTCCTCGACGCGAAGAGCGGGCCGGCCGGGCCCTGCGGGCGGCCCGCGGGCAGGGTGTTGTCCTTGAACTCCGGCGCGACCGCGGCGTCCAGGTACCTCCGCTGCCCGGTGTTCCAGAACGTGTACAACTGCTGGGCCAGGTGGACCTCCTGGGCCGCGCGCCGGGCTCCGATCGAGCGGTCCACGGTGAGCGACTTCGGCTGGACGAGGTCGGGTGAGCGGTCGATCAGGCGCTGCGGCCAGGTGGAGACGCCCGAAGGTGTGCGGCCGGAGGCGGCGGCGGTGGAGCCGCCGGCGAGGACGGCCACCGCCGCGGCGACGGCGGCGGTACGGATGAGGGTGTGTCGGTGCATGGTGCGCAGCTCCTCGAAGCGGTGGCGGGTCTCGGGTGGTCAGGCGAGGCGTCCGCCGCCGTCGACGTGCAGCACGGTGCCGGTGACGTACGGGTTGTCGACCGCGTAGAACACGGCCTTGACCAGGTCCTCCGTGCTGCCGACGCGGCGGGCCGGGTTGCGCTCGGCGACGCCCCGCAGGAACGCCTCCTTGTCGGAGCCGAGGCCGTCCCAGGAGCCGGTGTCGACGATGCCGGGCGAGACCGCGTTGACCCGGACCGGGGCGATCTCCACCGCCAGCGCCTGCACCAGGAAGGCCAGCGCGCCGTTGGTCGTGGCCATCACCGTGCGAGAGGGCGCGGGGCGCCAGGCGGCGACACCGGAGAAGAAGGTGAACGAGCCGTTCTCGGACACCTGCCCCGCCAGGTGCTTGGCGAGCAGCAGCGGGCCGATCACCTTGGCGGCGAACGCCCGCTGCACGTCCTCCAGCTGGAGGTCCTCAAGTGGGCCGTTGGCCGGCACCGCGGCGGTCGAGACCAGGTGGTCGAACCGGCCGACGGCGTCGGCGAATCCGGCGATGGACCGCTCGTCGGTGAGGTCGAGCGCGATCACCTCGGACGGCCCGGACAGCTCCCCGGCCGTCCACTCCAGCTTGCGCGGATCCGGCCCGGCCAGCACGACCGTGGCGCCGGCGGCCGATGCGGCCTTCGCCAGGGCCTGCCCGGTGCGCGAACCCGCGCCCACGACGACGAATCGCCGCCCCTGGAAGGAAGTGTCCTTGGACATGAGTGAACTCCTCTGATTCATAGGGGAATTGGCCGCCGCTTCGCATCTCCGCGCCGGCCGCACCACAACTCTCTCCCCGCCACCCACGATGAGTCCAAGGCTTGTTTTCTACCGCAGCCATAAGATCTCTTCATGACAATGCCGACGCTCAGGCAGCTCGAATACCTGGTCACCGTGGTCGACACCGGTTCCTTCACGCGCGCGGCCGAGCAGCTGCACGTCACCCAGCCCGCGCTGTCCCACCAGATCCGGGCCCTGGAGAGCACCCTCGGCGGCCCTCTCCTCGAACGCCTGCCTCGCTCGGTCCGCCTGACCCCGACCGGCCGTGCGGTGCTGCCGCACGCCCGCGCCGCACTGGCCGAGGCCGAACGCCTGAGCGCGACGGCCCGGCGCACCGCGGGCCTGGAGGAGGGCGAGCTGGAGGTCGCCGTCATCTACTCCGTCAGCCTCGGCATCCTGCCGCCCGTCCTGCGGGAATGGCGGCGACGGCACCCCGGTGTGCGCATCCGGCTGCGCGAGCACTCCCACGCCGACCGGCTCCAGGACGCCATGACGGCCGGCCGCGCCGACCTCGCCATCGGCCCCGTCCCACCCGGTTGGACCGGGCCGATCCGCGAACTCGGCGTCGAGGAGTTCACCGTCGTCCTGCCCGCCGACGACCCGCTGGCCGGCCGACCCGGCGGCACCGTCGCCCTCACCGAACTCGCCGACCGCGCCTGGGTGCACTACGCCCCCGACAACGGCCTCGCCGACCTGCTCGACCACGTCTGCGCCCAGGCGGGCTTCCGCCCCGAGGCGGCGGTCCGCGCCGAACAGACCTCGGCCGCACCCCTCCTCGCCGCCGCCGGCCTCGGCCCCGCCCTGGTCCCGGCGAACATCATCCCGCCCCACTTCGACGGCACCCTGCTGCGCCCCGACCCCCCGGTCCGCCGCACCCTCACCGCCTACACCCGCACCCGCCCCGACCCCCTCACCGTGGCCTTCACCGACCTCCTCGCCCGCCAGGCCCGGGTCGGCCCGGCCTAGAGTTCGAAGTCCTTCGCGATGCTGTCCCAGGGGAGACCGCGGAGCCCGGAACCGGCGTCGTCCGAGGGGACGCCGGGAGTCGCCTGGAACCACACGACCGTCAGCACGGAGTAATACGACACGGAACTCAGTCCGGGGTCGACCGGGCGGGAGCTGAACGACCCGACACACGTCACGGCCGGCAACAGCTCGACGGCCCCGAAACCGCCCGCCGGAAGGTCCGGCAACTCGCGGACCGGCTCGATCAGGTGCACCGGAACCGAGGGCCACTCGTCCGCAGCGCGCTTCAGCAACCGCTGCACCTTGAGATCGTTCAGCCGTCGGAACGGGTAGCCCTCCAGCATGCCGCCGTACGTCGACGACAGCCGCACGTCGGAGAGTTCGATCGAACGGCCGGAGGCGAGGGACAAGCGAGCCAGTGTCATGGCCCCCAACCTACCGACACACCTCGTCCCGCGTGCCGTCCGGCTGCAGCGGCGGAAAGCGCGGCCAGCTGACTGTCAGTGCCTCTCCGTAGTGTGGAACCAACGTCGGAGGGGCGCCGGAAAGGCGTCGGACGGGCGTTGGGAGAGGGGTAGGACCATGGCTGTGAACAGGATCAAGCACAAGGTCAACCACGTGTCGCTCGTGGTCGACAAGTCCGGTTCGATGCGGCAGCACGAGGGGCAACTCGTGCGGGTGGTGGACGAGTTCGTGAAGGGGCTCCAGGAGGAGTCGGACCGGCTCGGGCACGAGACGCGGATCAGCCTCTACGCGTTCGACCACCAGGTGCAGAACCTGGTCTGGGACATGGACGTCAAGCACCTGCCGTCGCTCAAGGGGCTCTACCAGGTCGACAACGGCGCGACGGCGCTGATCGAGGCGGCGGTGAAGTCCCTCGACGACCTGAAGAACATCTGGGAGGGGTACGGGGAGCACTCGTTCCTCCAGGTCGTCGTGACGGACGGCGAGGAGAACGCCTCCGGCTGCTCGGAGAGCGGGCAGATGCACATCCGCATGAACGCCACCAAGGGCGCCGCCGCCCTCCGCTCGTGGACGGACCGGATCCGGCAGGCGATGGACGACCTCCCGGACCACTGGACCTCGGCGATCCTGGTGCCGAACTCGCTGGCCAAGCGCACCGCCCAGGGGTACGGGTTCCCCGCCGGAAACATCGCGATCTGGGACGCGGACTCCAGCAAGGGCGTCGAGGAGGCCATCGGCACGGTCAAGTCGGCCGCCACGAGCTTCCTGCGCGGGCGTGAGCAGGGTGTGCGCGGCACGAAGAACCTGTTCACCATGGGCCAGGACCTGAGCACGGCCGACGTGAAGGCCAACCTCGACGCCCTGGACGCCGGCAGGTACACGCTGATCCCGGTCGACGAGCAGGTGCAGATCCGCGAGTTCGTCACCCGCTCCGGGCACGAGTACAAGACCGGCTGCGCCTTCTACGAGCTTTCCAAGCGCGAGAAGATCCAGGGCTCCAAGCAACTCGCCGTGGCGGAGAAGGACCCGGCCACCGGCAAGATGACGGGCCGGGTCTTCTCGGGCCCGGCGGCCCGTCAGCTCCTGGGCCTGCCGCAGTCGGAGGTCACGGTGAAGCCGGGGGAGAACCCGTCGTACACCGTGTTCGTCCAGTCGACGTCCGTCAACCGGAAGTTGGTGCCGGGCACCCGGCTGCTGGTCATCCGGTAGTCGGGCCGGGAGTCGCGTCCCCTCGGCGCATGCGGTGCGCGGTGCGCAGGCCCTGTTTGGCGGCGGTCGCGACCAGGCCGCCGAGAGTGGTCCTGGCGGGGTCGTGGGCTGCCAGGTGTTCCAGCACCGGCAGGGCGCGGTCGTCGGCGGTGGAGCCGAGGGCGCGGCAGGCCAGTGCGCGCAGGTCGGGATCGGGGTCGGTGGTGAGGGCGATCAGGCCGTCGACCACCGGCGGGCCGAAGGCGGCCACGGCCGCGGCGAGGTGCCCGGCCTTGGGGTTCCGGCGCTCCAGCACGGCCCGCCAGAGCGCGGCGAGTGCGTCGTCGCCGCCGATGTCGCCGAGGGCGCGGGCGGCCGCGGTGCGGACCAACCCGCTGTCGTCGTCCAGCCGGGTGGCGAGGGCGGGGACGGCCGTCCCGGCCCGGAGGAGGCCGAGTGCCTCGCAGGCGCCCTCGCGGGTCAGCGGGTCGGGGTGTTCAAGCAGGGCGGTGATCGGTTGAACGGCGCGCTGGAAGCCGAGTTCGGCACAGGCCAGCGCGGACCACCGCACCCCGCGGTGTCCGGTGTCGGCGAGTGCGCGCAGGAGGCCCGGTTCGAGGCTCGCGTCACCGAAGAGGGCGATCCGGTTGAGGGCCTTGGTCCAGACGGTGACATCCTGCGCGCGGTGGTCGGAGGCGACGTCGTGCAGGGTCGCGAGGGCCTGCGGGTGCCCGAGTTCGGCCCACTGCAGCAGCGCGTCGATCGCCCGCACGCGGGTCGTGCGGTTCCCGCGCAGTTCGGCCGCGTGGACGGTGACGAGGGAGGCAGGCCCGTCGGGCAGGTGGCCGAGCGCGTCCCCGAGCGCTCCGGCGAGCGGCGGTTCGAGCCCGCCCAGCCGCAGGGCCAGCGGGCCGACCCGCCAGCCGACGTCCGGGTCGTAGAGTGCGTCGCGGCACAGGTTGGCGGAGAGCTTGCCGACCGTACGGAACAACAGGAACGCACGGTCGGCGGGGTCGAGGACGTCGATCCGGCCGGACATCGCCGCGGTGACGGCGGCCTGCGGGCGACCGGTGGCCCGCAGGACCGCCTCCGCCCACACGAGCGGCTCGGCCTGCTGCTCGTACAGCAGGCGGCCCCACAGGCGGAGGACGGCGCTACGCTGGTCGGTCATCCCGTGATCGTTCCAGGTGAGGTGCTTCCCGGCCAACGGCTTTTCGTCGCGGTCGGCAGCGGGACTCCCGCACGGTGAGGTCACCCCGCGACGCCGCGTACCGGGAGTTCGACCCCGGTGGCCCCTCGCGGACGCCCGTGAGGGGCCACCGACAGGTCAGGCGTCGGCCGTCGCCCGGAGGGCGGTCGACAGGTCGCGGGCCTCGTGCTCGGTCATCCGGGGCGTCTCGTACGGCACCGCGTTGACCCAGCGCTGGGCCAGGCGTGCGATCCGCTCGCCGTAGCGTTCCGCGGTGATCAGGTCGCCGCGCGATCCGGCGTGCTCCGGGCCCAGGTCGGCGTGGCTCTGGCTCATCAGGCCGAGCCACGAGCCCAGCCGGTTGACGTCGTCGCGGGTGCCGCCGCTCCAGTTGTTGCCCGGCATGTCACCGACGCCGACCCACTGCATGCCCATCTGGGCGCCGAAGACCGCCAGTTGCTCCAGGACCGTCAGCTTGTCACCGCTCTGCGAGGCGGACATGGTGAACGCGCCGGCCAGCTTGTCCTTCCACCCCTGCGTCGTGAACGGGGTGAACGCCGCCTCCATGAACGCCTTGAACACCGCCGACACGCTGCCCATCAGCGTCGGGCTGCCGAAGACGATCGCGTCGGAGCGGTCGAGCAGCGCCATCACCTCCGGATCGCGCCAGCGGCCCGCCGTGACCTCCTCCGCGCGGATCTCGACGAGGTGCACCTGCGCGCCCGGCACCACCCGGGCTCCGTCCGCGAGGTGCTCGGCCAGCACCCTGGTGTGCCCGTGCACCGAGTGGTAGACCACGGTGACGGTGACGGTCGGTACATCGCGCTCACGGTCAACGCCATTGACTGCCATGACTGTTCACTACTTCCGTTCGTGGGGAAGCCCTGCTTGCCCCACCATCACAGCCTGCCCGCGGTACGGCATCAACGCCGAACTCCGGCATGCAGCGATCGGCTCCGCCGATCGATCGCGCTAGTCTGGTCCCGTGGACAGGATCGAACTCGAAGCATTCGTCGCGGTCGCGGAAGAACTCCACTTCGGCCGCGCCGCCGCACGCCTGCACCGCGGGCAGCCCACCGTCAGCGACGCCGTCCGGCGGCTGGAAAGTGCCCTGGGCGGCCGGCTGTTCCACCGCACCAGCCGACGGGTGGCCCTGACCGATCTCGGCGAAGCGCTGCTGCCCGACGCCCGGGCCACCCTCGCCCAGCTGCGCCGCTTCCAGCACCGCGGACGCGCCCTGGCCGCCGGCGACCGGGCCCGCACCACCCTCGTCGTCGCCCACGCCGAATACACCGGCCACCAGCTGCTGTTGCGCTGCCTGCCGCAACTGCGCGACCGGTTCCCCGACGTGACGATCGTGCCGGAGTGCATGCCGACCACGGCCCAGCTCACCGCCCTGCGCGCAGGGACGATCGGCCTGGGCATCGGCTGGGCGACCGGCGGCATCAACGGCGTCCGCGCGAGGGTTCTGTCCACCGAACGGTTCACGGCACTCGTCCCCGCCGCCCACCCCCTGGCCGGGCACGCCGAGCTGAGCGCGGCCGAGCTCTCCACCGCCGACCTGCTCACCTGGCCGCACCAGATCAACAGCGGCCTCTGCGACCGCCTCCTGGCCGCCTTCCAGATCGGCGGAGCCGACCTCCGCATCATCAGGACCGCCGACAGCGTGCAGGCCATCGCCGCCCACGTCGCGGCGGGTGCGGGCATCGGCATCACCGTCGAGTCCGCCCTCGACCACGAGCCCCCGGGCCTGCGCGTCATCCCCCTCACCGGCCCGTCGACGACCGTGGACCAGGTCGTCCTCACCCCCACCGACCCGACGGACACGGCGACAGCCCTGCGCGACCTGCTGCTCCACGCCTCGAAGGAACCGGCGCCCGCCGCTCATTGAGCCGTCGGTCCTTCGGGGGCGGTTCCCGGTGTCCGAGTCCCTGAACGGCGGGCCGGCCCGGGTTGACAACGGAGTGGCAGGCGGAGCAGGGTCGACCCCTGGCCGGGTCGACGTGGGAGAGTCCGATGGATCTCGAGGAACTGAGGCGTCAGGCGCTCCACGTCCACGACCTCTACAACGAGTTGAACCGCCGTGAGCGCGGCCGGACGTGGACGCGCAGCGACTTCATGCTCGGATTCGTCGGGGACGTCGGCGACCTGGCCAAGCTCGTCATGGCCGAGGAGGGCACGCGCGAGGTCCCCGGCGGCAGGCCGGCGCTGGAGCACGAACTCGCCGACTGCCTCTGGTCCGTGCTGATCCTCGCCCACCACTACGACGTGGACCTCGAAGCAGCCTTCCGCCGGACCATGTCCGACCTCGGCACGTCCATCGCCGGCAAGCTCGCCGCCACCGCCGAGACCGAGCAGACATCCTGACGCGACATCAGGTTCCGGTCGGCCAGGGCACCGTCGTCTCGGCCTGGGCGGTGTAGTCGGTGCCGGGGACGTCCCAGCCGTAGAGGCGGCCGACCTGGGCCCGGAACCAGGCGGTGTCGGCGAGTTCGGGCAGGGTGTCGGTGGCCGCGGCGGCCCAGTGCTCGTGGACGGCGGCCTGCACCTTGTCGTCCATCTCCCAGCCGTCGAGGCGGATCCGCTGCTGCTCGTCGAGCTGGAGCGGCGCCGCGCCGGTGAGCTGTTCCCACAGGGCGGTGGCCTGCTGCGCGGTGCTCTGGAAGCCGTCGCCGAGGACGGCGTGCAGCAGGCTGGTGTAGAGGGCGATGGACGGGATGGCGGTGGAGGCCTGGGTGACGGCTGCGCCGGCGACCACGGTGTGGGCTCGGCCGCCGAGCGGGGCGAGGTCCCGCTGGAGGCGGCGGGCGGTGTCCTCCAGGTGCTGCTTGGCCGCGCCGATGGTGCCGGCCCGGTAGATCGGCGCGGTGAGGTCGGAGCCGACGTAGGTCAGGGACACCGTGTGGAAGCCGTCCCGGACGAGGCCGCGGTCGATCAGGGCGTCGATCCACAGCTTCCAGTCGGCGCCGCCCATGACCTGCACGGTCGCGTCGCGTTCCGCGTCCGTGGCGGGCGCGAGTTCGAGCGAGCCGACGAGTGGGGTGTCGCCGTCGAACTGCAGGGTCTTGGCCCGGTAGGCGGAGCCCAGGGGCTTGATCACCGAGTGGTGGACCTCGCCGGTGCCGGGGTCGGTGCGGCGGGGCGCGGCGACGCTGTAGACGAGGTAGTCGACCTTGCCGTACCGGTCGGCGAGGTGGTCGAGCGCCTCCTCCTTGGCGGCGGCGGAGAAGGCGTCCGCGTTGAGGAAGGCGAAGTCGCCCTCCGGCCCGGAGAGCTCTGCCGCACGGGCCGTCCGGTACCAGCCTGCGGAGGCGGTGCGGCGTTCGGTCTCGGGGGCCTCGAAGGCGATGCCGAGCCCGCGCATGCCGTACGTGCGCAGCGCGGCGACGGTCGCGGCGAGGCCGTAACCGGCGCTGGAGCCGATGATCAGGGCGACGGGCCCGTCCGCGGTGGCGCGGTCGGCGGGTGCGGGGCCGACGGGTGCGGGGGCGCGCTCCCACAGCTCGTCGACGACGGCGGCGCAGCCCGCGGGGTGGGAGTTGAGGTAGAGGAAGCCACGGTTGCCGGGTTTGATCTCGCGGAGGGCCATCGGTGTCCTTCGTGCCTGGTGACGAGCGTGTTGCCTTCATCCTGTCGGGTGGGCGGGTGCGGGCATGTGGCGACATGCGCCAGGGTCCGCTCGCGAATCTTGTCGGAGCCGTCCCTACGCACGCGGCGCCTTCGTGGGCGACCGCAGCGACGGCCCGTCACCTGTGGATTCGGGTGAGGCGGTTCGCCGGAACGGCTATGCGCGGCTGATCGACTCCCCCTGGGCCGGGCGGGAGGCGGAATCGATCTGATGATCCGTCGGACTCGTCGAGCCGACGGAGGATCGCGGTGAGACGGAGCGATCCCGGGACGGGCCCGCGCCGTCACAGCTTGTCCTGGAAAGCGGCCTCGGCCACCAGGTTCGTCCCCGACCGCAGCAGCTCCTCGATGGAGCGGAAGAACGCCTCGAACGTCCGCAGGTCGAGGTCGTCGGCGGGATCGGTGCCGGCCGCGACCGTCCGCTCCTTGATCTCATCGTTCCGACTCAACGCAGACGGGCCGACGGTGGCGCTGTGGCCGGGCACGTGGGGCAGTACCATCCCAGGTCAAGACGTTGAACGAGGCATCCGGAGGGGCGTACCCATGTCGGCCGACGCATGGCCGGAGCTGTTGTCCGGCTCCGGGCCGTTGACCGGGCTCTACACCGAACTGCCGCCCCTGGAGGGCCTGGTGCTCCGGTCGGTGCAGCTGAACCCGCGCGGCGCCGGGGTGACCCTGCGGGTCGAGTTCCCGTGCTTTCCCGACCTCGCTCCGCTGGCCTGGACGGATGCGGGCTGTGACCGGTTCGAGGCGCAGATCGAGTTCACGGCGGTGGAGGAGGACCTGCGGATGCGGGGCCTGCCGGGCCGCACCGTGGTCGACGTCGAGCTGAGCCGGTACCTGCGGGACCGTGAGCGCCGGATCGCGGTCGGGGTGCGCGGGCCGGGGTTCTCGCTGGACTTCACCGCGCACGCCGCGCTCAAGGCTGGGCACCTCAACGCGTACTGCTCCGCTGAGGCGGAGCCGTACGCGGCGAAGCGGTGGTTCGTGAGCCCGGTCGACCGACGCCTGTACGGCAGCGTGCTGCCGCCCACGACCGCGAAGGTGTTCTATGGGTGACGACCGCGACTGGTCGGCGGAGTTGACGGATCCCGGGACGCTCCGCGAGGTCCTCGGCGCACCGCCGCCTCCGCTGAGCGACTACGGTCTGGAGTCCGTCCTGGTCGACGAGCGCGGGACGTCCGTCACGTTGAGGTTCTCCGCCTTCGCCGTCCCGGCCGGTGCCGCGGACCTGTGGCGGGAGCGCGGCCACAACGCGGTGGAGTTCGTGCTCGTCTGCCTCGGTGTGACGGAATTCGAGGTGGACGCGTGGTCGGGCCGGCCCACGACCCGCGCCACGCTCACGGGGAGGCGGGTCGTGCTCGGCGGGCGGGGCAAGCACGTGTCCTTCACGGCGGCCGAGATCCGTGCCGAGCCGCCGGTCGGACGGCTCTGGAGCCGGTACGAGTGACGTGCGGCGAGGACCGAGGGGCACACACCTCGGCCCTCGCCGCACGACGCGGCCGTTCAGTGCCAGTTGCTGATCCTGACGTCGCGCGGCGCGGGCGCGCCCATGCCGGTTTCGAGTGCGGACTTGAGGCTCATCAGGAAGGTGGCCCACTTGGTGCTGCAGTGGTACATGAACTCCACCGGTTCCCTCCAGTCCTGGTGCCGGAACAGCACGATGGTGTAGTCGTCCTCCTGCTTGAGGTCGAAGCGGACGCGGGTGCCGATCCACTCCTCGGGGCCGTCGATGACCTCCCAGAGGACCTGGCGGCCTGGCTCGGTCTCCAGGACCTTCATGTCGAAGCCGCCGGGGCCGAAGCGGAACCGGACCACGCCACCGAGGCCGGCGTCGCCGTCGGTGTCCTCGGTCCACCAGCTCGACAGTCCGTCGACCGTGGTCAGGGCCGTGTAGACGGCCTCCGGGGACGTCGTGACACCGATCCGGTGCAGGATGTCCGCCATGGCGGTACCTCTCTCTCGTGTGTGGTTCTCGTGCGGGCTCAGCTCTCCTGGCCGCGTTGGATGGCCTCGGCGATCCGCTTGATGCGGTGCAGGCGGGCGTCCCACGCGGCGCCGACCGACGACAGCTGGGCGACGGCGCGGGCGAGTTGGGCCTCGTCGACCTCGTAGCGGCGTTCGCGCCCGGAGGGCGTGTCGTGGACGAGCCCGACCCGGCCGAGGACGCCGAGGTGTTTGGCGACGGCCTGCCGGGTGACCGGCAGCTGCTCGCTCAGGGTGGTCGCCGTCCCGCCGTTGCCGGTCAGGAGCAGGTCGAGCATCCGGCGGCGGATGGGGTCTCCCACCGCGGACCAGAGCTCGTCGTCGATGGCGACGGTCACGGCCGCGCCACCACCCGGGCGACGTACGCGACGAGGCGGGGCAGGAAGTAGTCCCAGCCGCTGGCGTGGTCGCGGTACGCCTCCTCCAGGACGGCCGCCTCCCAGCCCCGCTCCCGGAAGCCCGTTTCGGTGAAGCGCAGCAGCGTGCCGTCGTCCGACGGGACCAGGTCGAAGGTGACCAGGAGCGAGTTGCCCGGCGCAGCGGTCCGGCCCTCGTCGCAGACCCAGCGGAAGCTGAACCGCCGCGGCGGATCGGCCTCCACCACCGTGAGTGACTCGACCTTCACGTCCGGTGTCCCCGCGCCGAAGGCGATGGTCCCGGTGGCCCCTGGGACGGGCTTGAGGTCCGCTTCGTCCGGCCACCACTCCTTCAGGTGCTCGGGCGTGCTGATGACCTCGTAGACCACCTCGGGCGGGGCCTCGATGCGGATCTCCCGCGCGATGCTGCCGTACTCCATCCCGCTCTCCTCCTAATGCAACCTTTGGTTGCGTATAACGGTAGGCCGCTCCGTCCTGATGTGCAACCTATGGTTGCCCTGGGGGTGGTGGGGGCCCGCCCGGCGTGCAGCGGTCAGCCCGTGGGCATGCCGATCTGCCGGCGTTCGAGCGCCGAGCGCAGCGTCGCGAGCGCCTGTGCGGCGGCCGCCGCCGACGCGTCGTCGAGCGTGTCGCCGATCAGCTCGGCGAGCCCCGCCGTGAACGTCCCCTCGGCCCCGGCGACGAGTTGCGCCCCGTCCTCGGTCAGGGCCAGCAGGGAGGAGCGGCGGTCCGAGGGGTTCGGCTGCCGGACGACCCAGCCCTGTTTCTCCAGGCGGTCGACGCCCTTGCTGGTCGCCCCGATGCCGATGGCGAACGCGGTGGCGAGGTCCGCCACGCGGGCTCCGGGGTGGTCGCGCAGGTACCGCAGGAACTCGAACTGCGAGGTCACGATGCCGTGCCGGGCGCGGAGCCGGTCGTTGAGCGCGTTGTAGAGCCGCGTCTCGCACCGGACCAGGTCGGCGAAGAGCTCCGGGAGGTCCACCGTCTCACCCCTCGATGTAGATTCCATGGCATATAGTGTAGCGGCAGCTACTTTCGAGGGGGCACCACCATGAGCAGGGAACAGCGTGCGCGGATCGACGCGTTGCTGCGGCAGCCGCGTCCCGAGGGGCACCGGACGGTCGAGGAGATCCGGGCCGGATTCGAGGCGCTGATGGCCGGAATGATCGTGCCCGGCACCATCCGCACCACGGAGACGGCGCTCGGCGGCCGGCCCGCCCTCAGGGTCGAGCCGGACGGCGTGCCGCGCGCCGGGACGATCCTGTACTTCCACGGCGGCGGTTGGGTGTACGGCTCGCCCCGGACGGCCCTGTCACTGACGGGCAACCTCGTGGCCAGGACCGGCGTCGGGGCGTACTCGCTGGACTACCGGCTCGCCCCGGAGCACCCGTTCCCGGCCGCGATCGAGGACGCGCTGAGCGCCTACCGGGCCCTCCTCGACCGCGGCGAGGACCCGTCGTCGATCGTGTTCGCCGGGGACTCGGCCGGCGGTGGACTCGCCGTCACCACCTGCCTCGCCGCCCGGGACGCGGGCCTGCCGCTGCCCGCCGCCGTCCTGGCGCTGTCGCCGGGCACCGACGCGACCCGCACCGGCGACAGCATGGTCACCAAGCAGGACGCCGACCCGATCTTCACCCGCGCGGACCTCGACCGCACCGGCGCCATGTACCTCGCCGGGGCCGACCCGCGCCAGCCGCTGCTCAGTCCGGCCGTCTGCGCCGATCTGACCGGCTTCCCGCCGATGCTCGTCCAGGTGGGCGCCAACGAGATCCTGATGGACGACTCCACGCGCCTGGCCGCGCGCGCCGCGGCGGCCGGCGTGGACGTCGTCCTGGACGTCACCGCCGACGCGCCGCACGTGTTCCAGGCCTTCGCCGGGGTCCTGGACGAGGCGGACGAGGCGCTGGACCGGGCGGCGCTCTTCCTCACCCAGCGCCTGCGCGGGGTAGGCTGACGGCTCGTCAGCCCGTGCTCATCACCCGCGTCGGGTCGCGGTAGACCGCGTCGAGGGCGAGCAGCGCGGCACCGCGGGTCGTGGCGGTCAGGCCGGTGCGGGAGAGGACGATCTCGCAGCCGCCGGCGTCCGGGGCCATCACGAGGTCGTGGACCTGCTCGGTGACGGTGGGCAGGAGGTGTTCGCCGAAGAAGGCGAAGTGGCCGCCGAGGACGACGAGCCGGGGGTTGAGGATGTCGACGAGGAGGGCGATCCCGGGGGCCAGGGCGTCGGCGATGCGATGGAGGGCATCGAGCGTGCGGGGGTCCCCGGCC
The DNA here is from genome assembly GCF_040650235.1 of Kitasatospora sp. NPDC048722. NCBI lineage: Bacteria > Bacillati > Actinomycetota > Actinomycetes > Kitasatosporales > Streptomycetaceae > Kitasatospora > Kitasatospora sp. NPDC048722. The sequence continues at coordinate 79,404 of NZ_JBEZGX010000033.1, forward strand.
TGGGCGCGGGCGCGCAGTTCGGTGAGGCGGCGTGCGACGTCGATCATCGGGTCCCACACCATGTCGCCGGGGTCGGCGGCGTGGCGCAGGAGGGCGTCGCGGCCGACGGCCGTCTCCCAGCAGCCGCGCCGGCCGCAGGCGCAGGGCTGCTCGGAGGGGACCAGCCGGAGGTGGCCGACCTCGCCCGCGTAGCCGCCGGTGCCGCGCAGGAGCTGGCCGCCGGCGATGATGCCGACGCCGACGCCGGTCTGGCCGGTGACGTGCACGAGGTCGCGGACGCCGTCGGCGGAGGCCGGGACGTACTCGGCGAGGGCGCCGAGCTTGGCGTCGTTCTCCAGGTGCAGTTCGGGGGCGGTCGGGCCGAGGCGCCGGCGCAGGCCGTCGAGCGCCCGGACGCCGCTCCAGCCGATGTTGGAGGCGTAGGTGACGGTGCCGGAGGCGAGGTCGACGGTGCCCGGGGTGGCGAGGGTGACGCCGACGACGCGGCCGCCGGCGCGGCGCAGGCGCTCGGCGCCGCGCGCGATCAGCCGGGCGGTGGCGTCGAGGACGGCGTCGGGCCCCGCGGCGCGGACGTCGAAGGGGACGCGCTTCTCGGCGGTGACCTCGCCCTTGAGGTTGACGGCGAGGAGGCCGACGTAGTCGACGTTGATCTCGGCGCCGATGCCGTGGACGCCGGTGCCGTCGATCTCGACGCTCTGGCCCGGGCGGCCGACGGTGGTGCGGTCGCGCTCGGTTCCGCCCTCGCGGATGAGGCCGCCGTCCAGGAGCTCGGCGGTCAGGTTGGAGACCGTCGCCTTCGGCAGGCCGGTGTCGTCGGCGATCCGGGTGCGGGTGCGGGGGCCGTCGTCGCGCAGGAGGCGCAGCACGAGGCCGAGGTTGGCGCGGCGGGACGAGGAGCGGTCGCGGGCGACGGCCGGTCCGGCCATCGCCAGGTTCCGGACGCCGGTGCCGTCGTGTGCGGATCCCATCGGTTGCTCCTCGTCCCTTGACTTCGGCCGGAGTTGGTTCAAACAATAACCGAACGAATTCGCAGTGCCCAGGTTCCCTCAGTACCTCACCGAGGAGGCGCACGTGAAGCCAAGTCCCATCACCACCAAGCTCGTTGCCGCGCTGGCCGCCGTCACCGCGTCGACCCTGCCGGCCGCCTGTTCCTCCGGATCGTCCGGCGCCGCACCGGGACCGGCGTCCGCGGGCGGCACGGTCGAGCTGGAGTTCTGGGGCTGGGCCCCGGGCTACGACCAGGTGGTCGCGAAGTTCAACGCCTCCCACCCGAACGTGCGGGTGACGTTCGGCAGGACCGCGTCCGGCTCCAAGGGCGGGTACACGAAGATGCTCACGGCGGCCAAGGCGGGCAACGCGCCGTGCCTGGCCCAGGTCGGGTACGAGACCCTGCCGAGCTTCGCCGCCGCGGGCGCCCTCACCGACGTCTCCACGTACACGGCGGAGGCCAAGTCCCAGTTCTCCGAGTGGACGTGGAACCAGGTGACGATCGGCGGGCAGACCTACGGGATCCCCGTCGACACCGCGCCGATGGCACTGTTCTACCGCAAGGACCTGTTCGCCAAGTACGGCATCACCACGCCCCCGGTCACGTGGGACGAGTACGCGGCCGACGCCGCCAAGGTGCACGCCGCCGACCCGACCGTCTACCTCGGCGACTTCGGCAACGACGCCTACAACTACGCCGGTCTCGCCTGGCAGGCGGGCGCCAAGTGGTTCGGCACCGGGAACGACCGGTGGCAGGTGAGCCTCGACAGCGCCGCCAACAAGAAGGTGGCCGGCTACTGGCAGGACCTGCTCGACAGGAAGCTCCTGAAGACGGACCCGAGTTACGACCCCTCGCTGTACGCGGACCTGACGGACGGCAAGATCCTGTCGGACGTCAACGCGGTGTGGAACGCCCCCACGCTGGCGGCGAGCGTCAAGAGCGGCGCGGGCCAGTGGGCGGTGGCGCCGATGCCCGTCTGGGACGCCGCCAACCCCGTCTACGGCAACGACGGCGGCTCGGCCACCGCCGTCCTCAAGGGCTGCGCACACCCCAAGGAGGCGGCCGAGTTCGCCACCTGGATGAGCACCGACGCCGGCAGCGTCGGCGACCTGATCACGGTCACCGGCATCTACCCGGCCGCGACCTCGGGGCTCGCCAATCCCGCGCTCGGCAAGCCCGATCCGTTCTTCGGCGGGCAGGTGATCTTCGAGGTGTTCCGGGCCGCGAGCGCGCACGTCGCCACGGACTGGCAGTGGGGGCCCACCATGACCCAGACCTCCACCGACCTCGGCGACGGGCTCGGCAGGGCGGGCACCGGCGGGGCGACCCTGCCGGGGGTGCTGGCGGACGTGCAGGGCAAGACGCTGGCCGGCATGAAGCAGCAGGGCCTCGCCGTCGCCGCCGGCTGACCACCTGTCGACTCGGCCCCGCGCCACCCCGACGGGCGCGGGCCCACCACGGTGACTCCACGAGGAGGCAGCACGCCCATGACGACTGTCCACGCCGGGCGCACGGCAGTGCGGAAGTCCGTGCGGGGCTCCAGAGGCCCGCGCCGCCACGGCCGGACGGCGGCGCTGTTCCTGGCCCCCTTCCTGCTGCTGTTCGCCACCCTCTACCTCGCGCCCATCGGCTACACCGTCCACCAGAGCCTCTTCCGGATGCGCCGCTCCGGGCTCGGCCTCACCGCCCCCACCCAGGTGTTCGCCGGCCTCGGCAACTACGCGACGGCGCTGGGCGATCCGGCGTTCCGCGGCTCGCTGCTGCGGGTGCTGCTGATCGGCGTCGTCCAGGTGCCGGTGATGCTGGCGCTGGCGCTGGCACTCGCGCTGCTCCTGGACGCCAGGTCGACCCCCTTCAAGCGGTTCTTCCGGCTGGCCTTCTTCCTGCCGTACGCCCTGCCGGGGGTGGTCGGCGCGATCATGTGGTCCTACCTGGTGGCTCCAGGGCTCAGCCCGGTCACCGCCGCGGCCGAGCACCTCGGCCTGCACCTCGACCTGACGTCCGACGGGATGCTCGGCCCCACCATCGGCAACATGCTCACGTGGGGCTGGACCGGCTACAACATGCTGATCCTCTACTCCGCCCTCCAGGCCGTCCCGCCGGAGATCGGCGAGGCCGCCCTGATGGACGGCTGCTCGGCCCTCGGCGTCGCATGGCGCATCAAGGTGCCGATGATCCGGCCGGCGCTCGTCCTGACCACGGTGTTCTCCGTCATCGGCACCGCCCAGCTGTACAACGAGCCGGCGATCCTGCACAACGTGGCGCCGAACCTGAGCAGCACCTACACGCCCATCTACGCCGCCTACAACGCCGTGGACGCCAACAACTTCAACCTCGCGGCCACCGAGTCCGTCGTCCTCGCGGTGCTCGCGTTCGCGCTCTCCTTCGGCTTCCTCAAGCTCGTCCAGCGCAGGGGGGTCGCGCGGTGAACACCACCTCCGGGCGTCAATCCGTCTCCCGCTGGCTCGTGTCGGGCGTGCTGATCCTCGCCTCCGGGTACTTCCTCGCGCCGGTGTGGTGGCTGCTCGTCGCGTCGACGAAGACCAGCAACGGGCTGTTCTCCGGCAACGGATTCTGGTTCGGCGACTTCGCGCTCCGCGACAACCTGGAGCAGGTGTTCACCCGGCAGGGCGGCATCTACTGGGAGTGGCTCGGCAACAGCGCCCTCTACGCCGTCGGCGGCGCGGGCGTCAGCACCCTCATCTCCGCCATGGCCGGGTACGCTCTGGCCAAATACCGCTTCCGGGGACGGGAGTTGACGTTCAACGGCGTGCTCGCCGCCGTGCTCGTGCCGCAGCCGCTGCTGGCCGTGCCGCTGTACCTGCTGTTCTCCCGACTGCACCTGGTCAACAGCTACTGGGCGGTGCTGCTGCCCAGCATGGTCAGCCCGTTCGGGGTCTACCTCGCGCGCGTCTACGCCGCCGCGTCCGTACCGGACGAGCTCATCGAGGCCGGGCGGATCGACGGCGCCGGCGAACTGCGGATCTTCGCCACCATCGCGCTGCGCGTGATGTCGCCCGCGCTCGTGACCGTGTTCCTGTTCCAGTTCGTCGCCATCTGGACCAACTACCTGCTCCCCGTGCTGATGCTGGCCGACGACCACCTCCAGCCGGTCACCGTCGGCGTCGTGGGCTGGCAGTCCCAGCGGGCGATCGGGCCCGGTGCGCCACAGCTCAACGTCGTCGTCACGGCGGCCATGGTGTCCGCGATCCCGCTGGTCGTCCTGTTCCTGTCCCTGCAGCGGTTCTGGCGCGCCGGCCTCACCGCCGGCAGCACCAAGTGAGGAGGCCCGCCGTGCCCGCCAGGTACCACCTGCGGTTCCAGCTCCACGCTGCGTCCGACGTCGCCGAACTGGTGGCGTTCTGCCGGGAGTCGGGGGTCGACGAGGTCGTCCTGCTGCTCGGGGCCGAGGAGTTCCATGCCGGGCACCCGTCCGGTGCCGCCGAGGACCGGCTGTACGAGACCGCCCGGGTCGCCTCGGAGGCGCTGCGGGAGGCCGGGCTCGACGTCAGCCTCAACCCCTGGGTGACGGCCGGGCACGCCGACCGGGGGCGCGTCGACCGGCTGGGCTTCGCCCCGATGGTCGGCCCGACCGGGACGGTCGCCACCGCCCAGGCGTCCTTCGCGTGCCCGCGCTTCCGCTCGTGGATCACCGCCCACTACGGGCGGTACGCCGAGCTCGGACCTCGGGTGCTCTGGCTGGAGGACGACTTCCGCTACCACAACCACGCGCCGCTGGGGTGGGGCGGCGGCTTCGAGCCGCTGATGCTCGACCGGCTGGCGGAGGCGGTGGGGGAGACGGTGACCCGGGAGCAGGCCGTCGCCGCCGTGACGGCCCCCGGCGATCCCCACCCCTGGCGCGTGCAGCTCCAACGGATCTGGCGCGAAGCTCAGTTGGACGTGGCCGAGGCGATGTCGAAGGCCGTCGCCGAACGGTCGGACGGGCGGACGCAGCTCGGGCTGATGAGCTCCGAGCCCGGCGTCCACTCCGTCGAGGGCCGCGACTGGCCGGCCCTGTTCGACGCGCTCGCCATCGACGGACGGGTCTCGCACCGGCCGCACTTCGCCCGCTACTGCGACGCGCCGGGGCGCGAACTGAGCTTCTCCGTCTGGATGCTGGAGGTGCAGCGCGCGCTTCGGCCCGCGCACGTGCGCAGCGAACCGGAGGTCGAGAACTGGCCGCACACCGCGTGGTCGAAGTCCGACACCCAGACGTGGTCCGAGCTCGTCGCCGCCCAACTCGCGGGCTCGGACGCGCTGTTCCTCAACCTCCACCCGATGCAGTCCGGCCGGGCCGGGCGCTTCCCGCACGTGGCCGAGCTGCTGCGCAGGTCGCGGCCTGCGCTCGACCTCGCGGCGTCGAAGGGGGACACCTACGGTGTGGCGCTGCCGGTGCGGCAGGACGCGGCCGCCCACGTGCGGACCGCCCGGGGCGGGGACCTCGCCGACCTGGCCGTCGACCCCGGCCCGGCGGCGGACTTCCTGCTGCGCTACGGCGTCCCGGTGACGGCCGGGGACGCGCCGGTGCGGGTGCTGTTCGGGCAGGTGGCATGGGCGTACGGCGACGCGGAGCTCCGGCGGATGCTCGGCGGGGGACTGCTGCTGGACGGCACGGCGGCGCGCATCCTCGACGAGCGGGGGTTCGGGAAGCTGCTCGGCGTGACGGTCGAGGAGGTGGTGGGGAGGGAATCGGCCTCCGCACCGGGCCCGTACGCGCTGGAGCGCCGCGGCGACGTGTTCTTGACCGTCAACGGCCAGCCCGCACTCGCCCGGCTCCGGCCCGCGGCGGACACCGAGACCTGGACGGAGATCCTGACCCCGGACCTACGGGTGTGGGGCCCGGGCCGGTGCGTCCACGCCAATGAACTCGGCGGCCGGGTCTGTGTATTGGCCGCGACGGCGGTGCACCTGCAGCCGTGCGACGACGACGGGCAGCACCTGCTGCACGCGATGCTCCGGTACCTGGAGGGCGAGGTCCCGGCCCTGCCGCTGGTGACCGGCGGCCCCCACCTGATCCCCCAACTCTCCCGCACCCCCGACGGCCTGCGCCTCGCCGTGGCCAACGGCAGCGCCGACCCGGCCCGCGTCCGCATCCACCTGCCGGACATCCCCACCGGAGCGGAGGCGACGCTACTTCGCCCGCTGGCCGCCCCGGAGTCCGTCCCGGCGGTCGTGAGCGGCAGCACCGTCGAGTTCGACGTGCCGGTGCCGCACCGGGGTTGGCTGCTCGTCGAATGGCGCCGCGAGCCGACCGACGGCGCCCGTGCCGTGCACCTGGCGGCGGAACACCTCACACTCCTGCGGCGATCACGGACCGCCCGGGGAGCCGGTGTCCGGCCGGGGCGCGCCGGTGTCCCGGGCCCGGATCGTCCCGGCGGCGCGGTGCAGTTCGGCGAGGACCGTCCGGACGGCCTTCCGCGCGGTTCGCTCGGGCCGGTGGAGCACGTCGACGTGCCGTAGGGCCTGGACTCCGCTCAGCGGTCTGAGGACGACGTCGGGGTGCGGACGGGTGGTCCAGCGCGGCATCAGGGCCAGCCCGCCGCCGGCGGCCACCACCTCGGCGACCACCGCGAATTCGTTGATGCGGTGGACGATGTCGAGCCGGCGGTTGGCGGCGCTGGCGATGGCCTCGATGGTGGCCATCAGCGGGAAGCCGTCGTGGACCGTGATCCACGGCTGGTCGGCCACGTCCTGCGGTGAGAGCCGCGGCTCGGAGGCCAGCGGGTGGTCGGCCGGCAGCGCGACGTCGAGGGGCTCGCGCAGCAAGGTGAGGGCGATCACGGTGCGCGGCCAGGGCGGAGCGTGGTCGAGGCGGTGAGCGAGTACGAGGTCGTGGTCACGGGTGAGGGCGGGGAAGCGGTCCTGGGCGACATCCTCGTCGGACAGCGCCGGACGAGGGTGACCCGCGCCGGCGAGGCCGCGCAGCAGGAGCGGGAAGAACGCCGACGCGGCGCTGTGGAACGCCGCCACCGAGACCTCGCCGTCCGGTTGTTCCACGAAGTCGGTGACGGTGTGGCGCGCCCTGGCCAGAGCGCTCTCGACCTCGATGGCCGCCACCGCCAGGGCTCGCCCGGCGTCCGTCAGCACCACCCGGCGCCCGGCGCGTTCGGTGAGCGGGACGGGAATCGAACGCTGCAGCAGCCTCAGCTGCTGCGAGATCGCGGACGGCGTCACGTGCAGCGCCTCGGCGACCGCGGTGATGCTCCCCAGTTCTCCCAGTTCCCGCAGGACCCGCAGCTGCCTCTCGTCCACGCGGACAGTGTAGGGCTGCTACAGGTTCGTTGAAGAAGTTGGTGATGGCCTTCAACTCCCTGGTCGGGCAGCGTGGGGGCATGCCCGTTGCCCGCCGCACCGATGCGGTACTCCTCCTGGTCGCACTCGTCTGGGGCTCCAGCTATCTGGCGGCCAAGACGGCCACCGCCGCGCTCCCGGTCCTGGTGGTGCTGTTCGCCCGGTACGCGATATCCGCGCTCGCCTGCGGCGCCCTGGTCGGCTTCGGCCGCCGGGCGCGGCGCCCCACCCGCGACGAGGTGCGCACCGGGGCCGTTCTGGGCGTCACCCAGGCGGCCGTCCTCGTGCTGGAGACCTACGGGGTGGCACATACGAGTGCCGCCAACGCCGGTCTGATCATCAGCCTGACCATCGTGCTCACTCCGCTGATGGACCGGAGCGCGGGCCGCCGCCTGCCCGCGACGTTCTTCCTCGCCGCCGGCCTGTGCGTCCTGGCCGTCGGGCTGCTGAGCTCAAGCACCGGACTGCATGCGCCGCGACTCGGGGACGCCCTGATGCTCGCCGCCGCGGTCGTACGGGCCGGGCACGTCGCGCTCGTCGGACGGCTGACCGCCGGACGGCCCGTGGACCCGCTCCACCTGACGAGCGTCCAGACCGCCGTCGGTTCGGCACTGTTCCTGCCGGCCGCCCTCGGCCACCTGCCCGACCTGGCCCACAGCAGTGCCACCACCTGGACCCAGCTGGTCTATCTCGCCCTGTTCTGCAGCGTGTTCGCCTTCCTCGCCCAGACCCGGGCCGTGCAACGCACCTCCGCCAGCCGGGCGAGCCTGCTGCTGGGAACCGAACCGATCTGGGCCGTCGCCGTCGGGTTCGGCCTCGGCGGCGAACGGCTCACCGCCTGGGCCGCCCTCGGTGCCGTGCTGATGATCGCCGGGACCTACTGGGGACAGGCCATCGAACGCACCCACCGCGCCACGGCGCAGACCGTGAAGGAGGCCACAGCATGCCAGACGACGACATCTGTCAGCGCCTGATCGCCCTGTTCGACACCACCGGGCGCCGACTACGCCTGACTCGCCCGACGCGCATCGGACGCATCGGCGGCCCGGCGGCCACGGGCCTTCGCCCTGCCGAGCGGGGCCACCGGTCCGGGCAGGCTCCTGCACCTGCTCGACGTGGCAGGAGCGGATGAAGCAGTCGCGCGGCCGATCGATCGCGAACAGGCCCCTTCGAGGCGGCCGGCCCGGTCTGCCCGTCCTGGTGCCGCCTCGGATGAGGCCGCAGACGCACTGGACGCCGCCGGCCGCGCTCCTGCCGGTCAGGGTTTCGTGTGGCGTGTTCCTGGCAAAGTACTTCAACCATGGGCTCATCACCGGTCGCCGGTCATCCCGCTGTCGCTGTCTTCCGTGAACCCCGAGCCGGGCGGTCAGTTCCGGTGCTCGGCCCGCGGACCGATGCCGAGGCGGGGCGGACCGCGCGCGTGCTGGCCGGGGTGGCGACCCACGACCGGCCTGTCGAGCGGGCGGTCGCGCTGCGGCAGGCCACTGCGGCTGCCGGTGAACTGGTGGCCGCGCTGTCGGCTCTGGCTCCGGCGCTGGCCGGTGAGGATGTTCCGGCGGAGTCGACCAGTCAGTCGTACTTCCGGGTCCGCGAGGTGGAGCTGTCGGATCAGCAGGCCGCCCTGCACGGCGCCATGGTCATCCACCGCGGCCTGGAGGACCTGTGCGACGCTCCGCTGTCGGGTGCCGACCTGGCGCTGGAGGTTGCGGCCATGCGGCAGTCGGTGCTCGACCTCACCGGCGCAGTACCGGGCGACGACCCCGGCTCCGTTCCGGCGGTGACTGTCCCCGACGCCGGGGACGGTCCGTCGTTGGAGACGGTGTGGAGCGCTCGGTGGCTCATCGGCCACCAGGTTCATGTCCTGTTCAACGTCTGCGCCGCGGTCGCCGTGGCCGACGCCGCCCGCCAACTGCGGCACGGGGAAGGTGATGTCGCGCTGCTGCGCCTGGCGGATGCGACGGTGTACGTCCGCGGCTTCCCAGCGGCCATGAACCACGCGAGTACGATCCCGGCCGACTACTACATGGCGGCGATACGCCAGACCATGGCGCCTCCGTCGACGGACGTCCCGTTGAGCGGGCGCCAGCACCGCGGCTACAAGCTGTTCCGGGCGGCGATGAAGGACCTGCTCGCGCTGGTGCCCGAGTCCTTCGAGCAGCTGGCGGACCGTGCCCCCGAGCTGGCAGAGGCGCGGGGTGCCCTCCTGGAGGCCGACATCGTGGACGCCGAACGGCACGTCACCCTCGCGTACTCGATGGTCCATCTGCGTCGCTCCATCGCTCAGCGGCCCGAAGGCCCCGACAATGCCGTCGCCGAACTACGGCTCATGCGCCATCGCCGTGCGGCCCAGTACGCCCCCCTGATCCGGTTCGGCGACCACTACGTCGCCGACGCCGTGACCGGCCTGCGCCACTCCTGAGTCCGCATGTCCGCCATCCGCACCCCCGGTAGGAGACCTTGATGCCCGGAACGACGCCCGGCACTGTCCAACCCACTGCGGCGGCCGACTGGGAACTGGATCCGGCCGATGCCGACGCGTGCGAGCGGCTGGCCCGCACCCTGTGTGGCAGCGGGCACGACCAGGTCGACAGCCCCCAGTGGGTGGAACGGGCCCGGGACGCCTGGGAGGACCTCCCGCTGTCGCTGCGCCGCGCGGTGCGCCGGTTCCGGAGGCACTCCGGCCCGCACGGCACCTTGGTGATCGGCGGCCTGCCCGTCGACCAGGCGGCCCTGCCGGCGACCCCGGCCGTACCCGGCTCGGTCCAGCGCCAGGCGACCGTTCCGGCCGCGGTGCTCACCATGGTGGCCTGCGGGCTCGGCGAGCCGCTCGCCTACCTGGCCGAGAAGTCGGGCGCCCTCGTGCAGGATGTCGTGCCCGTGCCCGGACAGGAGACGTTCCACGGCAACGCCGGTTCGGTGCCGCTGTCCTTCCACACCGAGAACGGATTCCATCCTCACCCACCGGACCACGTGGTCTTCCTGTGCCTGCGGGCTGACCACGACCGGATCGCCGGCATGCGCGTCGCCGGCCTTCGCGAGGCGCTGCCGCTCCTCTCCACGGCCGGCCGCCAAGCCCTGTTCGCACCGGAGTTCATCACCACGCGGCCACCCTCCTTCGGCCCCGGCACCGCCACCGGCGAGCCTGACACCGAACCCCGGCCGGTGCTGTCCGGAGCAGCCGAGGATCCCGACATCCGCATGGCCCAGCTCGTCACCACCCCGCTCACCCCTCGGGCCACCGCGGCGCTGGCCGAATTCGGGCGCGCCTGCGAGGTGAGTGCCCGCACCCTGCGCCTCACGCCCGGCGACCTGGTCGTCATCGACAACCGCGTCACCGTCCACGGTCGCACCTCCTTCCGGCCCCGTTACGACGGAGCGGACCGCTGGCTGCAACGCACCTACGTCACCACCGACCTGCGCCGCTCCCGCGACCACCGCCCCGACGACGGCCACGTACTCGCCCGCTGACGGGACGTGCAAGGGGTCGTCGCCGACCGGAGGTGCGAATCGCGAAGCCTTCCCCACGGCCTGGCGCGCGGGCCCTGCCGGAGCGGCACGGTGATTCCGCCGCTGACGACGGAGCAGGTACACCCACATCCCGTCGAGCGTGCCCCACCAGCCGATCGACCGCAGCAGGACCCAGGAGGTCGTCGTCCTGGCCGCGCGAACCGACCCTCACGACGTCGAGAGTCCGGTGCTGTTGCTCGTGGACGGGTCGGCAGGCGCGGTGCGGCGAAGGACCGAAGCGTCCCGCTGCTCGCACGGGAGCGGATGCTCGGACTCGCCTCCCCACGGGGCGTCGCACGCCGCGACCCCGACCAGCCCCACCACGGGCCGTCGATCGCATCTCGCGCGCCGTCAGTGCCAGGCCGCCAGGTCGACGACCCGGGTGAGGGCGGGCGCGTGTTCGACGGTCCGTCGGCGCTCGCCGTCGCCGACGGTGAGTATGACCAGGCCGGCGAGCGCGCTCCAGTCGGCGTGGCCGGCCGAGGGGAGCAGCACGGCGTAGGGGTGGCCGGAGACGTAGACGGGCAGGCCGCCCGCCCAGCGGTCGTCGGTGATCTGTTCGTGGGCGAGCCGGGCGGGTCGTCCGCTGTCCTTCTCCGTCCATCGGGCGGCTGCGGCCTCCAGCCGCCATCGGCGTCCGAGCGGCATGGCGGTCCGCCAGTCCTTCCCCACCGGGCGGGCGTGCCGCTCGTGCCGGCGCCGCTCGTCGCGTTCCTTGCGCTCGGTCCGGTGGCGCTGGTCGGCGTCGGCGTGCGCGGCCGCCTGCTCGACGTATCGCGGTGCGGTCCACAGCGTCCGGTGGTCGTCCTCGCCGGCGGGAATCCGGTGGGGGATGACGCGGCGGCCGAGGACCCACGCGACGAAGTCGTCCAGTGGGGCGGTGACGGTCTTCCATTCGCCGTGTCCGTGTGGGCATCGGCACTTCTTCCGGCACGGGGTGACGGTGAACCGGCTGAGTCCGCTGTCCGCGGTCCACTGGTCGCCGGCGCCGGGCCGGGGCGCCGAGACGACGATGGACGGGACGGCGCCGACCCACGTCCGGGCGGACAAGGCCACCCAACAGGCGTCCATGCCGTCGGCGGCGTACCGCTCGGTGCGCTCGCGGACCTCGTCGCGGGTGATCGGGGAGAGTTGCGCCTCCCACGCCATGCGGTGGGTGCCGTCGGAGGAGGAGGCCATGACGTCGGCCCGCCAGCTGCCGTCCGGGGCGCGGACTTCGAGGTCGGCGTACCAGCCGGCGGCCCGTGCGGCGTGTGCGAGCCGCAGCTTCACGAGGTGGTGCTCCATGCTCTCCTGCGCCAGCCCGCAGGTGGGTGCTCCGCGGTCGTGGGCGAAGAACCGCAGCCCGGCCGGCGAGACCTTCGCGTGGAGGCCGTGTCCGCACTCCGGGCACGCGAGCGGCACCCGCGGCCTCGCGCGGTGGACCGCGGTCCACGCCCATCCGCAGCCGAGGTCGTCCTGTGTCGCGTCCAGTCGGCCCCGATCTCCGTGCATCGCGGTGAACGCCACGGAGCCCTCCCCTCTTCCTCCCCCGGCGTCAGTCCTTCCCCGCCCGCGGGGAGTTCATGACCGCGCCGTCATGATCGCACGATTGTGCCAGGCGGGCGGGATCGGGTTCCGGCTCGGCCGACGCGGGACCGGGCGGAGCAGCGATGAGCTCGCCGTCCGGCCCCGACACCGTAGGGCGGGCCGGTGGCGCACCAGCGAGCCCCGGCCTCGCCGTCGCGCGGCCTCCAGGGCCGGTCAGAGGCCGAAGCCCGGAACCGCCGTCCGGGTCCGCCCGCCGCCGGGCAAGACCCGGGGCCCGCACCCCCCGCTCGTCCGTCCGCCGCTGCGGCCGTGCGCTGCGCCCGCACCGGGGGACCATGGATCTGCGGAGGTAAGTGGTCCGGCGCCGTGAACTGGCCGCGTCCGAGCGGGGCCAGGGCCGACTGGTCGAGGTGTCGCGGGTCACCGCGGAGCAGACGCTCGGGCCCGCTGTGCACCAGGAGCACCCGGGCGGAGTCGGGCCGGTCGGCCCACCAGCCGCCGTGGCCGGTGCGCTCGACGTGGGCGGCGATCGCCTCGGTGCCGGGCTCCTCGAAGGGCAGTCGGCTGGCGGAGGGCAGGAGAGGGGTCATGGCGGTAGGGGCGGACACGGCACCAGTGGCTCACCCGGTGCGGCTCCGGCGCACCCGGGTTGACGGAAGCCTGGCGCCGACGGGCCCGGCTCTGACGAAACCCTGACGCCCGTCCGGCCGTCGGCATTCGGGTGCCTGATGCGGCGCGCCGTCAAGATTTCGTTCGGATCACGCCCGTGCGCATCAGGATCGCGTCAAGAACGCGCCTCCCGTTCCCGACCGGGGCCTTTGCTGGGGAGCCGCACCGCCGGCGCCCGCCGGCCCGACGGCACGAGTGGCACGAGGAGTACCCGTCCGTGCAGATGTACTCCGCCCGGCCCGGCGGCCGCACGTACTACCCGGTGCTCCGGCGGCTGTCGCCGGGGACGTCCGTCGCCGTCACGCTCGTCGCGGGTGCCGTACTCGCGGCCGGGCTCGCCCTGGCCGCCGGAGTGCGCACGGGGTGGCCCGCCGTGGGCGCGTACGCCGCGCTCTGCGCCCTGATGGGGACCGTCTCCCGGCCGCAGGCCGCGCCACTCACGGCCATCTCGGCCTGGCTGTTCTTCGACGGCTTCACCGAACACCGCTACGCCGAACTCGGTTGGTCGGGCGCCGAGGCAGGTCATCTCGCCCTGTTCGCCGCTGTGGCGCTGGCCACCGGCCTGCCCGCCGCGTGGCCGCGACGACGGGTGCGGGTGAGGGCCCTGAAGATCTGACTGGCCGCCACATGGGCGTCAGCACCGCCGGCCACCACACCGACCGGACCGGGATCGGGGTGGTCGACCGCCGCCCCCGCATCGCCACCTGATCACCGAACCGGGCACATCGAGTACCGCCACCAGCCCTGAGCAGTGGCGACAATGCTGCGTCAAGACGGCGGCCGACCGCATCAAGGACGCGTCAGGGCGGGCCGGCGGACGTGCGGCCGCACCTAGCGTGATCTGCGAGGAAACGGTTCGCCGCCCGGGCGTGGGGCCTGGCGGTGAACCGTTTGCCGAATCCCGCCCCCGGCGGGTTCCTCCGGGGGCGGTTCGGCGGGGCCCGTGTGAAGACAGGGCCGGGGCGCGCGATGCCGGCGGGAACGCCGAGTGGTACGGCAGCCGTGGAGAACTCGGTCGCGTCGGAGACGACGAGACGGGAGACGGCCGTGCCGCTCCCCGCGCCGCGTGCCCCCGTCGCCGGCCGGGCCGTTCCTGGCGCAGCAGCGCGACGCCCTGGCCGGCGGCTGGTGAGGGATCCCGGCCACCGCCTGCTCACCCTGGCGGCCCTCGGATCGCTCCAGCGAGTGCTCGCGGTGCGCTACCGGCGGCCGGTGAACGTGCCACTGGCCGCCGCCACCCTTCTCGCGTTCGCCGGACCGGTCACCGGCCGCGCGCCGGCGTGATCGCAGCCTGCCGCGGGCGCTGCGGTGGGTGGCCGGGGCCGGCACCGGGCGCAGTGGCGGCGGCGTCACAAGGGCCGAGGGCGGGAGGTGGCTACGGCCGCCTGGACGCAGCCGGTAGGTTGGCAGGCCGACGGCGGTGGCTTCCGAAAGGTGGTGGGTGATGGTCACGCGAGCGGTGGTGGACTGCGCGCTGTACGAGGACGGACGGCGGCTGCCCGGGGCGGTCGATCTTTCGGACGTGCTGGAGCGGATCGGCGAGAAGGACGGCCGGTTCGTGTGGATCGGCCTGTTCGAGCCGTCTGCGGAGCAGTTCGCCGAGATCGCGGCGGCCTTCGAGCTGCACCCGCTCGCGGTGGAGGACGCGGTGCGGGCGCACCAGCGGCCGAAGCTGGAGCGGTACGGGGACACCCTGTTCCTGGTGCTGAAGACGATCACGTACGTCGAGCACGAGAAGGTGACGGCGACCAGCGAGATCGTGGACACCGGGGAGATCATGGTGTTCGTGGGGCCGGGGTTCGCGATCGTGGTGCGACACGGGAGCGCTCGCGCGCTGACCGGGGTGCGGCGTGGTCTGGAGGCCACGCCGGAACTGCTGGCGCTGGGGCCGACGGCCGTTCTGCACGCGGTGGCCGACCACGTGGTGGACGGCTACCTGGAGGCGGCGGACTCCTTCGAGCGGGACGTGGAGGAGCTGGAGGTGGCGGTGTTCTCGCAGGAGCGGACCGACGACTCGGCGCGGATATACCAGCTCAAGCGGGAGTTGCTGGAGTTCAAGCGGGCGGTCGCGCCCTTGGCACTCCCGTTGCAGCGGCTGTCGGACGGTTCCCTGCCGGAGGTGCCGGCCGCGATAGCCGCCTATCTTCGGGATGCCGCGGACCACCACGCGCAGGTGAAGGAGCGGATCCTGGCCTTCGACGAACTGGTCTCCAGCATCCTGGACGCCAGCATCGCGCGGTTGTCGATGCAGCAGAACACCGACATGCGCCGGATCAGTGCCTGGGCGGCACTGGCGGCGGTGCCGACCATGGTGGCGGGTGTGTACGGCATGAATTTCGACCACATGCCGGAGTTGCACTGGACGTTCGGCTATCCGGCGGTGCTGGTGTTCACCGCGACGGTCTGCGTGTTCATCTTCCGGGCGTTCCGCCGCAACGACTGGCTGTGAACCGTGCCGGCTTCGCGGGCGGTGCCCACGCCTGGACGTGATAGCCCATGATGACGGCGCGGTCGCGGGGAGTCCGGAGTGCTCGGCGGCGTCGGCGGCGTCGGCGGTGAGGTGGGAGGTGGCGAGCGGGGCGCCGGGCCCGTTGACGGCCCGCCGTCGCAGTCAGTCGAGTTGACGATCCGGCATCCTCCGCCAGCTCCCGGCCTCCAGCTCGGCCCACTCCAGCTCCTCCCGGCGTCGGCGCTCGGCCCGATGGCGGCCCACCCGGCGGACGGCGGCGACGGTGAACCCCGCGACCGCGACCAGGACGCCACCCACCACGAGCGGATTCACCCATCCCGGCACCAGTTCGACACCGCCGTCGGCGCCGCGCTCCACGCACCGCTCGCTGATCGGGAAGAGGCGCTCCCTGACGACACCGTCACGGAGGTTCAGGGACAGGCAGGCATCCTTCATGTCGAGCCAGGGCGCCGAGAGCAGCCCCTCGGTATAGGCGCAACCCGCCACCCCGGCCGCCACGAGCCCGACGACGCCCGGCATCCTCAGCGGAGCCGACCACCGGCCCGCCAGGGCGGACCGCCACAGCAGCCAGCCGCCACCCGCCAGCACGGCGACGGGCGAGACCACCACCCACAACCCCAGCAGAGTCCACGGCACCGCGTCATCCATTGCCCAGCCCCCGGCTCTCCAGTCGTTCGACATCGCTCGACACGATCACCCGCCGAACTTTGAACACGTTCAACATAGTGCATGCCGCCGGCCCGGCCGACGGGCGCCACCGTCGTCCTCCGCCGCCACCCCGAGGCGCTGCTGCGTCCGGGCCGTGACGGCGGGTTCGGATCCACGCCGGCGGACTCACGTCCGTCGAGCACGTGAACCCTCGGTCGGACGACGTCGACCGAGCCCACTCGTTCCTGACGTTGCACCGGCTCAGCTCTCGGCCCACCGTCGACCGGACGGAGCCACCCCGGTCCGGTCCGTGCCGCGAGCCGGCCCGGCGGTCGGACGAGCACGCCGGCTCACCCCGCACGGGGACCCGTGCCCCGCCGTGCCGGTCCGCCTCCGGAAGGCCTCGGCGCCGTAGGGTCCTCTCCGGGAGCACGGGGCCCGGCCGGTCGTCAGGACCGGGGCGTTCGCAAGCGCGTCGGGCCGCGGGAAGGACGAGACGAAGGGCTGGCACGTCACATGCAACAGCGCAGTCTGCGGGACCTCCAGGTGTCGGCCGTCGGCCTCGGCTGCATGGGGATGTCCGCCTTCTACGGCACGGCCGACCAGGGCGAGGGCGTCGCGACCATCCGGCGCGCCCTGGAGCTCGGCATCACCTTCCTCGACACGGCGCAGGTCTACGGACCGCTCACCAACGAGTCCCTGGTCGGCGAGGCCGTCCGGGGACACCGTGACGAGTACGTGATCGCCACGAAGTTCAACTACCGGATGGACGGCGCGGTTCCGGGCGACATGTCGACGGTGGGGCGCCAGGACGGCTCGGCCGAGCACGTCCGCAGTTCCGTCCACGGTTCGCTCGAACGGCTCGGTACCGACCGCATCGATCTGTACTACCAGCACCGGGTCGACCCGGCCGTGCCCATCGAGGAGACCGTCGGTGCGCTCGGCGAACTGGTCGCCGAGGGCAAGGTGCGGTACATCGGGCTGAGCGAGGCGAGCGCGGAGACCATCCGCCGCGCCAACGCCGTTCACCCGGTCGCCGCCGTCCAGAGCGAGTACTCGCTCTGGACGCGGGACGTGGAAGCCGAGGTGCTCCCCACCTGCCGGGAGCTCGGAATCGGCTTCGTGCCGTACTCCCCGCTGGGCCGCGGCTTCCTCGCGGGCCGCTTCAGCTCCCCGGACGAGCTGGACCGGGGTGACTTCCGCCGCACCAACCCGCGCTTCACCGAGGCCAATCTGGCGGCCAACCTCCGGCTCGCGGAGAAGGTGAAGGAGATCGCCGCGGAGAAGGGCGTCACCCCGGCCCAGCTAGCCATCGCCTGGGTACTGGCCCGCGGCGAGCACCTCGTGCCGATCCCGGGCACCAAACGCCGCACCTACCTGGAGCAGAACGCGGGCGCGGTCGACGTCGAGCTGACCGACGAGGACCTGACCCGCATCGACGCCGAGTTGCCCGAGGCGGCGGGCGAACGCTACGACGAGGACGGGATGCGGGCGGTGAACCGCTGAACGGCCACCCGCTGCCCCGGTCTCCGCATGGGTCGGATCCCGGGACGGCGCGGCCCGCCCCGGACGGTCGCCGGTGCTGTTGGCGGTCGGGGTGCCCTGCCGCGACCCGGAGGGGCCGGACTGGTCCTGCCCGTACCGGATCACCGGACACCCCGGCGTCGCCGACCGAGTGACGGCGATCGTCGGCGTCGACCCGGTGCAGGCGTTGCAGCTCGCGCTGGCCCGTCCTCCCCACGAGCTGAACGACGCGGCCGGGCTGACCTTCCTGGGCGGGACGGAGCTGATGCCCGGGGGCCACGGTTCGTGAGGACGGAAACCGGGTGAGGCGCGATGGCGGCCGGAGCGGCCGCGCCGAGAGGCGGTGCGGTCCGATCCCACGCGGATCGCTCGCGGACGGCGAGGCCTTCGCGCCGTCCCGCTAGTCGATGAGGTCGGGCCGCCAGATGGTGGGCCGGTCCGGACGCACGGACGCAGTGGGGGAGACGTTGTAGGCGGCGTCGGTCGCATCGGCGGCGACCACCCGGCCGAGGCCCTGGTAGGCGAGGGGGGTGGGCTCGCGCACGGTGGCGCAGTCGGCGGGCGGGGTGATCACGGTGGTCCCGGCGGCCAGGTCGATGACATGGGCGCCGGGCGCGCCGGGGCAGGGGTAGACCTTCCCGGCCCGGGCGAACTCGAGCCGCACCTTGGCCTTGGTGGGCACGCTCGCGCGATTCGTCACCTTGAGGGCGACGGAGACCCGGTCGGCCTCCACCCGCACGCAGACCCGCCAGGTGACGACTGCGGGACCCGGGTACGGGCCGCTGCAGCGGCTGTCCTCGCCCAGCGAGCCCTTCTCGACGCCGGGGTGCTCGGTCGGCGGCGCGGGCCGGCTCAGTGGCGGCTGCGACGCCGGGTCGGCCGGTGCGCTCGCCGCAACGGGTGTGCCGGCGACCGGCGGTGTGCTCGCGGAGGCCGATCCGCCGGCGGCCGGTGCGCCCGTCGCGGCCGACGGGCTCGCTGCGGCCGTCGTACTGGCGGTGTCGGCGGACCCCTCGGTGGTGGTGGGGTCGAGGCCGCGGCCGGCCAGGTAGACGGTGAGGGCGGCACACGCGGCCGCGACCGAGGCCGCCCCCGCGATCCGGCCGACCAACCGCCGGGTGCGCCTCGGGCCCGGGGTCGACGGCGCCCCGGGCCCGCGGTGCGGTTCGACTTCCTGCGGCCCGACCGGTCGGCCCTCGGCCTCTCCTCGTTCCGGCTCTCGCGGCTCTCGCGGCTCTCGCGGCTCGCCAGGCTCGCCCGGCTCTCGCGGCGCCGGCCCGCCGGAACGCCGGGCTGCGTCGATCCGGTCCAGGCAGCCGGCGGCCTTCTCCCAGGCGGCCACCAGTCCGCGGCACTGCTCCTCCGTGAACCTGCCGCTGCCGACCATCAGATCGAGGACGGACGCCGAGGGCAGGGTGTGACCGGACAGCACGCGGTGCCAGGTGCTCTTCCCGACCGGAGTGCCGGCCTTGGCGGACCTGCTCTGCATGGCTCGGCCCTGGAGGTCCAGTTCCGTCGTCAGGGCGGTGATCAGCTGCGTCCAGTCCTGGACGTCCGGCGGACGCGGTACCGGGATGGCTCGCCCGCGCGTGGGCCTGGGGCCGGTCATCTGCCTCCTCCTCGGCAGCCCCCCGCTGTCCCAAGTCCCCGCATCTTCGCAGGTCACAGGCGTGTGGGACAGCCCGGCGGGCGATGGGACAACTGGGACGCGCCCAGGCTACCGGCGGACCAGGACCGATGAGATCGTGATTGCCGTCGGCACTCGCCGACAGTCGCCAACTTGCCAGCCCCGTCCGGGGTTTCCTCGTCATGCCCGGACCGGGGCCGCACCCGAAGGAGTGAACTCCCGTGAACCCGAACCACCGCCGCGCCCTGCCCGTCGCGCTCAAGTCCCGCACCGCCTGGGCCCGTACCGCCGCCGCGCTCAGCACCGCCCTCGTGGTCACCGGCGTCCTCGGCGTCGGCACGGCCGGCGCTGACACCCTCCCGTCCGGCAGCCGGCACGTCGCGCGGACCGTCATCGACGGCCCCGCCACGCGGACCGCCGCCGCGCTCCGCGACCGGATCGTCTCGGTCGCCCGGGGCGAGATCGGGGTGCGCGAGGGCACGGCGGCGTGCGACAAGTACTTCCCGAACAAGAGCCACACCTGCAAGACCGGGTGGTGCGCGGCCTTCGTCGAGTGGACCTGGCGCGAGGCCGGCGTCAAGGAGGTGCCCGCCGATCTGACCGGCCGCGGCGTCGGCTACTGGGGCGAGCAGCACGGCCTGTGGCACCCGGTCGGCTCGGCCCACCCGCAGCCCGGTGACCTGGTGGTCTACGGCAAGCCGGCCAAGGAGACCCCGGGCGGCCACGTCGGCGTCGTGGTCGCCGTGCACGGCGACGGCACCCTCGACACCGTCGAGGGCAACTACAGCGACAAGGTCACCCTCCGCACCCACCTCGACCCCAGGACCGCCGTCGGCGGCGCCCAGGACCTGCACGTCGCGGGCTACGTCGCCCCGCCGACCGCCTGACCGACGCACCTCAGCCCGCCCGGAGCCGCCACCACCGGCGGCTCCGGGCCCCACCGCGTTCCGGGCCTGCCGACCCGGGACCACCGCTGGGGGAGGCACACCGTGGCCGGCCCGAAGCCGACCCGCTGCCGGGCGTGGCAGTCCGTCGGCGGGGTGGCGGCCGAGGCACCGTCACGGCCATGCTTCACCAACGGAGCCGTACCGCCGTCGTGCACGCCGGGGCCCCGGCCCTCGCCTGCCGCGCCCACGCGGCCCGGCACGCCCTCCGGCGCGCTCCGGAGCCCGGACGCCCCTGCGGAAACCTTCCGGGCCAGGTCCTGGTCGTGCTCGACGGGGAGCACGCGCGGGGCCCCGGCCCGGACCGCTGGTTCGGCTCAGCCGGCATCCGTTCTCGGCTTCTCGTCGTCGACGATCTCCGCGTCGACGACCTCCTCCTCGTCGCGGCTCTGCGTCGGGCCGGCGCCGGCCGCGGCTTGCGGACCGCCGGGCTGGGCGTAGAGGGCGGTGCCGATCTTCTGTACGACGGTGGCCGCGCGCTCCATCGAGGTGCGGATGGCTGTGGTGTCCTCGCCCTTGAGCTTGTCCTTCAGGTCCGCCAGGACCTCGTTCACCTCGGACGTGACGTCTGACGGGATCTTGTCCGGGTTGTCCTGGAGAAGGTTCTCGGTGGAGTAGACGAGGTGCTCGGCCTGGTTGCGGGTCTCGGCGGCCTCCTTGCGGCGACGGTCCTCCTCGGCGTGCTGCTCGGCCTCGCGCATCATGCGCTCGATGTCCTGCTTGGGCAGGGAGGAGCCGCCGGTGACGGTCATCTTCTGTTCCCGTCCCGTGCCGAGGTCCTTGGCGGCGACGTGCATGATGCCGTTGGCGTCGATGTCGAAGGTGACCTCGATCTGGGGCAGGCCGCGCGGCGCCGGTGGCAGGCCGGTCAGCTCGAACATGCCGAGCTTCTTGTTGTACGCGGCGATCTCGCGCTCGCCCTGGTAGACCTGGATCTGCACGGACGGCTGGTTGTCCTCGGCCGTGGTGAAGATCTCCGAGCGCTTGGTCGGGATCGT